>JAMFTA010000039.1 GCA_026225565.1 Caulobacter sp. | reverse complement strand
GACAAGCGAGATGATAACTATCTCGCCGGCGTCAAACTCGCCTCCGCAAGAATCTGGATCCGATTTAATGAGTCGGTCGCCTAGCTTGATACGGTCGATCAATCCCGCCGCGCTTTTCGCCTGCCTGAAGCGAGAGGTCCTGGCGCAAGGCGAGCGCTGGCCCCTGTGGACGCCGGTGGCCTTCGGCGCTGGGGCGGCCAGTTATTTCGGCTTGAAGCACGAGCCTTCGATGGCGATCGGCGTCGCAGCGGCCGCCTTCGCGCTACTCGCCGCTATCGCGGTGCGCCGCTTCACCGTCAGCCAGGCCGCGGCCATCGCCTCGACCCTGATCGCCTTCGCCGTCTTTGGTTTCGCCGTGGCCGATCTGAAGGCGGGATGGGTCGCATCCCCCCGCATCCCTGCCGACTATGGGGTCGGACGCGTGGAGGGATGGGTGGTGGATGTCTCCAGCCCGTCCAAGGACAAAGGGCGGCTGCTGATCGCGCCCAGCTATATCGCACACCTCCGCCGAGACGCCCTGCCGGCGCTGATCCGCATCTCTGTCGAGTCCGACGCTGTGGTGGGGCCGGGGGAGGCGGTGCGCCTGACCGCCCTCCTCGATCCGCCGCCGGGCCCCGCCGCGCCCGGGGCCTTCGATTTTGCGCGGGACGCCTGGTTCGAGCGCATCGGCGGGGTGGGGCTGGCCTTGAAACAGCCGGTGTTGATCGACCTGCCGTCGCCGCCCGCCGCCATTCGGATAGTCCAAGGCGTGAACCGGCTTCGCTGGCGGCTGGCGCGCCAGCTTGCCAGCGACATTCGCGCTGAGGCGCCGGGCGCGGGAGAGGCGGCCGCGGGCCTGGCGGTGGCGGTGACCACCAGCCACGAAGGCTGGCTGCCGTCGGAGGCGGCGGACAATCTGCGGGCCTCGGGCCTGGCTCATATGCTGGCCATCGCCGGCCTGCACACCGCCGCCGTCTCCGGCTTCGTCTTCGCCGCCTTGCGATTGGGGATCGCCGCCTGGCCATGGGCAGCCTTGCGGGTGTCGGGAAAGAAGGTGGCGGCGGCCGGCGGGCTGATCGCCGTCCTGGTCTATTTGACCCTCTCTGGCGCCCACCCGCCGGCAAAGCGGGCGGCGATCACCGCCAGCGTCGCCTTCATCGCCATGCTGCTCGACCGCCGCGCCATCAGCCTGCGCTCCTTGGCGGTGGCGGCGCTCATCGTGCTGCTCTTGCAGCCGGAGGCCGTGGTGCAGCCGGGCTTCCAGATGTCGTTTTCCGCCACCGCCGCCCTGGTGGCCTTGGCGGAGGTCTGGCCCCGGCGCGGCAAGGCGATCTCCACCCCCTGGCCCATCGCCGTCACCCAGAAGGCCAAGGATTGGCTGATCGGCCTTTCGGTGGTCAGCTTTGTCGCCGGCACCGCCACAGGCCCCTTCGCCATCCAGCATTTCAACCGTATCGCCAACTATGGGGTGCTGGCCAACCTCACGGCCGATTTTCTAGCTAGCGCCTGCATGATGCCGGCCCTGGCGGTCGCCATGTCGGGAGAGCTCCTCGGCGTCAGCCGCGCTTGCTTGGCGCCGATCCTCTGGGCCTCGGCGTGGGCTGCGCGCGGCATCCTGGAGATCGCCCACGCCTGCGCCACAGCGCCCGGCGCGGCCATGGGCGCCTCCAGCGCGCCTCCCATCGCCATGCTGCTGGCCTTCTTGGGAATTCTGTTCGCCTGCCTGTGGAGGGGCCATCTGCGCTGGCTCGGCGCGCCTCTGGCCGCCGCCGTGATGGTTTGGCCAAGGCCGCCAGCGCCTCTGGCCTGGATCGCCAATGACGCAGACGACGCGCCTATCGCCGTCAAGGGCGTGATGATCCCTTTAAAGCCGGGAACGCGCGCCTATGCCACCGAGCTCTGGGCCGGGCGGCGGGGGCTGGCTATCCCCAAGGACGAGACCGCAGCGCGGGACGCCGTCTACGACTGCGATCGGCGCAGCTGCGCCGCCAAGTCGGGTGTGCGCCCAGCCATCGGCGCCTGGTGGAGCAGGCTCACCCCGCCAGAGGGGTGCCTGGACGACCTCTGTCGCCGCTCGGATATCCTTGTGATTCGCTATGCCTTCGCGGCGCCGGCCGCCTGCGCCGAAAAGATCGTGCTGCATGGCGGCGATTTCAAAGCCAGCGGCGCGGCGGAGATCTATGCCGACGGTCCCCGCTGGCGGATCGTCTGGGCGCAACCGATCCGGGGCGAGCGGCCGTGGAGCCGCCCCGCCGACGCGGATCAGTGATAGCGGCGGATCAGTCCCACCAGCTTGCCCTGCACCTCGACCTGATCGGGGCCGAACACCCGGGTCTGGTAGCGGGGATTTGCGGCTTCCAGGGCGATGGAGCCGGCCTTCTTGCGCAGGCGCTTCAGGGTCGCTTCCTCGCCCATCACCAGGGCGACGACGATCTCGCCGGAATTGGCGGTGTCGCCGCGCTTGATCACCACATAGTCGCCATCGAGGATGCCGGCCTCGATCATCGAATCGCCCTGCACCTCCAGCACAAAGTGCTCGCCGCCGCCGTTGATCATGTCTGCAGGCACGGCGATGCGTTCGCGCTCGTGCTGGATGGCTTCGATGGGCGTGCCGGCGGCGATGCGGCCCAGCACCGGCAGGTCGTAGGAATCGTTGGCCTCGCGCGGCGGCGGCCCGGATGGGCGCGAGCCCTCCACCACCTGGGGCTTGAAGGGCTGGCGTGAGCGGCCGGTGGTGGCCTCCTCGGGCATCTTCACCACCTCCAGCGCCCGCGCGCGGTGGGCGAGGCGACGAATAAAGCCGCGCTCCTCCAGGGCGGTGATCAGCCGATGAATGCCGGATTTGGAGGCGAGGTCCAGCGCATCCTTCATCTCGTCGAAGGAGGGAGAGACACCGCTCTCCTTGATGCGCTCGTGGATGAACATCAAAAGCTCGTGCTGCTTACGCGTCAACATCGCCCTGTCGCCCAACTATGTATGCGAACAAATCGCAAACGTCCTAGCGATGTTCTGTAAGTGTTCTCAGTTAATGTCAAGTGAACGACGCTAGGCTAGAAGCGCCTTTGTGGCGGCGGCGATGTCCGGTTGGCGCATCAGGCTTTCGCCGACCAGCATGGCGTGGGCGCCGGCGTTGGCGGCGCGGGCGGCGTCGGCGGGGGTGAAGATGCCGCTTTCGGCCACGAGGAGCGCGCTTTTGGGCGCTCGCGCCGCCAGCCGTTCGGTTACGGCGAGGTCGGTGACGAAGGTGCGCAGGTCCCGGTTGTTGACGCCGATCAACGCGGCGCCGAGGGCCGCGGCGCGATCCAGCTCCGCCTCGTCATGCACCTCCACCAAGGCGTCGAGGCCGAATCGGCGGGCTTCGGCGTAGAGGTCGGCGGCCAGGGCGTCGTCGACCATGGCCATGATGATCAGGATGGCGTCGGCGCCCAACGCCCGGGATTGCGCCACCTGCCAGGGATCGACCAGGAAGTCTTTGCGAAGGGCGGGCAGGGCGCAGGCGCCCCGCGCCGCGGCGAGATAGGCGTCGTCGCCTTGAAAGCTCGGTCCATCGGTCAGCACCGACAGGCAGGCGGCGCCGCCTTCGGCATAGGCGTGGGCCAGGGCGGGCGGATCGAAGTCGGCGCGGATCAGCCCCTTGGAAGGGGAGGTCTTCTTGATCTCGGCGATCAGGGCCAGCTTGCCGCCGGCGGAGCCGCGCTCAAGGGCCCCCATAAAGCCGCGCGGCGGCGAGGCGGCCTTGGCGGCGGTCTCCAACTCGCCAAGGGTGGTGCGGGCTTGGCGCTCGGCGACGTCCGCGCGTTTATAGGCGGCGATCTGGGCGAGGATGTCGTTCATGGGTTGGCTTCGTTGGTGATGGCGGCGAGGCGCTCCAGCGCCGTCAGGGCCTGGCCGCTGTCGATGGCGGCGGCGGCCCGCTCGACGCCCTCGTGTAGGGTCTCGACCGTATCGGCGACCAGGAAGGCGGCGGCGGCGTTCAGCATCACCACGTCGCGGTAGGCGCTCTTCCTGCCGTTCAGGAGCGCGCGCAAGGCGGCGGCGTTCTCGGCCGGATCGCCGCCCCGAAGATCGCCGAGCCCGGCGCGGGGAAGGCCGACAGCCTCGGGGGTGATGTTGAACAGTCGCACGCCGCCGTCTCTCCATTCCGCCACTTGGTTCGCGCCAGTGGTGGTCATTTCATCCAAACCATCGCCATGCACCACCCAGGCGCGCTCTGAACCAAGCGCGCCGAGCACGCGCGCCAAGGGCTCCAGCCGCCGGGGTTCGGCGACGCCGAGCACCTGGCGCTTCGCGCCGGCGGGATTGGAGAGGGGGCCGAGCAGGTTGAACACGGTGCGAAACCCCAGATCGGCCCGCACCGGCATGACGTGGCGCATGGCGCCGTGGTGGGCCGGCGCATAGAGAAAGCAGATGCCGGCCTCGTCCAGGGCCCTGCGCTGAGCCTCCGGGCCCGCCTCGATATTGACCCCCAGCGCCGCCAAGACGTCGGACGAGCCGGAGCGGGAGGAGAGGGCGCGGGTGCCATGCTTGGCCACCTTCAACCCGCCGCCGGCCGCCACGATGGCCGCCGCCGTGGAGATGTTGAAGGTGTGCAGCCCATCGCCGCCGGTGCCGCAGGTGTCGATCACCTCATAGGGGTGTTCCAGCATGACGGCGGAGCGGCGCATGGCGCGGGCGCAGGCGGTGATCTCGCTCACCGTCTCCCCGCGCATACGCATGGCGGTGACGGCCGCGGCGATCTGGGCGGGGCTGGGCTCGCCGCGCAGGCAGGCGGCGAAGAAGACCTCGGCGTCCTCCTCCGAAAGCGTAGCGCCGTCGGCCAGCTTGGCCAGGAGGGGTTTGAACGCGTCCAAGGCGGGGCCGGTTAGACGAGGACGGGGGCGGCGCGCTCAACGCCGGCGAGGTCGATGAAATTGGCCAGCATGGCGTGGCCGCCCTCGGTGGCGATGGATTCGGGATGGAATTGCAGGCCGAAGATCGGGCGGTTCTTATGGCGCAGGCCCATCACCTCGTCGTCCTCGGTCCAGGCGGTGACCTCCAACGCCTCGGGGAGGAGATCGCGGGGGGTGGCGAGGCTGTGATATCGGGTGGCGGTGAAGGGATCGGGCAGGCCTTTGAACAGGCCCTGGCCGTCGTGGTGGATTTGGCTGGTCTTGCCGTGCATCAGGCTCTTGGCGCGGGTCACCTGACCGCCGAAGGCCTGGGCTATGGCCTGGTGACCCAGGCAGACCCCCAGGATCGGCAGATCGAGGGGCGCCTTGGCAAGGATCTCCAGGCAGATTCCCGCTTCATTGGGGGTGCAAGGACCCGGTGACAAAAGGACCGCCTCTGGCTTCAAGGCCAGGGCCTCGTCGGCCGTCAGGGCGTCGTTGCGGCGCACCAGGGTGCGGGCCCCCAGCTCGGACAGGTAATGCACGAGGTTGTAGGTGAAGCTGTCGTAGTTATCGATCACCAGGATCATGGCTGTTCCGATCTGATCATCTGGACCTCCAAACCGCGACGAGACTGCGGCTTCTAAGCGCGCCAAGCCCTTTCGCCAAGGGCGCGCAGTCAGCCGTTCATAGGGTTAACTCGATGGTAACCATTTTGGCCCGTTGGTAGGGGCTATGACCGACACCGTTCTCTTCCTGACGAGCCCTGTCCGCGAGGCCTTGACTTCGATTCACGCCAAGGCGGATGGGCAAAAGCCCGTATATCCGGTGTGGCGGTTGTTGCTGACGGCGATGTTCGCCACCTCCGCAGCCCTGACCTGCGCGGCCGTGGTGATTCTGGGCTCGCCGGGCGGCGGGCCGAGCCCCGACGCGGCCCCAGCCCACATCGTCATCGGACCCATCTCCCGCTAATCCTTGCTCGTTCAGCCGAAGCGCCAGGCCTCTTCGGCGGCGCGGCGCAGGGCGCGGGACTTGTGCAGCGTCTCTTCATATTCGGCGTCCGGATCGGAATCCGCCACTACCCCGCCCCCGGCCTGCACGTACATGACGCCGTCCTTGATCAGCGCCGTCCGGAGCACGATGCAGGTGTCGACCCCGCCGTTCGCCGAAATATAGCCCGCCGCGCCCCCATAGGCGACGCCGCGCTTTTCCGTTTCGAACTCATCGATGATCTGCATGGCCCGGACCTTGGGCGCGCCGGAGAGAGTGCCTGCGGGGAGGGCGGTCAGGATCACGTCCACCGGGTTCAGGCCCTCGGGCGCGTCGCCCTCGACGTTGGAGACGATGTGCATCACGTGGCTATAGCGCTCGACCTTGAAGCTCTCGGTCACCCGCACGCGGGGCTGGGCGGCGATGAGGTTGCGGCCCTCGTCGTTCAGGGTCACCGCCCGTCCGACATCGTTGCGCCCTAGATCCAACAGCATCAGATGCTCGGCCCGCTCCTTGGGGTCGGCGAGGAGTTCCCGCTCCAGGGCCTGATCCTCTTCCGGCGTCTTGCCGCGGGGCCGGGTGCCGGCGATGGGGCGGATGGTCAGCTTGCCGTCGCGCAGACGAACCAGGATCTCCGGGCTGGACCCCACCAGCTGGAACCCGCCGAAGTTCAAATAGAATAGGAAGGGGGAGGGATTGAGCCGCCGGAGGGACCGGTAGAGGGCGAACCCATCCTGGGTGAAGGGGCGCGAGAAGCGGTGGCTGGGCACCACCTGAAAGATATCCCCCGCCTCTATATAGCGCTTGGCGCGCTCGACCACGGCGCCATAGGCGGCGCGGGTT
>JAMFTA010000038.1 GCA_026225565.1 Caulobacter sp. | reverse complement strand
AGATGATCGAAGCCGGCGCCTGCGCCCTGCAGATCGAAAACCAAGTCTCGGACGAAAAGCAGTGTGGCCACCAGGACGGCAAGGTCACCGTGCCGCATGAGGACTTCCTGGCCAAGGTGCGCGCCTGCCGCTACGCCTTCCTGGAGCTGGGGGTCGAGGAGGGCGTGATCGTCACCCGCACCGACTCGCTCGGCGCGGGGCTGACCAAGCAGATCGCTGTCAGCGCCACCCCGGGCGACCTCGGCGACCAGTACAACAGCTTCCTCGATTGCGAGGAGATCGCCCCCGCCGACCTGAACAACGGCGACGTGGTCCTGAACAGAAATGGGAAGTTGCTGCGCCCCAAGCGCCTGCCGTCGAACCTGTTCCAGTTCCGCGCCGGCACCGGTGAGGACCGCTGCGTTCTCGACAGCATCACCTCGCTGCAGAACGGCGCAGATTTGCTGTGGATCGAGACTGAGAAGCCCCACATCGAGCAGATCGCCGGTATGATGGACCGGGTGCGCGAAGTCATCCCCAACGCCAAGCTGGTCTACAACAACTCGCCCTCGTTCAACTGGACGCTCAATTTCCGCCAGCAGGTGTTCGACGCCTATAAGGCCGCGGGCAAGGACGTCTCGGCCTATGACCGCGCCAAGCTGATGAGCGTGGACTATGACTCGTCCGAACTGGCCATGGAGGCGGACGAGCGCATCCGCACCTTCCAGGCCGATAGCGCCAAGCGGGCGGGCATCTTCCACCACCTGATCACCCTGCCGACCTATCACACCGCGGCCCTCTCGACCGACAACCTGGCCAAGGAATACTTCGGCGCCCAGGGGATGCTCGGCTACGTGAAGAATGTGCAGAGGAAGGAGATCCGCGAGGGCATCGCCTGCGTGCGCCATCAGAATATGTCGGGCTCGGACCTCGGCGACGACCACAAGGAATACTTCGCCGGCGAAGCGGCCCTGAAGGCCGGCGGCGTGCATAATACGATGAACCAGTTCGCCTAAGAACCCGTTCGCCCACTACACAAACTGTCATCCCGAAAGCCGCGCAGCGGCTATCCGGGACCCAGATCGCGAGAGCGCTGGGTCCCGGATCGTCCCTGCGGGACGTCCGGGATGACAGCTATATCGATCGCCCGATCTCCTGTGATGGTTCGTATGCAAATCAGCGATGCGCTTCTCGTCGACGACCTCCTGCACGCCTTCGTGGAGCGTGAGTTGCTGGAGGGGCTTGACGTGGCACCGGCGGCGTTCTGGACGGCCCTGGAGACCATCCTCGCCGACTTCACCCCCCGCAACGCCGCCCTCTTGGCCCGCCGCGACGACCTGCAGGCCCAGATCGACGCCTGGTGGCTGGCCCGCCGAGGACAGCCGCTGGACGTGGCGGCGGAGACCGCCTTCCTACGCCAGATCGGCTACCTCGTCCCCGAGCCGCCGACCTTTCAGACTAGCACCCAGAACGTCGATCCCGAGATCGCCCTTCTTGCCGGTCCCCAACTCGTCGTGCCGGTTTCTAACAGCCGCTACGCCCTGAACGCCGCCAACGCCCGCTGGGGCAGCCTCTATGACGCCCTCTACGGCACAGACGCCCTGGCGCCGCCCACGGGCGCTAAGGGCTACGATCCCGAACGCGGCGCTGAGGTGATCGCCTTTGCGCGGAGCCTTTTGGATTGGGTTGCGCCACTGACGGCGGGATCACACGCCGACGCCGTGGGCTACGCCATCGCCAACCAGACACTGATCGTGCAGCTCGGCGCCGGTCACGAGGCGCTCCTGACGACGCCCGGGCAGTTCGCCGGCTGGCGCGGCGACGCCGAGGCGCCCGACGGCATTCTGCTCCGCCACAACGGGCTGCATCTGGAGATCCAGATCGACCGCGCCCATCCGATCGGCAAGACCGACGCCGCCGGCGTCTCAGACCTGCTCATCGAAGCGGCCCTGACCGCCATCCAGGATTGCGAGGATTCCGTCGCCGCCGTGGACGCCGAGGACAAGGTCGGGGTCTACCGCAACTGGCTGGGGCTGATGCGCGGCGACCTGACCGCCAGCTTGGCCAAGGGCGGGCGCACCGAGGTCCGTCGCCTGGAAGAGGATCGCCGCTATACGGCGGCCCATAGCGGCGAGCTGATCCTGCGCGGACGCAGCCTGATGCTGGTGCGCAACGTCGGCCATCACATGACCACCGACATGGTCCGCTACAATGGCGCCCCGGTGTACGAGACGGTGATCGACGCCCTGATCACTGTCACCGCCGCCCTGCACGACCTGCGAGGCGCGCGCCTGAACAGCCCGGCGGGCTCCATCTATGTGGTCAAGCCGAAGATGCATGGGCCGGACGAGGCAGCCCTGGCCGTGCGCCTGTTCGACCGGGTGGAAGACGCCCTCAGCCTCCCCCGCAACACCGTCAAGCTGGGGGTGATGGACGAGGAGCGGCGCACCAGCGCCAACCTCGCCGCCTGCATCCATGCGGCGCGCCAGCGCATCGTCTTCATCAACACCGGCTTTCTCGACCGCACCGGCGATGAGATCCACACCGCCATGGAAGCGGGCCCAATGGTGCGTAAGGAGACGATGAAGGCGCAAGCCTGGCTGCCCGCCTATGAAAAACGCAACGTGGAGATCGGTCTGGCTGCGGGCTTTCCTGGCCGCGCCCAGATCGGCAAGGGCATGTGGGCGGCGCCGGACATGATGAAGTCCATGCTGGAGACCAAGGTCGTCCACCCCAAGGCCGGCGCCAACACTGCCTGGGTGCCGTCCCCCACCGCCGCCGTGCTGCACGCCCTGCATTACCATGAGGTGGATGTTGCGGCGCTGCAGGCCGAGATGGGCGCGGCGGGAGCGGTGACCGGGCTGGACGACTTGCTCACCCCACCCCTGGCCCGCTCCAACTGGGACGAGGCCGAGGTGCAGCAGGAGCTGGACAACAACGCCCAGGGCATCCTCGGCTATGTGGTGCGCTGGATCGACCAGGGGGTGGGCTGCTCCAAGGTGCCCGACATCCATGACGTCGGCCTGATGGAGGACCGCGCCACCCTGCGCATCTCCAGCCAGCACATCGCCAACTGGCTGCACCACGGGGTCTGTACCGAGGATCAGGTCAGCGAAACCCTGGGTCGCATGGCCAAGGTGGTGGACGGCCAGAACGCCGGCGATCCGGCCTATCGGGCGATGAGCCCCGATACGGCGACGAGCATCGCCTTCCAGGCGGCGCGGGACCTGGTCTTCCAAGGGCGCAGCCAGCCCAATGGCTACACCGAACACATCCTCACCCGCCGGCGGCGCGAGCGCAAAGCTGAGCTTGCCGCCGGCTAAGCGCGAACGGGATCAGCTATCCCGCTTGCAACGCAGCTGGGCCTGTCCATCGACCTTGCAGAAGAAGCTGCCCAGAACGCCGCTTTTGACCAGGAGCTTGGACCCCTTATGCGGCGGGTCGCCCAGTTCGTAGCTGTCGGTTTGCCGCCAGACCGCGCCGTCGGCGGTGACGAACACCCAGTGGCTTTCCGGATCGCGATGCACGCTGTCCACATCCAGGGTCACGTGGTCGAAGCGGTCGTCGCTGTGGGTCACCCGGTCGAACACATGCAGGCTGGGCAGGCTGAAGCCGAAGGCCTGGCGGCGCACCGCCTTGACCTGCTCCTGGTCGATCACCACCACCTGGCCCTTGCTCTCGGCCTGATCGAAGGCGCCGGCGGCCGTGTCGTAGCAAGCCAGGCGCTGGGCGTCCTCGGCGATCTTGCGGCAGTCCGACAAGGCCTGCACCACCGCCGAGCGGCCGGGCTCGATAGCCGGTTTGGCCTCGGCCATGGCCCCACCCACCGCCAGCAGCGCGGCGCCAGCCAGGGCCGAGGCCCAAAAAGAAGCGTTCATGGGATCAAACTCCGACTGTCCGGCGACCGCCGGCTCTCCTTCGCCATAGAAGAGACGGTCGCCGCCCCACGCAACCTTTTCCTTCGCGCTCGGAGTCCGTCTGGAAAAGGATTTTCCCGGACTTGGGTTCGGCCTCTCGCAAACCCGGAGCGGGTCAGTCTTTGGCATTTGCAAGGCCCGCAAAGGGGCGGCCACAAGGACCGCCCCCTCTAGAGATCCAAATCGCCGCCGGAGGATGGCCCTCCGTTCAGGCGAGTTCCCGGGCACGCTCGGCAGCGTGCTGCTTGAACATCTCCATGATGTCGCCCGACGTGACCGGGCGGGTTTCAATCGTCGGGCGCGAGCCGCCTGAAGATTTGGGCGCGGTGTCCACGCCCTTCGCCCTGGCCAGGGCGCGCAGCGCGCCGACCGTGATCTCCTCGCGCTTGTAGTTCGCGAACAGCGAATCGTGGCGGAAGAAGCGCAACGCATTCCTATGCGTGACCTTGTCGATCTGCACGTCGGTCAGATGTTTGACCGAAGGCCACAGATATTCGGGCGCCTCGGGCCACAAGGCGTCGGAGTGCGGATAATCGCATTCATAGGCCACGACATCCTCGCCGATCTCGTCGAGGTGCCGCAGTCCGAAACGATCGTCGACGAAGCAGTGCAGGAAGTGCCGCTTGAGCAGATCGCTCGGCTTGGCGTCCGCGAAGCGCGAATGGGTCCACGCCTTGTGCCGCCAGTGGGAGAAATCGGCGCGCTCCATGAAATAGGGCACCCAGCCGATGCTGCCTTCGGAGATGGCGATGCGCAGCGCGGGATAGCGCTGCAGCTCCTCCAGCTGAAGCCAGTCCGCCACGCCCTGGGCGACCGTGAGCGGCATCGTCGTGATCCATGCCTCGATCGGCGTTTCCATCGAGGCGTGCGGCGCCGGGTTGCCGCTGCCGATGTGCAGGGCAATGGTCGTGTCGGTGTCGGCGATGGCTTTGAAGAAGGGATTCCAGTAGTCGTTGTGGATGCTGGGCAGGCCCTGCACGGTCGGATTTTCGTTCATCGAGATCGTCCGAAAGCCCTTGCGGGCGAGGCGATGGATCTCGGCGACAGTGGCGTCCATGTCCCAAGTCGGCAGAATGCCGATGGGGATGAAGCGTCCCGGATAGGCCATGCACCATTCGTCGTAGTGCCAATCGTTATAGGCCTGCAGGTGGCGCAGCGAGAGCGCCTTGTCAGGCGCCTTGTGGAAGGTCTGGCCGTCGAAGCCGATGGAGTTGCCGAAGCACATCGAGGCGGCGACGCCGTTGACGTTCATGTCGTCGATGCGGGCATGGACATCGTAGCAGCCGTCGCGCAACTGATCGAGCGAGGTCGGCTCCATGCCATATTCTTCGAACGGCCGGCCAACCACTGCGTTAAGCCCAACCGAGGGGCGGATATAGCCCTGATATTGCCAGAAATTCTTGCCGTGGGCGTCGGTCTTCAGCTTGGGCGCCGAGGCCAGCAGATCGCCGGATAATTGCTTGTCGAACAAGGTCGGGGGTTCGCAGATGTGATCGTCGGCGCTGACGATCACCATTTCGTTCATGTCCATGGTCGCTCTCCCAGTTATATCTAAGTTGATAGGCCTCTGATCACGCATCCCAGAGCAGGTGCAGCGCATCGGGGCCGATCACGTGTCCACCGTGGAAAGTCACCAGGCGGTCCGGATCGAGCCGAAATTGCGGGATGCGGGCGAGAAACACCTCGTAAAGCGTCTGCAACTCGACCCGGGCGAGATGCGAGCCGACGCAGCGATGCACGCCGGTGCCAAAGGCGATATGCGCCTTGTTCTCGCGCTGTAGGTCGAAGCGCTCGGGGCAGGGGAAGTGGCTGGAGTCGAGATCGGCGGCGGGCAGGAAGATATAGGCGCGCTCACCCTTCTTCATTTCGACGCCGTCGAAGACGAGGTCCTTAGCCACCATGCGCGGCGGCACGGTGAAGGTGTAACGGCGCAAGATCTCCTCGGCGGCGTCGGGGATCAGCTTCGGCTCGGCCCGCAGTCTTGCCTGCAGTTCCGGGTTCATGGCGAGATGCCGGATGCCGTGGCCCATGCCGTTCATCACCGTGTCGAGCCCGCCGAGGAATAGGACAATCGAGAAATTCTCCATGTCCGCCAGCGTCATCGGCTTGCCGTCGATCTCCAGCTTCCACAGGCTGCTGATGAGATCGTCCTGGGGGTTCGCCTGGCGCTCGAGCAAGGTATCGCGACAGATGTCGACGATCTGCCAGAGCCGCCGTTGGACGGCCGACGGATCGGCGATCGATTGGCCGATCCCGGCGAGATCCTCGGCGGCCAGGTCCCGATATTCGCGCTGACGCTCGGCCGGCAGGCCGAAGATGCGCAGGAACAAGGTGACCGGCAGCGGCTCGGCGATCTCGGTCATGAACTCGCAGCCGCCATTGGGCCGCGCCTGTTCGATCAACCCAATCGCCAGGGCTCGAAATTCGTCGCGCAGCGCCATGACCGCCCGGGGCGAGAAGGCGCTGTTGAGCGGCGCGCGATATTTGGCGTGCTCGGGCGGATCGAGATTGATCGGCACCGGGACGAGCGGGCGCCGCACGCCCTCGGGGAGATTCTCCATCATCGCCTTCACCTTGGCAAAGGGCGTGAACTCGCTGGTGAAGCTGTCCGGATCGCGCGCGGCCTTGTAGGCCGCGTCATAGCTGCAGAGCATCCAGTGGCCGCCATTGTGGGGCGTCCAGAAGACCGGCGGCGCAGTGCGCGCGAGCTCAAGAATGCGGTCATGGCCGATGGCCTTGAGCCTGGCGTCCCCAAAAAGATCGAAATCATAGACCAGCCGGTCGGGCACATGGGCGGGCTGCGGCGCGCGCGGTGCGCGCGACGGGGCGGGCTTGAGAGCGGGGCCGCTCAAATCAGCAACATGGTTCATTTTCCGCTTCCTTCAGGGTTGTTGCGGTATGGGTCGGAGTGCTGGCGCGCGGCGCGGACGAACGGGCCTGCCCGCTGAGGTCGAGGTCGCGGATCGGCCCGTCAAAGCCGCCGCCGAGCCGTCGGTTGGCCTGCGCCAGCCGGGCCGAATCCAGCCCGGCGATATAGCCGTCGATCAGCCGCTGATAGTTGCTGATCAGTCCTTCGACCGCCTTCGACAGTCGCATCGCCTCAAAGCCCTGCGAGTGCAGGCCTTTTTGCTGCATCGGGATATTCGAATAATCCTGCCGCGGGATCATCGGGAAATCCTGGCTGTCATAGGGCAGCATCACCGGCTGCATCGGCGCCGGCGGGGCCTCGCCTTCCGCGAAATGGGTGAGCGACCAGAGCTCGAACAGGCAGCTTTCGGGCCCGAGAGGCCGGATGCGATAGGAGGACATGCCGCTGAAGAAGCTCAGCAGGAAATAATTGGGAAAAAGGAATTCCACCGCGTCCACCGGATCGGAGACGGCGACCGCGTTGAGATCGGGCACGTCCTCGCCGCGCGCGCGCAGCCGACGGGTGATCTCCGCCTGGACGACGCCGTACCATTGGGGCACGGCCTGGGCGGGGTTGTCAGGCAGCTCCACATCGAGCAACTCGCCCGCGATCGCGACCTCCTTGGCGTGGATCAGCCCGGCCATGCCTTCGTTCAAGAGCTGCATATGCTCATATTGCGCTTGGATATTCTCGCGCACGCTGAGGCCGGGGTTGATCGGCGCCCCGATGCCGCCGGTCTCGTTCCCGTACATGCCGTTGTACAGCGCCGGCAGCTTGCGCTGCAGCTGGGGGTGGGTCTTCATCACGTGATAGCCTTCCATGAAGGCTTCCATCGCCACCTTCCAATTGGCCGGCAGCACCGTCCCGAACCACCATTCGGTGCGCAAGCGGTCGGCGCCGCGCGCCTCCAGCCGGTCCGCCACCGGGCCGAGATGATCGCGCAGCGGCGCTGTGTCGTCGTCGAAGGTGATGAAGGCGCAGCCCGCCCAGAGATCGACGCGAACCGGCTTTAGCGCCAGTTCGCCCCGGTCGAGCAGCCGTTCGTCGAACAGATGCCTGCCGTAGACGAAGGTGCACTCGCCCTCCATGCTCCACCGCCAGCCGTGGAAGGGGCAGATGAACCCCTTGCCCCGGCAATTTCCATGACCGCCGGTTTCCGCGAGCGGCACGCCGCGATGGCGGCAGTGATTGTGGAAGGCGCGCACGCCGCCGGTGGTGCGGACCACGATCACCGACTTGTCGAGGATCGCATATTCGACCCAGTCGCCCACGTCCGGGATCTGCTCGAGCCGGCAGGCCATCTGCCACGCGCGCGACCATAGGTGCTCGCATTCCGTGCGGTAGAAGGCGTCGTCATAGTAACGCCGGGCGGGAATAAGCTCAGGGTCGATGACTGGAAACGGATTGATCCCGCCCACCGGCTCCATGACTTTCATCGCGATCTCTCCTGGTCGGGTCGGGCGATCGGTCGATCCCGCTTCGACCTGTGGCTGCGGCGCCGAGTATTCTCCGGGAGGCGGCCTATCGCTTTGATCTGGCGCAAAGGCGGGCATCGCCGCGGCGATCAGCCGAGCGGCCGCGGCGCCCCGACGCGCAGCCGGCCGCACCGCCGATTTTCGGTTTGATGCAGGTCATGGCGCGGGGGGCGTCGATCCTTCCCAATGGACGCTACTGATCGCGACCGCAGTTCGCTGCTGAGAGGATATTCAGATGGACGACAAAATCCTGCGCCAGAACGTCGTGGATGAGCTGGATTATGAGCCGAGCATCGATTCAGCCCACATCGGCGTGGCGGTGAGCGATGGCGTCGTCACACTGACCGGTCATGTATCCAACTATGTGGAGAAGTCCCTGGCTGAGCGCGCGGTCCGCCGCGTGAAGGGGGTGCGCGGGATCGCCGAAGAGCTGACCGTCGATTTCGGCGCGCGGAGCCCCTATTCCGATGACGACATCGCCAAGCGCGCGCTCACCGTGCTCGACCTGAATGTTCTGGTGCCGATGGGATCCATACAGGTGAAGGTGCAGCAGGGCTGGCTATCGCTCACCGGCGAGGTCGAGTGGGCTTTTCAGCGCACCGCCGCCGTCCACGACCTGCGAAAGCTGCGCGGGGTCGCGGGGATCAAGACCGAGATCGTCGTGAAGCCCCGCGCCAACGTCCACGACATCGAGCGGCGGATCGGCGAGGCCCTGAAGCGAACGGCGCAGAGGGAAGCCGACGACGTCAAGGTCTCCGTAAAGGACGGCGAAGTGAGGCTCGAAGGCAAGGTCCCCACCTGGGCCGATCGGTATGCGGTGGAGCGCGCCGCCTGGGCCGCGCCGGGCGTGCGCTCTATCGACGATCAGCTCGTTGTCGCCTGATTTTCGCAACGGCGCTGGACTGCGGTCGCCGAGGGCCGTCGGCCATCCGACGCCATTCGCTGCAGGATTGAGATGCCCGCCGTCGCTCTTTCGGACCTTGAAGCTATGCAAGGCTTAGTGGGACAACCCCAGCTTGGCGTCTACGCGGCGAGCCGCGCGCCGCGCTACACCAGCTATCCGACGGCCGCACAATTCGATGGGGCGGTCGGATCCGACCTCCATCGAACCTGGCTGGAGAGCGCCCCAGCCGACGAGGCGGTTTCGGTCTACGTCCATATCCCATTTTGCCGCCGCCTTTGTTGGTATTGCGGCTGCAACACCCGCGTCGTCAGCCGGGCCGAGACGATTTCGGACTATGTGCGCAAGATCGAGCGGGAACTGGAGTTGGTCTATAGGACCCACGGCGGCCCTTTCATCGCCTCGTCCGTGCATTTCGGCGGAGGGTCGCCCGACTCCCTTTCCCCTGAGGACCTGGATTGGCTGTTCGCAAGCCTGAAGCACGCGTTTCTCCTTCCCAAGGATGTCGAAATCGCCGCTGAGCTCGATCCATCCTCGGTCACCTCCGATTGGATCCACGCGGCGGCGCGCCATGGATTGAGCCGCGCCAGCCTTGGCGTGCAAACCTTCGCCCAGCCCGTGCAAGCCGCGATCAACCGCCCCCAATCGTTTGAAACGATCGCCCAAGTCGTCGCGACGCTTCGACAGGCGCGGGTCGGATCGATCAACTTCGACTTGATGTACGGGCTGCCGTTGCAGACCTGCGGAGATATCGAAGACACCGTGGAGAAGGCCGTCGGCCTAAAGCCGGATCGGCTGTCGGTGTTCGGCTACGCCCATGTGCCGTGGATGAAGGCGCATCAGAAGCTGATCGATCCCAGCGATCTGCCGGGCGCCTCGGAACGGTTCGAGCAGGCGGAGACGGCGGCGACGCTACTGGTGCGGGCCGGCTATCGTCGCATCGGCCTCGATCACTTCGCCCTGCCCGATGATGCGCTCGCCAAAGCTTCCATCGAAGGGCGCCTGCACCGCAACTTCCAAGGCTATACGACCGATCGGGCGCAGACCTTGATCGGCCTCGGCGCCTCGGCGATCAGCCGCTTCCCGGAGGGCTACGCCCAGAACCATTCCGACGAGGTCGCCTATCGAGGCGCCATCGCCGAAGGCCGCCTGGCCACCGCACGCGGCGTATCGCTGAGCGGAGACGATCGCCTGCGCGGTGAGATCATCGAACGGCTGATGTGCGGCGAGAGCGTGGATCTCGCCGCGCTGACTCAAAAACACGGCCAGCCCCCCAATGCATTGGACGACGCCCGCGCGCCCTTGCAGCGGATGGAGGGGGAGGGACTGATCGAACGCCGAGGCTCTTCAGTCGCCCTCACCGAACGCGGTCGCTTCTTGGTGCGGACGGTGTGCACCGCCTTCGATCGGTATTTTCTTGGAGAGACGGTGAGGCACGCCGCGGCCGTTTGAAGCGTCCTACTCAGCGCCCTGCGGACGCGTTCAGCAGCTGGGCGTGATCGGCGATACGCACCGCGCTGTGGGGCAACAGCTGGATCACCCGCTGGCGCTTGAGGGCCGACACCACGCGGCTCACGGTTTCTGTGGTGAGGCCGAGGTAGTCGGCGATGTCCGCCCTGGTCATCGGCAGGAAGGCGAGGTCCGGAGAGCCGCCAAGGGTGGCCTCCCGCTCAGCCATGTAGAGTAAAAAACTCGCCACGCGTTCCGTCGCGGTTTTACGGCCAAGCAGCATGATGTGGGTTTGAGCGGCGCGCAGCTCGTCTGAGGCCCGCGACAAAAGCTCCTCTTCAAGCTCTGGCGTTTGCAGCAGGAATCGGCGGAACACCGACGTCGGAAAGCGGCAAACCCTGACCGTCGTCAAGGCGTGGATGCTACAGCCATACTCAGCGCCTTGGGCGAGACCGAGAAAGTCCCCCTTGAACAAGAAGCCCAACACCTGGCGTCGCCCATCGCTTAAAAGGCGCGTCAGCATCACCACCCCATCGGTGATGTTGAAAACATGGTGGGCGCTGTCGTCTTCAAAGGCGATGGTTTCGCCGGCGACGTAGGTCTTGGTGGCGGCCACGTCGGCCATTTGGCGAAGCCCGGGATGGGGCAGCACCCGGCAAATGCTGATCTCCCTCGCCGCGCATTCACTGCAGACCTTGGGACATGCGCCGCTGGTGATCTCAGTGGTCAAATCCATGCAAGCCTGGCTCCTTGCCCAAAGATGCGTCCTGACGCGTGATATTGCGCCGTCCGGGATGACCGTCTTCCGGTGGGGCGCAGGGATGCGACGTGAAAGCCTTGCGTTGATCTACAGCGCTTTGGCAGCTGGGCATATTGATCCAGATCAAGATCTCACTGCATCACGCCGGGCCACGACCTCAAATGCGGCAAAAGGCTGCAGACGTTCCGCTCGCGATATGATGGAGATCAAAGTGTTTGGGCGTTTATCGTGGTCTCGTGCCCCTCCCTTGTGAGGAGGAAGATCGATGCCGCTCTCCAGTATCATTATCGTCTCAATCGTATCCGCAATTTTCGTTGCTTTTCCAACAGGACTCGTCGCGGCGTCCCTCTATACGCGTGACGACGTGAAGAAGATCAAAAAGCCGAAATTTTCAGAAGCCAAGTCTAACGTGTATTTAAAGTCCCAGGCTTTCTAGCCAAATTTGCGCTAGCTCAAGGCGGTGCTCCGATATCTCTGTCACAACATCCCAATCAATGTACGCGGACTTCGCCGCGTTCATAAAAGGGGAATGATTATGAGCAGGATCCGAGCCGCCGCCTTAGCGGCCGCATTGGGCGCGATCGCGACAACCGGCGCGCACGCGCAAGACTTCACGCCCGAGACCAAGGGCGTCTTTCTGACCGATCTTCGGGTCAGCGATGTCTTCTCCAACGCCAACAACGCGATCAAGACCTCGGCCGGCGCGGCCACGGGCTTGCACGTGAAGGTAGGCGACAGCGTGATGCCGACGCTGGGCTTCACCTATTTCCTGACCGACCACTTCGCCGTCGAAGCCATCCTCGGCACAACGAAACACACCATCTACGCGGAGGGCGCCGGGTCGAAGACCAAGGTGCATGACACCTGGGTGCTGCCCCCGGTGGTCGCGCTGCAGTACCATTTTGCGCCGAGGTCTCGGATCAATCCCTATGTGGGGATCGGCGCCAACGCCATGCTCTATTACGGCGGAAGCAATCACAACGGTTTCAAGGTGAACCTGAAGGACAATGTCGGCGCTGCGCTACAGGCCGGAACGGACATTGCGGTCAGCGGACCTTGGCTATTCAACATCGACGTGAAGAAGGTGTTTGTGGAGACCGACGCCAAGATCAACGGCGGCGCCCTGACCTCAGCGGTCGATCTTAATCCCTGGGTGATCTCCGTCGGCCTTGGCCGCAAGTTCTAAGGGACGCGGAGGGACGCGCCCGTCCGGCGCGTCCCTCGGTCTCAGACCGGGTTCCGCACGGTCAAGATTGTCGCGCCATCCAGGTGCAACGCCCCGATGTCCAGATCGAGGACGGCCGGGGCCGACTTATGAAGGCCTGAGCGCCGCCGAGGCGATCACGGGCCGGGAGTCTCCCGACGATCGATCCCGTGCGTGCGCCGTCAGGGCCGGTGAGAGGGAAATGATGGATTGAGGACGGGAGGATTTCGAGCTCACCGCCAAGGCGAGAAGATGAGCTCGAATCCATGCCGCAGAAGGCGCCGGTCGAGGCTTTTTAGTCTCCGACGAATTCGCCTTCCGCTTTCTGCTTGGACCCCGCGATCGGCAGGGAGAGATCCAAGACCACGCGCCCCTCTATCTTGCCTGCCTTGAGCTTGGCGAAGATGGCGTTGATCTCGCCCAGGGGGGCCAAGGTGATCTCGGCCCTGACCTTGCCGTCGACCGCAAAGGCGATGGCTTCGTCCAGGTCTTGGCGCGTCCCCACGATGGAGCCCCGGACGGTGATCCGCTTCAGCACCACATCGAAGATCGGGGTCGCGAACTCCCCTGGCGGGAGCCCAACCAGAACAACCGTGCCCTTGCGGCGGACCATGAGGAGCGCCTGGGAAAACGCGGGCGGCGAGACGGCGGTCACGAGTACGCCGTGAGCGCCTCCGCCCGTCGCTTTGAGGACAGCGGCCACCGCGTCGGGCGAGCGCGCGTCGATTGCGACATCCGCGCCCCTCTTTAGGGCGAGGGCGAGCTTCTCCGGCGCCACGTCAAGCGCGACGATCTTGAAGCCCATCGCCTTGGCGTATTGGATCGCCACATGGCCGAGGCCGCCGACGCCGGAAATCGCCACCCACTCGCCGGGACGTGTTTCGGTCTCCTTCAGCCCCTTATAGGTGGTGACGCCGGCGCACAGGATCGGTGCGATCTGCGCAAAATCGACGTTGGCCGGAAGCCTGGCGGCGAAGGCGGCCGAGGCGATGACGTATTCCGCGAAGCCGCCATCGCAACTGTAGCCGGTGTCGTGCTGGTGTTCGCACAGGGTCTCCCACCCGGTTTCGCAATATTCGCAATGCATACAGGCGTCGTGCAACCACGCCACGCCCACCGCATCGCCCGCCTTGAAATCCGTCACACCGGGTCCGAGCGCCGCGACAACGCCGGCGACTTCATGGCCTGGAATGAACGGCGGCGACGGCTTTACGGGCCAATCTCCATCCGCAGCGTGCAGATCTGTATGGCAGACGCCGCAGGCCATGACCTTGACGAGCAGCTCGCCGGGACCGGGAACGGGCACGGGCACGTCCTCGATCGCCAGCGGCTCGCCGAACCGGCGCACGACTGCAGCCTTCATCGTCTTGGCGATCATGGCGCCTCTCCTTTGTTGATGGGGTCAGACTAGAGCGCGTCGACGGCGGCCACATTGACAGAGATCAAGGCTCGATGCGCCGTCCGAGGACAAGCTGGCGCAAGCTCAGCCCAGAAGCCCGCCTCCATTTCCCGAGACGGCGGCTAGGGGCGTCAATGTAGCAAGCGAAGAGGTCATCATGACGTATGCGACCATCAACCCCTATAGCGGTGAAGTTCTGGAGACTTTCCCGGATGCGACCGACGCCGAAGTCGGACAGGCGATAGCGAACGCCCATGCCGCCTTCCTATTTTGGAAGGAGACCTCCTTCGCCGAGCGCGCCAAGGTGATGCAGGGCGCGGCCGACATCCTGCGCAAAGAGATCGAACCCTACGCCAAGCTGCTGACCCTTGAGATGGGCAAGCTTTATGCCGAGGCCAGGGCGGAAGTGGAGCTGTCGGCCAATATCTTCGAATACTACGCCCAGAACGCCGAAACGCTGCTGGCGCCGCAGAAACTTGCCGTAGCGGATCCCGCCGAAGGCGAGGCGGTGATCGTGCATGACCCGCTGGGTGTCCTGCTGGCCATCGAGCCGTGGAACTTTCCCTATTACCAAATCGCTCGGATCATCGCGCCGCAGCTCTCGGCCGGCAATACGATGTTGCTCAAGCACGCCTCCAACGTGCCCCAGAGCGCCGCCGCCTTCGAGACGCTCATGCGCGACGCCGGCCTGCCCGACGGCGCCTTCAAGAACCTCTACGCCACGCGCTCGCAGATCGAGACCATCCTCAACGATCCGCGCGTGCAGGGCGTCGCACTCACCGGCTCCGAGGCCGCCGGCGCGATCATCGCGGCCCAGGCGGGGAAGGCCTTGAAGAAGTCGACGATGGAGCTCGGCGGCGCCGACGCCTTCGTGGTGCTGGCCGACGCCGACCTGGAGAAGACCACAAAGTGGGCGGTGTTCGGCCGCCACTGGAACGGGGGGCAGGTGTGCGTGTCGTCCAAGCGGATGATCATCGTCGATGAGGTCTACGACGCCTTCTTCGAACGCTACAAGGTCGGGGTGGCCGGCCTGCGCGCGGGCGATCCCTTCGATCCCGAAACCACGCTGGCGCCGCTGTCGTCCCAAGGCGCCGCCGACGAGATCAAGGACAGGATCCGTCAAGCGGTCTGCCATGGCGCCACGGCCATCGAGGTCGGGCCGGACGTTCCCAACCAGGGCGCCTTCGTGCAGCCGACGATCCTGACCGACGTGGCCGAGGACAATCCGGCCCGCTACTGGGAGTTCTTCGGGCCGGTCTCCATGCTGTTCCGGGCCAAGGACGAGGATGACGCCATTCGCATCGCCAACGACTCGCCGTTCGGCCTGGGCGGCTCGGTGTTCACCTCGGACACCCGGCGCGGCGCGCAAGTGGCCCGCAAGATCTCGACCGGCATGGTGTTCGTCAATCATCCGACCATGGTCAAGGCCGACCTGCCGTTCGGCGGCGTCCGCCGCTCCGGCTATGGGCGCGAGCTTTTGGGCCTCGGCATCAAGGAGTTCGTCAACCACAAGCTGATCGACGTGGTCGACATCGACGCCGCATTCTGACCGCGTTGACGCCGAACCGGCCCTAGGCGCGCTTGGCGGCGCGGGCCGGTTTGGCTTCCGCCTTCGTCGAAGCCTTGGCCGTCGGCTTTGCCGGGGCGGTGAGCGCGGCGACGCGGGCGAGGCGGCGGCTCTCCTGGCGATCCAGCACCTCCTTGAGATAGCGGCCGGTCCAGCTTTCGGCGTTGGCGGCCACCTGTTCTGGGGTGCCGACAGCGACGATCAGTCCGCCGCCGTCGCCGCCTTCCGGACCGAAGTCCAAGAGCCAGTCGGCGGTCTTCACCACGTCCAGATTGTGCTCGATGACCACGATGGTGTTGCCCTGATCGACCAGCTCATGCAGCACTTCGAGAAGCTTCTTGGTGTCCTCGAAATGCAGGCCGGTGGTGGGCTCGTCGAGAATATAGAGGGTGCGGCCAGTGGCCCGCCGGGCCAGTTCCTTGGAGAGCTTCACCCGCTGGGCCTCGCCGCCCGAGAGGGTGGTGGCCGGCTGGCCGACCTTGACGTAGCCGAGGCCCACGCGCTTCAGGGTCTCCATCTTGTCGCGGATCGGCGCCGCCACCTTGAAGAAGTCGGCGGCCTCTTCCACGGTCATGTCCAGGACGTCGGAAATCGACTTGCCGCGATAGAGCACTTCCAGGGTCTCGCGGTTGTAGCGCTTGCCCTTGCAGACATCGCAGGTGACGTAGACGTCCGGCAAAAAGTGCATCTCGATCTTGATCAGCCCGTCGCCCTGGCAGGCTTCGCAGCGTCCGCCCTTGACGTTGAAGCTGAAGCGGCCGGGGCCGTAACCGCGCACCTTGGACTCCGGCAGGGCGGCGAACCAGTCGCGGATCGGGCCGAAGGCGCCGGTGTAGGTGGCGGGGTTGGAGCGTGGGGTGCGGCCGATGGGCGACTGGTCGATGTCGATCACCTTGTCGAATAGCTCCAGCCCCTCGATCTTGTCGTAGGGGGCGGGGGCCGCCGAGGCGTTGTTCAGCCGCCGGGCCGCCGCCTTATAAAGGGTTTCGATGGTGAAGGTCGACTTGCCGCCCCCCGACACCCCGGTGATGCAGGTGAAGACGCCGACGGGGATCTCGCCGGTGACGTTCTTCAGATTGTTGCCGCGCGCGCCGATGATCTTCAGGGTCTTCTTGCCGGCCTTGCGGCGGGTCTGCGGGATTTCGATCTCGCGCGCGCCGGTGAGGTATTGGCCGGTGAGGGATCGCGGTTCGGCCATGATGTCGGCGGGCGTGCCCTCGGCGATGATCTCGCCCCCGTGGACGCCGGCGGCGGGGCCCATGTCGATCACATGGTCGGCGGTGAGGATGGCCTCCTCGTCATGCTCGACGACCAGCACCGAATTGCCGAGGTCGCGCAGGCCCTTCAGCGAATTGAGCAGGCGAGTGTTGTCGCGCTGGTGCAGGCCGATGGAGGGCTCGTCGAGCACATAGAGGACGCCGGTGAGGCCCGAGCCGATTTGCGACGCCAGGCGGATGCGCTGGCTCTCGCCGCCGGATAGGGTGCCCGAGGCCCGCGCCAGGGTCAGGTAGTTCAGCCCCACCTCCACCAAAAACCGCAGGCGATCGTTGATCTCCTTCAGGATGCGGCGGGCGATCTCCTGCTGCTGGGCCGTCAGGGTCGGCTCCAGGTTGGAGAACCAGACCAGGGCCTCGCTGATCGACAGGGTGGAGGACTCGCCGATATTCATGCCGCCCACCCGCACGGCCAGGGCCTCGGGCTTTAGGCGCAAACCATGGCAGGCTTCGCAGGGGGTCTGCGACTGATAGCGGGCCAGCTCCTCGCGCACCCAGGCCGAATCGGTCTCCCGCCAACGGCGCTCCAGGTTCGGCAACACCCCTTCGAAGGGCTTGGAGACCTCGTATTTGCGGGCGTTGTCGTCGTAGGTGAATTTGATCTTCTCAGAGCCCGTGCCGTAGAGGACTGCCTTGTGGGCCTCCTCCGGCAGTTCGCGCCACGGCTTGTCCATGGAGAAGCCGAAGTGGCGGGCCAGCGCCTGCAGGGTCTGGGTATAGAGCGGGGAGGGGCCGCGCGCCCAAGGGGCCACCGCGCCCTTGTGCAGGGTCTTGTCCTTGTCCGGGATCACCAGATCGGCGTCGAAGGTCAGCTTTTGCCCCAGGCCGTCGCAGACCGGGCAGGCGCCGAAGGGGTTGTTGAAGGAAAACAGGCGCGGCTCGATCTCCGAGATGGTGAAGCCGGAGACCGGGCAGGCGAACTTTTCCGAAAACAGCAGGCGGCGAGGCTCTTCCAAACCCTCCTGCGGGCTCGCCCATTCGGCCACGGCGATGCCGTCGGCGAGGCCGAGCGCCGTCTGGATGGAATCGGCCAGCCGCTGCTCCTGGCCGGCCTTGGTGACGATGCGATCGACCACAATGTCGATGTCGTGCTTCAGCTTCTTGTCGAGGGCCGGGGCGTCCTCGATGGGATAGAATTGCCCGTCGACCTTCAGGCGCTGGTAGCCGGCGCGCTGCCACTCGGCGATCTCCTTCCTGTATTCGCCCTTGCGGCCGCGGACGATAGGGGCGAGCAGATAGAGGCGCTCCCCGTCTGGCAGGGCCAGGAGCTTGTCGACCATCTGGCTGACGGTCTGGCTCTCGATCGGCAGGCCAGTGGCGGGGGAGTAGGGGATTCCCACCCGCGCCCATAAGAGGCGCATGTAGTCGTGGATCTCGGTCACCGTGCCGACGGTGGAGCGGGGGTTTTTTGAGGTGGTCTTCTGCTCGATGGAGATGGCCGGGGATAAGCCCTCAATCAGGTCCACGTCGGGCTTGCCCATCAGCTCCAGGAACTGGCGCGCATAGGCCGAGAGGCTCTCCACATAGCGGCGCTGGCCCTCGGCATAGATGGTGTCGAAGGCGAGCGAGCTCTTACCCGAGCCCGAAAGCCCGGTCAGCACCACCAGCTGGCCGCGCGGAATATCCACATCGACGTTCTTCAGATTATGCTCGCGCGCGCCACGCACGCGGATGGAGGCGTTCGGATCGTACATGTGAGGCCCGGAGCGCCCGCGTCCGCGCGGGCAGCCCCTTAACTTAGTACGCCGAGTCGAAATTTCAGCAAGAACAAAATGGGAACTTTTTGCGAGGCGATGGCGCGAGCGGCGTAGGAGGCAGACGGCGTCTTTCCGGTCACGACGCATGGCGGACGCTGGGGGTTGAGGGTCGCCTGCGAGAGGCGGATCCCGATGAACGTAAATTCTCGCACAGCATCCGGCTGCGGTCGACTGCGCAGAAACTGTATTTCGTCTATATTATTTGCTTATCCTGTTTCCAAGAGTAGCTTGACAATAGGCACACTTGATTTTTTTTTTGGGATAAATTTGGAGAAATGCTCATGGAACTATTCGTCTCCTCCTCCGTTTCTTAAGTACTTCTCAGGAAAAAGGAAACGTCATTATGCGCATCTTCACGGCCGCCCTCGGCCTAGGATCGTGCTTGGCCATTATCAGTGGAAGCTCACTCGTCGCCACCCCTTCTATCGCGGATCCGGCTCCTACAACCTACGTGGCCTGCAATCAGTACAATGAGTGCTGGCATGTTCACCATAAGTACGCCTACCCGGCGGAACAGGTGATTACCATCCACGACAGCGGCTGGTACGACGCCCATCAGCAGGACAACCGCTGGCTAAGTGATCCGGCCGACGACCGTGGATGGTATGACAAAGGCGCGAGTTGGCGGGCGGACCCAGGCGCACGGGCTCTGGCGGGCGGTGCGGGGGGCGCGGGCATCGGCGCGGCTATCGGATGCGTCGTGACTCTCCCCATCGGCTGCGCCCCGGGCGCGGCTGTGGGCGCGGCCATAGGCGGTGGCACGGGCGCCGTCGCCGGCGCGGCCTCGACGCCGCATCGATAAGGCGCCAGCCGACGGCGCTAGCTAGCGCCGGGCGGCTAGCTGTAGAAGCTATCGGTGAAGGGCCCCCGGTGTTGCCGGGGGCCTTTCTCTTGGCTGGGTGACCGGAAGGCCGGCGTCAGTTCTCCATCCCCAAGGCGAGCGCCGGAAAGTCGGCTTATGGATCTGGCGGCGCCCGGCGATCTCACTGTGTGGGACCGCGCCTATCTGCACGCCCTCTATAGCGGCGGCGGCCAGATCAATTTGTCCATGCAACAGAGCGTGCTGGCGGATCAGATGGCCCAGATGGTGCGCGGCGACGCTCAAGCTGCAGGCGCGCCGCCGCCAGGGAGCGCTGGACACCGCTAGCTGCTTTCAACAAAATCCTTCCCACGCTTCGCTTCCCGCGAAGGGGCTCTCATCAAAGCCTAGATAGGCGCCGCGCCATGATCTTCGACGCCTTCAATCGCATGGCCCTCGCCCTCCCCGGCGCGGTCATGGAGATCAAGTGGGGAGAGGATCGGGTCTATTGTGTGGGCGGCAAGATGTTCGCCCACGCCGGGCCCATCGGAAACGAGGCGCCGCGCTACCTGTTCAAGGCGTCCGACCTGGCGTTCGAGATGCTGACCGAGAGCGGCGCCGCCGAGCCCGCCCCCTATCTGGCGCGGGCCAAATGGGTGCAGCTGGCGTCGAACGACGCCCTGCCCGACGAGACCCTGGCCGCCTATCTGCGCGAGGCCCACGCCCTGGTCGCCGCCAAGCTGACCCGCAAGCAGCGCGCGGAGCTTGGGCTATGAAGGCCGCCGACTACGTGGCCTCATCGCCTCTGCCGGACGAGGACCGCACCCCCTCGCCGGTGGGGGCGGCGGCCCATGTGGTGATCGTCGGTGCAGGATTCGGCGGGCTGGCCTGCGCCAAGGCCCTGGGCGGCGGGCCCCATCGGGTGACCGTCATCGATCGGCGCAACTATCACCTGTTCGTGCCGCTGCTCTATCAGGTGGCGACGGCGGCCCTGTCGCCGGCGGACATCGCCGCGCCGATCCGCCGGGTGCTGGCCCGTTACCGCAATGTGGATACGGTGCTGGGCGAGGTTTTGGGGGTGGACCGGGTCGTCCGCCGGGTGCGGCTGAAGGACGGCGGCCATCTGCCCTACGACGTGCTGATCCTGGCCACCGGCTCCATGTACAACTACTTCGGCCAGGACGCCTGGGCCGAGTTCGCCCCCGGCGTAAAGACCATAGACAACGCCCGCGCCATACGCGCCCGGCTGCTCAGGGCCTTCGAGGCGGCGGAGATCGAGGCCGATCCGGAGCGCCGCCGGCGCCTTCTCACCACCGTGGTCATCGGCGGCGGGCCGACCGGGGTGGAGATGGCCGGGGCGGTGGCGGAGCTGGCCCGCTTCACCCTGGCCAAGGACTTCCATCGCATCGACTCCAAGACGGCGCGGGTGATCCTGATCGAGGCGGCGCCCAAGCTCCTCACAGCCTTTCCCGAGACCTTATCGCAATACGCCCTGGAGGCGCTTGGCAAGCTCGGCGTCGAGGTGCGGCTGAACACCAAGGTGGAAAACATCGAGGCGGGGGTGGTCGTCGCCGGCGGCGAGCGGATCGAGGCTGAGGCCATCGTCTGGGGCGCCGGCATCCGCGCGGCGGCGGGGGCGGACTGGCTGGGGATCGCGCCGGATCGGCTGGGCCGCATCGCCGTCGCCAGCGACCTGTCCGCGCCGGGGCAGGACCGGGTCTATGTGCTAGGGGATCTTGCCCGCCTGGAGCAGGACGGCGAAGTGCTGCCGGCCCTGGCCCAGGTGGCCAGCCAGCAGGGGCTGCACCTGGGCCACGCGCTCAAGCGCCTGGACGCGGCGGCCCTGAAGGCGGGGCCGCTGACGCTGGCCCCGTTTCGCTACGCCAGCCGGGGGGATACGGCGGTGATCGGTCGCTCCTCAGCCGTGTTCGTCATCGGGCGTTGGAGCTTGAAGCGGGGCCTCGCCTGGGTGCTGTGGGGCCTGATCCACATCTACCTCTTGATCGGCTTCGACCGGCGGCTGTCGGTGGCCATGCAGTGGATGTGGCGCTACCTCACCACCGAGGGCGGCGCCCGGCTGATCGACTGAATCCGCTGAGGATCAGGCTAAAGGCGTCCGTTGATCCGCCGAAGATAGTCTTCCGCCGCCCACCACGCCTGGCCGCCGCCCGAGAATCCCACATAGCCGTCCGGACGAACGATCAGCAGTTCGCGCTCATTGGGCGGTCTGCGCACCCTCGCCTCCACAAGGAGCGGAAATTGCGACGCCAAGGCCGCGCCCCGCTTGACGTCGGGGGCGTAGAGGATGAAGCGGGGCCGCTCGCCCGCCCCCGGCGGCGGTCCATCGTAGTGCTCTGGCGCCAGCCGCATTCCCGCGCCGCGACCTTTGGAAAGCGGGCTGTATGGATAGGCGATGTCGATCTCGCTCATCATCGCCGCAATTCGCCCTCGTACAGGGGAGAGGCTAAGCAGAAGGTGGAGCGCCGCGTTGCGGATCGCCTGGACGGAGGGGCGCCTTAGGGCCCCAAGGGCGGTGAGCAGGCCCGCGTTTCGCAGCACCTTGTCGCCGACGGCCGACCGCTCGGCGCTGTAGCTGTCCAGCAGCGTGTCCGCCGCGCCCCGCCACACCAGCGCCAGCCTCCAGGTCAGGCCGATGGCGTCCTGCATCCCTGTGTTCATGCCCTGGCCGCCCGCGGGACTGTGGACGTGGGCGGCGTCGCCCAAAAGCATGACCCGGCCTCGGCGGTAGTCCGCGACCTTTCGCCCGTTGATGCGGAAGTTGGAAAGCCAAACCGGATCGAGGGCCACAAAGCCGCCCCCGGTGCGGCTATCGATCAGCGCTTGAACCTCCGCCAAGGTCGGATCGGCCCTTGGGCTGGCGGGATCGCTCGTCCCGACCATGGCGATGATCCGGGCCCGACCGCCAGGGATGGGGAAGATGACGAACGGCCCGTCCCGGTGCAGGTAGGTGGCGATCTCATCGCTGGGCGGGCGACCCGCCCCTTCCAGCCGCACGTCGGCCAAGATCCAATCGTCGCCCTGGGTCTGACCGCGGAACGCCAGACCCAGACCGTGGCGCACCACGCTGTGGGCGCCGTCGCAGCCGAGCAAAAAGGGGGTGTCGATGCTTTCCTCACGCCCATCGGCGTGGCCGAGACTGGCGGCGACGCCGGCGGCGCCCTCAGCGAAAGCGATCAGTTCGACCCGCCGTTCGACCGCTACGCCAAAGGTGGCGAGGTGCTCGGTCAAAAGCCGCTCGGTCTCCGACTGGGGGATCATCAGGGCGAAGGCGTAGGGGCTGGCGATGCGGTCGAAGGTCGGGTGGCCCAGAACGCGCGTGCTGCTGCGGATGGTCGCACCCCGAGCCTTGAGCCCCGCGCCGAGAAAGGCCGTCGTGCAGCCCATGCGGTCCATCAGTTCCAGCGTGCGGCTCCAGACGACCAAGGCCCTGGAGGTCTGGGTGGGCTCGGGACTGCGGTCGACGATCCGCACGGGAACGCCATAACGCGCCAGTTCGGCCGCCATCGTCAGCCCGACAGGTCCAGCGCCGATGATCAGGATAGGGGACACCTGAATCCTCCAATTCGATCAAGCTCTAACCGAGGAGACCCGCCCCGCGCATGATCTTTCGGGGGAGCGCTACGCCCGCCGGTTCAGGGTGATGGCGGAGGCGTCGCCGTGGGCGGCCCTGGCGGTGGGGCCATAGCCGGCGTTGCGGGTGCGCTGGGCGGCCACTTCGTTGGCGATGGCGTGAACCAGGCCCTCGGTCAGGGTCTTGGCGGCCTTCACCGCGCGTCCGTGGCGAGCCAGCACCGACTGGAAAGAGATGGTGGCCTGCACCAGGCGCTGTTTCAGCTCGAACTTGCAGCCATCCAGCAAGGACGGATCGTGGCGGATACGCAGGGATTCGTGGCGATAGAGGTTGGCCAGCCGCAAGGTTTCCTCGGTGCGTCCAGCCACCGTCTGGGGGCGGCGATTTTCGAAAGCCTGGGTCTCCTCGACCAGCCGCTTGGTCAGGCCTTCGGTCAGGGAGAGCAGTTGCTGGGCGCGATCGTCGGCGTCGTTGGCGGAAAGGGACATCAGCTCAACCCCTGCATGGTCAACATTTCCTTGGAGACATGCTTGGCCAGACCGACGCCGCCATGGCTGGCGATGGTCTTGGCGAAGGCGTCGGTGAGGAAGGACTTGAACGCCCCCTCCCCAGCGCCGCCGCCAAAGGGGGCGGAGACCTCGGTGCCCTCGAACATCTGGCCCAGCATGGCCGAGAGAAACTGGGATTCGAACTGCTTGGCGGTGGCGTCGATCTTGGTGCGCAGAGCCGGACTGGCGGCGGGCAGGCCGGCGGGCATGACCATCGGCGCGAGGTTGGACCCGTAGGCCGATACGCTCATCACATCACCTCGATTTCGGCTTGCAGGGCGCCGGCGGCCTTGATGGTTTGCAGGATGGAGATCATGTCGCGGGGGGCGACGCCCAGGGCGTTCAGCCCCTTGACCAGGGTGGCGAGCGAGGCGCCGGACTTCAGCACGATCAGCTTCTTGCCCTTCTCCTCGTCGACCTTGATGTTGGATTGGGTGGTGACCGCGGTCTGACCCTGGCTGAAGGGGGCGGGCTGGGACACCTGAGGCGTCTCCTGCACCGAGATGGTCAGATTGCCCTGGGCGATGGCGACGGTGGAGATGCGGACCTGGTCGCCCATAACCACAATGCCCGCCACCTCGTCGATCACCACCTTGGCGGGGCTGTCGGGCTGCACCTCGATCTGCTCGATGGCGGTGATGAAGTCCACCAGGCGCGCGCCGGCGGGGGGCTTCAACGTGACGATGGTGGGGTTGTCGGCGGCGGCGGCGCCGGGATAGGTCTTATTGATGGCTTCGGCGATGCGTTGGGAGGTGGTGAAGTCCGGGTTGCGCAGGGTCATACGCATGACGCCGAGCTTGGCCATGTCGAAACCCAGCTCCCGCTCCACCACGCCTCCTCCGGCGATGCGGCCGGCGGTGGGCACCCCGCGCGTGACCGAAGAGCCCGACCCGCCCGAGGCGGAGACAGCGCCGGTCTGCACCGTGCCCTGGGACACCGCATAGATCTCCCCATCCGCGCCGATCAGCGGCGTGACCATCAAGGTGCCGCCGAGGAGGCTTTTGGCGTCGCCGGCGGCCGAGACCGTGACGTCGATCTGCGATCCCGTGGCGACGAAGGCGGGCAGGCGCGCGGTGACCATCACGGCGGCGACATTCTTGGTGTCGATATTGGTGGCGTCGCGGGTGTTGACCCCCAGGCGCTCCAGCATCGACTGCAGGCTCTGTTTGGTGAAGGGGGCGTTGCGCAGGCTGTCGCCGGTGCCGTTCAGCCCGACCACCAGGCCGTAGCCGACCAATTGGTTGTCGCGCACGCCCTCGAAGGTGACGATGTCTTTGATGCGTGAGCGTGCGGAGGCCGGCGTGGCCGTGAACGGCGCCAGCACCACCAGGCTCGACAAGATCAAACGCGACAGAACTCTAAAACGCATCTAACGCCGCTCCGGCAGCTCCAAGGGCCAGCCTTGAGGCGGCCCGCACCGGCCTATGCGACGATCATGCCAAAGGGGCTTTTGAAAATGTCCATGGAATCAAGGGAGCAAAAGTGACATCTTCGCCCACTGCGGCCCCTGACGGCAAAAGCTGCCGGGCGTTAACGGCTAAGCAACACCCACCGCGCAAAAATCGCCTTATGGTTAATGACGGTTCATTCGCATGAAGATCCAGAGCGGGAGCGGTGTCGGCGCCACCACCGGCGCGGGCCGCGCACAAGGCCCGGCCGCGCCGGGATTCGCGCCGGTCGCGGGGGGCGCCCGCGAGACCGCGCCAGCGGCGCCGGCCGGGGCGCTGGGGGCGGTCAACTCCCTGGACGCCTTGCTGGCGCTGCAGGAGGCGCCGGGGCCCATGGAGCGGCGCAAGCGGGCGGTGAAGCGGGCGACCCGGCTGCTCGACATCCTGGACTCGGTGACCCTCTCCATGCTGGACGGGGAGGATGGCGCGACCATGCTCTCGCAGCTCACCGTGGTGGTGCGCGAGAGCCGGGCAGAGACCGACGATCCAGCGCTGGAAGGGGTGCTCGACGAGATCGAAACCCGCGCCGCGGTCGAGTTGGCCAAGCAGGAAGTCGCCCAGGCCATGAATTCGCGCGCAGCGTGACGAAACTTGGCGATTCGCAAGGCGTTGAACCATTCCAAACTGATGTTATAAGCGGCGCGCCCGTCGGGGGCGTTGGAATGAAAAGTGTGAGGACGTCGATGGAGACGGCCACATCGGTTCTTGAAGCGCGCGAGACGAGCGTTATTCCCGAAGGCTATCGTCCGCGGGACGACGAACCGTTCATGAATGAACGGCAGCTGGCCTATTTCAGACTGAAACTGCTGGGATGGAAGGACGATATCCTCCGCGAGTCTCGCGAGACCCTGTCCCATCTGCAGGCCGAGACGGAGAATCATCCCGATCTGGCCGATCGCGCCTCGTCCGAGACCGATCGGTCCTTGGAGCTGCGCACGCGGGATCGCCAGCGCAAGCTGATCTCCAAGATCGAGGCGGCGATCAGGCGCATCGAGGACGGCTCTTACGGCTATTGCGAAGATACCGGCGAGCCCATCGGCCTGGCCCGCCTGGACGCCCGGCCCATCGCCACCCTGAGTCTAGAGGCGCAGGAGCGCCACGAGCGGCGCGAACGGGTCCACCGCGACGATTGACCACGCCCCGGGTGGGCGCGATCGCTTACATCGAACGATATAGGGCTTGCGCCGGGATCGATATGGTTAGCAAGCTGTTACCTCTGTAGCGGCGGCCAGAAGGCTAACCGTCCACTTCACAGGCTTTTGGCCGCCGAACGAGGCCGAAGAGCGCTAGCGTAAAGCAGAGCGTTCGTCATGTTGCACTGGATCAGACCCGAAACCGTCGCCTTCGCCGGCGCCAACGACGGCGCGGCCACGCCCGGCGCCCCTCACCTCTATGAGACTCCGCTACGCGCCTCTCACGCCCGCATGTTGGCCCATTGCGCCAGCCGTCGGCGCGCAGCCCAGGCCAGCGTCCGAAATGATTGCCGCATCGATGCGGTCTACTGGAAGACCTGCGCCCCCGACGCCCTGACCAAGGCCAAGGCGCTGCGAGAGGCGGGCTTGTCGGTTCTGCCGTAACGGCCAGGCGCGAGATGTTCTCCTGGGGTTTCGAAGGTCGGTGGAGTGTTCTGCGGACCGCGCCACCCTTTCGCCAACCGGGCGACATGATCGCTTACTTCAACGGTAAAAACAGCTCCGCCGCCGTGCCCTGTTCCGGTTGGTCCAAGAAGAAGCGTTGGCAGTAGATGGGAAAGTCGCGCATCTCTTCGCCGCTCGCCGGCAGCCAGTCGCGGTACAGGTAGAGGGCGGCGGGCTCCAGGTTGTGGGTGTCGCCGGTCACGCGCAGCACCGCGCAGCGTCCGCCGGGGATTTCCCCGGCCTTGACCGTTTCGCCCATGGATGGGATCGGCTGATCGGCGCTGACGCCGACGCAGAGATCCATGCTGTATTCAGCGGGATCGGCGGGGCGTCGCTCAGAATACCAGATGTTGAAGGTTGGGTTGGTCTGGGGCGAAAGCCCGACGGCTTTGCGCCAGGCGATGAACCGCTGGACGGTGGCGTCGATGGTCTCGGGGTCGCCCCGGTGCTCGAAGATCGCCACGCGGGTTGGGGCCACCTCGCGGTAGGTCACCTGATCGGGGGTGAAAGGCGTCTGCATGATCTTGCTCCTGGCTGTGTTGAGAGGCCCGAAGGCCTGAAGCCACGGCTCCCAGTCGGGAGATTTCCGGAAACTCGACGGCGACTGCCGAAACTTTTGGCGAAAGGCGCGGGCGAAAGCGTCGGGCGACTCGTAGCCGGCGTCCAGGGCGATATCGGTGACGCTCTGTCCCTGACCGTCCGCCAGCCGCTTCGAGGCGTGCCGCATGCGGGCCAGTTGGACATAGCGATGCAGGGACACCCCGAAGGTCGCCTTGAACTGCCGGTGGAAATGGAATTTGGAAAACGCCGCCACGCTGCTCATCGCCTCCAGGTCCAGATCGCCGTCCAGATGCCGATCGATATGATCCAGCACCCTCTGCATCCGGGCATGGTAATGGTCGAGCGTCGCAGTCATCGTCCTCATCCGTTGTGGCGATCTTAGCTTGGCGTGTGAGGCTGTCGCGCGCTTGACCGATCTTGCGGTTTGGAAAGGAGGCTCGGCAGCGCGAGCCCAACGACCGGGTCAGCTCGTCCTCGACGGGGCGTATCCCCGTCACTGCCGCCGAGCCAATCGGCGTTCCCGAATAAGCCTGACTGGAGACCGAACGCGCGCCACCGCCTCAGCCTGGCGCATCCAACCGCAGACTAATAGTCCGTCCCGGCCGGGCGAGGGCGCCAAGCCGCGCTCACGCCTTGGCGGCGACCTCGGCGTTTTGCTGGGCGTAGCCGTCGAAGCCGGGCCCAGACGGCGCCGCCGCGCGCATCTGGCGGATCATCGGCAAGACTTCGGCCACCGTCTCCACGGTGCTAAAGGTGTCCGCCAGCCAGGCCGGGGTAAATTCCTGCTCCACCGTGTGCGCCATCAGGGCGAAGAACGGGCGCCAGAAGCCGTGCATGTCCAGAAAGACGATGGGCTTGCGGTGCAGATCGAGCCGTCGCCACGACATCAGCTCCACCACCTCTTCCAGGGTGCCCACCCCGCCGGGGAAGATGGCGAAGGCGTCCGATTGCTCGAACATGATGCGTTTGCGCTCGTGCATGGTGTCGACCACGATGGTCTCCACCGCGTCGTAGAGGATCTCGTGGGAGCGTAAAAAGCCCGGCATGATCCCCAGCACCCGCCCGCCGGCGGCGTGGGCCGCCTTGGAGCCTGCCCCCATCAACCCGACGCCGCCGCCGCCGTAGACCAGGCGCGAGCCGTCCTGCGCCAAGGTCCGTCCAAAGTCCTCCGCCGCCTGCATGAAGGCCGGATCGGCGCCCGGAGAAGAGCCGCAGAACAGACAAATGGACAAGGGCGCGCCGTCCTCCTCGCCCGTCCCTTGCGCCTGCGTCATTCGGTGTAGTCCTTTTCCGGTGGAACCCGGCCGGGTGCGCGCCTATGTGCGTCGCTGTGTCTATCAGAATTTTTATTTCAATGAGGGGCGGCCCGTCGCATTTGCGCGTCGGCGCCCTTGCGTTGGCCGGCGGCCTGGCCCTGGCCGGCTGCCACGGCGCGCCGACTGAGCACGCGCCGGCCAAGGCGGTGGAAGACCCGTCGGGCTATCTGTCGCCGCCCACATTGACGGCGGCGGCGCGGGACGAGGCGGGCGGGGTGACCCTCATGGGCGCCGCGCCGCCCAAGACCGAAGTGCGGCTGCGCGATCCCGACGGCTCAGCCTATAGCGCCACGGCGGACGACGACGGCGTCTGGGAGACCCATCTGTCGCCCTCCATCGCCCCGCGCATGTTCGCCTTCGACGGCGAGCTTTCCGGCCGGCTGTTGCACGGGGAGGGGGCGATCCTCGCCTTGCCCGCGCCCGGTCCGCCCATCGTCCTGACCCGGGCGGGCTATGGCGCCTACCCCATCGTCCAGGCCCCACCGCCGCCGGTGGGCGGGCCGGTGCGTATCCTCGCCATCGACTATGACGGCGCCGGCGGGGGATCGGTGTCGGGCCTGGCCGCGCCCGGAGCCCCCGTGCGGTTTGTGCTCGATGGGGTGGCCGTGGGCGTGGGCGAGGCGGACGCCCACGGCCGGTTCACCGTGATGGACCTCAACGTCGGCGCGCCCTTCCATCCGGGCCCCCACGCCATTCGCATCGAGAGCCGTTCGGTGGCGGTGGAGGGCGACCTGACCGTCACCCCTCCAGCGCAGCTGGGCGACGCGCCCTTTCTCGCCAATCGCCAAGCCGGCGCCTGGCGCATCGACTGGCTGGTTCCCGGCGGCGGCCAGCAGACGACGGTGGTGTTCGACCTGCCGCCCGCATCCCCCGCCGCCCCTGAAGGTCCCAAGCCATGAGCGTTCGCGGCAACGCCCCTTCGGCCCGGCGGGACGCCGCCCTGGCCCAGGAGGGGGGTGCAAAGCCGCTCGGCCTGACGGCGGCGATGATCGATCTCGGCAAGCTGGTGATCCGCTCCCAGGCGCCCCAGCTGAAGCTGCGCCTGATCGTCGCCCTGGTGCTGACCTTCGGCTCCAAGGTCACCGACGTGATGGCCCCGCTGCTCCTGGGCGCCGCGATCAATTCCCTGGTCGGCGGCGGGTTCAAGGTGGGAGCCATGCGTCGGGGCGCGCGCTTCGTCGCCGGCCAGCCCCACCCCCATGTCGCCGCCCAGATGAGCATCGCCTTCGCAGTTCTCGCCGGCGGCTGGGCGGTGGTGCGCTTCCTCTCCAGCGCCGCCCCGCAAGCGCGCGACATCGTCTTCGGTCCGGTGGGGCAGGCGGCCCAGCGGCGCGCGGCCAGCGAGACCTTCGCCCACGCCCTGTCCCTGTCCCTCGACTACCATCAAACAAAGCGCACCGGCGCCTTGTCCCGCACCGTGGATCGCGGCTCGCGGGCGGTGGATTTCCTGCTGCGCACGGTGATCTTCAACCTGGCCCCGACGGTGCTGGCCCTGGTGGTCGCCGCCATCGTCCTGGCGAAAGCCTACGACTGGCGGTTCGCGGCCACGGCGGTGGTGACGGTGGTGATCTATGGCGTCCTGACCTTCTCCATCTCCGACTGGCGCATCGGCCATCGGCGGGTGCTGAACGAGGCCGACGCCGAAGCCTCCGCCCGCGCCGTGGACGCCCTGATCAACTATGAGACAGTGAAGGCCTTCGGGGCCGAAGCCCGCGCCGCCCGAGGCTATAGCGAGGCGCTGGAGGTCTATGGCCGAGCCTCGGAGAAGGCCAACACCTCGCTGGCCTTGCTGAACATGGTGCAGGCGGCGGTGATGAGCGCGGGCCTGGGCGTCATGGCCGTGCTCGCGGGGCTGGAGGTGGCGGCCGGCCGCATGGGCCCCGGCGACATCATGTCGGCCATCCTGATCCTCACCGGCCTCTATGCGCCGCTGAACATCCTCGGCTTCGCCTACCGCGAGATCCGTCAGTCGGTGATCGACATGGAGGCCATGCTGGCCCTGACCGCCAAGACGCCGGACATCGCCGACGCTCCCGATGCGGTGACCCTGCCGCCGTGCCCCCACGGGCGGGGCGGGGAGATCGCCTTTGAAGGCGTCTCGTTTCGCCATGGGGCGCGGGTTGAGGGGCTGCGCGAGGTCAGCTTCACCGCCGCGCCGGGCTCCACCGTGGCCATCGTCGGCCCCTCGGGCGCCGGCAAGTCCACCCTGATCCGCCTGGCCATGCGCCTGCTCGATCCGCAGGAGGGGAGGGTGACGCTCGACGGCCATGACCTGCGCCAGATCACCCAGGCCTCGCTCCGCCGCGCCGTCGCCCTGGTGCCGCAGGACGTGGCCCTGTTCAACGACACCCTCTACGCCAACATCGGCTTTGGCCGCCCGGACGCCACCGACGAGGACGTCTGGGCCGCCGCCGAGGCCGCCGAGCTCGGCCCCTTTATCCGCGCCCTGCCTGACGGCATGGCCACCAAGGTGGGCGAGCGGGGGCTGAAGCTATCGGGCGGCGAGCGCCAGCGGGTGGGTCTCGCTCGCGCCCTCCTGGCCGACCCGCGCGTCCTGATCCTGGACGAGGCCACCTCGGCCCTCGACAGCCGCACCGAGGCGGCGATCCAGGCGACCCTGCGCCGCGCCAAGGCCGGCCGCACCACGCTGATCGTCGCCCACCGCCTCTCTACCGTCGCCGACGCCGACGAGATCCTGGTCATCAAGGCCGGCCGCATCGTCGAACGCGGCCCCCACGTGGGCCTGATCGCCCGGGACGGGGAATACGCGGCCCTCTGGAAAAAGCAGACGCGGGAGGCTTAGCGAAACCCCGTTATCTGAGGAGACGGGTCCGGGGCCGACGGTTAGATGCGGGCGCCTTTTATCAGGAGCCACAGACCGACGGCGAACTCGACAACAAAATCCGGCAAGATGAACCAAGGATCAATGATCGCATCAAGAGGCGGAAATACTATGATCGCGAAGCAACATATCGCGATCTCCATAGCCACGAGGAAGTAGAGACCGGCAAGGATGCGCGGAATATAGCGCGCTTTCCACAATAGGGCGCTATGGATCGCCGCGCCGAATCCAAAGAAGATCAGACCCACTTCCGCTGCGGTGCCGTGAACATCCAGGAATTGCCGCGCCACCGCCTGCATCTGGTCGGTGCGAAATGCCGACAAATAATGGGCGTCGCTCAGTAGATCCAAGGCGACAAGGCTGGCCACTATCCCCACCGCCAGAACAACAGCGTTGCCCAATCTCCAAAACGCGCCCAGCAGGGCCAGGTTGGCGTTGACGGGCCTAAGCAGGGCGTAGAGGGCCGCGGCCAACACCACATCGCTGTTCAACATCAGCAGTTCGCCTGCGACGCCGATGCGAAACTGCCGCTCGTGGGTCAAGATATTGTGGGCGGTCGCCGCGGCGTTTCCAGCGACAACCAGATTGTTACTCAGTATGCCGACGGTGCAAATCAGAACAAGCGCCGCACCGGCGACCCGAGCATAGCGCTGCTGCGCGCGCAGCGTTTGTGCGTCCATGCATACCTCCCATCGGGCGGTGGAGCCTGCACTTGAGAAGCGGAGCAGGCAACAGACCTGAGCTGCTGCGCACAATGTCTTCGTCCACCGATAAAGGCGATACAATGGGATACAAATAAAGACTGCCGAGACAAACTTATCCAACCCCGGCGAAACAGGGGGATAATGGCCGGTCAGTCATTGCACCGGACCGCAGCCTTTTGAATCAGAAAACAAAAGCATTCTCCCCTATCGCGCCCCACGCCCGAGCGGACGCCAGGCGGCCCATGGGCCAAGTCGCCCCTGCAGCCCCGATCCATGGGGTGGAAGTGATCGATTTTATAGAGGTTGGGGTGTTTGCCGACGATCGAAATGAGCGTCGTTGGCGTGATGGAAAGGAAAGAGCGCGCCGCTCCTATCCACGCTTCGGTTCGATGAAAATGTCCACGGTGGACATCCGCGTCCCCGCCGTCTTGCCGCCCGTTCCGGGGCGGGCCTATAGAACCCCAAACCCCTTGGAGTTTCCCATGCAGTATCTGCACACCATGGTTCGGGTGAAGGACCTGGACGCCGCCCTGGACTTCTATTGCGCCAAGCTCGGCCTCGTCGAGGTGCGGCGCACGGAGAACGAGCGCGGGCGCTTCACCCTGGTCTTCCTGGCGGCCCCCGACGACGTGGCCCGGGCCGAGAGCGAGGCCGCCCCCATGGTCGAGCTGACCTACAATTGGGACGCCGAAGACTATCAGGGCGGGCGCAACTTCGGCCATCTGGCCTATGCGGTGGAGGACATCTACGCCGCCTGCCAGCGCTTGGCTGACGGCGGGGTGATCGTCAATCGCCCGCCGCGGGACGGCCACATGGCCTTCATCCGCTCGCCCGACGGCATCTCCATCGAGCTCCTGCAAAAGGGCGAGCGTCTGGCTCCAGCCGAGCCCTGGAGCTCCATGCCCAACGTCGGCGCCTGGTGAGCGCCGCGTGATCGCCCCCGTGACGGTCCTGCACGACCCGGCGTTTCGCGTCGCTCTCGACTATGCGGGGGTGGCCGTGTTCGCCGTATCCGGCGCCCTGGCGGCGGCGCGCAGGAAGTACGACATCGTCACCTTCGCCTTTTTCGCGGCGGTGACCGGGATCGGCGGCGGCACCCTCAGGGATCTGCTGATCGGGGCGCCGGTGTTCTGGGTGCGGGACCCGGGCTATGTCGCCGTCTGCATCGCCGCCGCCGGGGCGGTCTGGGCCGTGGGGGTGAAGACCTGGCGGATGCCTGCCCTGCTGTGGCTCGACGCCATCGGCCTGGCCGCCTACGCCGTGGTGGGGGCCAGCAAGTCGGCGAGCTATGGCGCGCCCCCCCTGGCGGCGGTGGTCATGGGGGTGCTGTCGGCGACCTTCGGCGGCATCGTGCGCGACGTCCTGGCGGGAGAGCCCAGCGTGCTCTTGCGCAAGGAGATCTACGTCACCGCCGCCGTCCTGGGCGCTGGGCTGTTCGTGCTGCTGCGGCTAGTGGGCGTGTCCGATCCCTGGGCCGGCGTGTTTGGGGCCTTGGCGGCCTTCTGGCTGCGCGGCGGGGCCCTGCGCTATGGCTGGACCCTGCCGGGCTTTCACGCCGAGGACGATGAGGCCGCCCCTTAAGGCTCCGTGGGCGATCTCAGGTCCGCCGGTCAGGGCCTTTGAAGTGGCCGACCAGGGCCTGCATCGTCCCCCGGCGCAGGGAGAGGGACCAGCGGTCGAAGATCAGCTCGAATCCCTGTACGCGCTGGCCTGAGGCCAGGGAAACGATCATCAGATCGCCGCCCAGGGTCTCGGCCAATCCCATGCCCATGTCGCCATTGCTGAGCCGCAAAAGGGCGCCGTTGGGAAACGGCCGCTTGGTGGGGGCGAGCAGGCGCAGCTTCTGGGCGTCCTCCCCCGGCGTGAACACCAGATCGTCCTCGATGGTGGTCAGGGGGCCGGCGATGGACTGCAGGCGGGTGGAGCGCACCTCCAGAGCATCGACCTTGCCGAGACCGAAAGTCAGCACCACCGCCTTCTCATCGACAATGATCTCGGTGAGCAGACAAACCACGGGACCGAGGGCGGAGGGGGCCATGAACCAGCGGCCGGGCTTCAGCGCCCTTGGGTCCAGAATGCGCGGAAAGCCTTCAAACGAGATGGACATCCACGCCCTCGGCCTCAGAAGCTCCCATGGGAGATCGGGCTTCTATGCCAAGAGCCGTCCAGATGCGTCCAGCCCTATCTTGGGAACCATGGCCCAAAGGCGCAGCCGGACCGCGTCAGAACCCGAGCGCGGCCAGGGTTCCCCCGTCCACCTTGATGTCGCATCCGGTGATGTAGGAGGCCTCAGGCGAGCAGAGGAAGACGGCGACCGAGGCGATTTCGTCGCCTATGCCCATGCGCCCCAGCGGGGTGCGGTCGAGCATCGCCTTGGTCTGCTCGCTGGCCGACATTTCGCTGCGGCCCATGCCGGTGTCGATGAGGCCGGGCGCGACGGAGGCGATCCGCGCCTTGTGCTTGCCGAATCCGGCCGCTTCGTGGGCGACCAGGGCGATCACCGCCCGCTTGGAGATCGGATAGGCCGATTGCGGCGTGCCGATGAGCGGCGCGACCAAGCTGTCGTCGCCATCCAGCAAGGCGGCTATGGCCTTATCGATCTCGGGCGACTTCATCATATAGCCCGACATCGACGAGATCAGGACGGCACAACTCCCTTCCGCCATCTTGGGGCGGACGGCGTCCACCAGGCGCCGGGTCGCCGTGAAGTTGACGTCCATGATGCGGGCGGCGTCCGCGAGGGTAGGGGAGAGGCCGGCGGTATGCACCAAGGCCCCGATCTGATGGTCCCCAATGGCCAAGAGCAGCTGCCCTGGAAAGGCCGGATCGGCCAAGTCTGCGGCCAGGGTATCCACCTGCGCGCCGCCGGCCCTGAGGGGCCCAGCCACCTGCTCCAGACGACCGGCGTCGAGATCGCAAAGCAGCAGCGGCCACCCTATCGCGGCCAAGCGCACCGCTGTCGGTCGCCCCATGCCGCCGACGGCGCCGGTGACGACCGCGACGCCCGTCTTGAGATCCGTCCGACTCATCTGTTTCCTTTCACAACAGGGGAGCCCGCACCCGAGATCCCTTGTCGGTTCATGCACTATCGGTCTCAGAATTTGACGTCCAGAGAGACGCCATAGGCGGCGGGACTATTCCAGACGCCGCCGCTTTGTCGGAAGCGCTCCAACCTCTGTTCATGGCTATGGGGCGGTCCGAGACTCGCTAGTAAGGCACCTCTACTTCATTGACTGAGGTGACGATCTTTTTGCCATCCTGGTTGGTCAGGGTCACTTCGATCTGCACCACGGGGAACCCCCAAGCGGAGTTCTCGATCTTACCGGTCACGACGCCGTCGATGAAGGTGACGTCGCCTTCGAAGGCGGGGCCGCGGAAATCCGACTTGGCGTGGCGGACCATGCCGTCATGCCCGGCCCACATGGCGAGATAGTCGGTGTTCCATGCGGCCATGGTCGCGCCATAGCCGTAGGCGCGCGCCATGCCGACCTCGCTCGCCTTGCCATCGTCGATATGGCCGCGCGAGGGACCGACATAGAGACCGTCGCGTTTGCGCGGATCGATGAACGCGCCCTCTTCGTCGAAGCCAAAGCCTTCGATCCAGCCCATGTCCTGATAGATCCAGGGATCCTCCAGCCCTTCAGGCGCGGTCCAGTAGAAGCTGCCCCAGATGTTGAAGATGAAGGCGCGATACTCGGTGGTGAAGCTGGCGATCGAGTGGGGCCCGATGACCCGGCGGGGCAGGCGGTCGCCGACTTGCACTTCCTCAAAGTGGGGCGACTTGCCTTCGCGGTTGGACAAGAACCATGCTTCGCGGATCGCGTCGATCTCAGCCAATTCGGTGGATGTCCAGCGCTTCAGCGCCCCGGCGGTGTCCTGGTACATGCCGCGCTTTTCCGCTTCCTTGGCCAGGTAGCGGATCACCGTCGAGCGCGACTTGGCGATCAGATTGCCGTGCTGGTTGCGGTGGGTGGTGTCGCCGCGGGCAAACATGGTCGGGCCGGCGAACTTGGTGTCGGTGACCTTAAAGTCGTGGAAGCGTCGCTCTTGGAACAGTTGGTCGCCGGGCCGGATATGGGCGCCGAACCACCACCATTCCTCGCCGCCGAAGATCAGGTGGGAGCCGGGAATGCAACCGGCGCAGGCGCCCTGGGTGCCGTGGCCGTAGTCGAGGGCGACGGCCATCGACTGCGGCGCGATGATGTCTCCGAACTTGGTTTCACGAGCGAAGCGCTGGTCCCAGTGGATCGGGTTCACATAGTCCATCGCCATGACCCAGCGACGGATGTCGGTCTTGTTGGCCGGCTCCCAGAGCTGGCCCCCGCCTACCAGCTTTCCGACACGATGCTCCACATCGCTGACGTCCATCGTTACTGCAGCTTCCATTTCCGCCATCGCGCTCAATCCAAGTTGTCAGGCGGCAGGGCCGCGGCGTCTAGGGCACAGACCCATAAACGGGATTCCCAAATCAAGGCTGGGCTGGTTCACTCCTCCTGAGCAAAGGAGGATGGCATGGCGCGCTTTGATCTGACCGATTTTGAGTGGGCTGTGATCGAGCCCTTGTTGCCCAACAAGCCGCGTGGCGTTCCGCGGGTGGATGATCGCCGGGT
>JAMFTA010000037.1 GCA_026225565.1 Caulobacter sp. | reverse complement strand
CAGGGGGCAGTCGGGCATTGTTGCGAACGTTCATCCGGGTCCTGCGGGCTGTGAGGTTGGTGCTTCGCAACCCCACTCTCTCAACCCAGCCCCGGGTGAACAACCTTCATAGCTTCGACAACTAGGCTACTGCTTCTTGGTTTGAGCGACGGTGGCCGCCGGGGTGACGATGGGTTTGTCGGCGGCGGCCAGGAACCTGGGCTTGGTCTGGGCGAACACCTCGGCCGGACGCAGCTTCTGCGCCGCCTGAACCGAGCCGGTCTGCAGGACGTCCAGGGCTCGGGCCAGTTGGAAGTCCGTCTTGGGGTTGAGCCGCGAAATGCCGGTATTGGCCGGCACATTGGCCAGGGCGTCGTCATCGTCGTCGGCCAGGGGCGTCGCCTTGACGTCGGCCTTGGCGACGGTCTTGCCCTTGGCGGCGTCTTTCGCCGTCTGCTTGGCCAGGGCCACCTTGACCGGATCCGCGTCGGCGGCGGGTACCTCGATGGAGGCGGGGCTCTTTCTGGTGCGGCCTTCCTGGGAATCCAGAGCGCCCTTGAGGGTGGATTCGGAGAACTGCAGCGCCTCGTCATAGACCGCTTCGGCCTGGCGGTGGGAATAGGCCACCTCCAGATCGGGGGTGATGCCGGTCTTCTGGATCGAGCCGCCCGAAGGGGTGTAGTAACGCGCCGTGGTCAGGCGCAGGGCGCCGTCGACGCCGCCGCGCAGGGGGATCACCGTCTGCACCGAACCCTTGCCGAAGGTGGTCAGGCCGACGATGGTCGCCCGCTCCCGATCCTTCAGAGCGCCGGAGACGATTTCGGAAGCCGAGGCCGAGCCGTTGTTGACCAGCACCACCACAGGCAGTCCTCGCACCAGGTCGCCGGCGGGCTTGGCGTTGTAGCGGATGATGTCCTTGGCGTCGCGGCCGCGCTGGGTCACCACCTCGCCGCCGTCGAGGAAGTCGCCGGCCACTTCGACGGCGGCATCGACCAGGCCGCCGGGGTTGTTGCGCAGATCCAAAACCACGCCCTTCAGATGCGGGTCCTTGGCCTTCATGTCCTTCAGGGCGGCGGTGGTCTCCTCGCCGGTCTTCTCATCGAAACCGCCGACGCGCAGATAGCCATAATCGCCGATCAGCTGGTGGGCGACCGAGCGCACCTGGATCACTTCGCGGGTCAGCTTGATGACGAAGGGATCTTCCTTGTCGCGGGCGATGGTGAGCGAGATGGGCGCGCCGACCGCGCCGCGCATCTGTTTCACCGCCTGATCCAAGGGCTGGCCGATGATCGACTGGCCGTCGATGGCGGTGATGTAGTCGCCCGCTTGCAGCTTGGCCTTTTGCGCCGGCGTGCCGTCCATGGGGGCGATGATCTTCACCGCGCCCTCGTCCGAAGTCACCTGCAAACCCAGCCCGCCGTAGTCGCCGCGAGTCTGGTCGCGCATGTCGTCAAAGGCCTGGGGGTCGGAATAGCCCGAATGGGGGTCCAGCGAGGTGAGCATCCCGTCGATGGCCGCCTGCACCAGCTTCTTGTTATCCACCGGCACCACATATTGCTGGTCCACGGCTGTCAGGACGTCGCCGAACAGCTCCAGCATCTTGTAGGTCTCAGCCGAGGGCGCGCGCACCTGGGCGTCCGCATAGGCCATGGCCGCCGCGCCAAGGGCGAAGGTGGAGACGCCGATCAGAAGGAATTTACGCATTTCGGTCTCGAACCTCTAAAATCAATGTCCGCCCCGCGCCGTGGTCGCTTCGAGCCAGCGCGCCGGATCCACCGGCGTCTCGCCCTTGCGCACCTCCAGGTAAAGCTCCGGAGACGCCGCTTTATCTTTAGTCGCCGCCAGCCCGGCCGCCATGTGACCTATAGGCTCTCCGGCCGAGACTTCGGAGCCTATTTTCGCATTGGACGTCTGTAATCCGGCCAGCACCAAATGGTATCCATCCGCCAGTCTTAAAATCAAGACTACGCCCCAGCCTTTCAAGGGGCCGATGTAATCGATCCGTCCATCCGCCGGACCCAGGACCACGGCGCCCGGTTGCGGCTGCCAGCTCCACCCCTCAGAGCGCCCCCGACCCGGCCAAGGATCGCTGAAACGACGTATGGGCGCGCCCGTGACTGGCGGGGTGAGGCGAAGGGCGGCGGCTGAGCCGCCCGCGATTTCCCGCGCGTCCAGGCCGCCGACCAATTGCCCCAGAGATTTCGCCTGGGCGGCGAGCCGTTTCACATCCGCCTCCGCTGCGTCGGCGCCGGCGTCCTGCTGTTGCTCCAGGGCGGATTTTTCCGCGATCAAGCGCCCGATCTCCGCTCGGCGGTCGGCTACATCGCTCTCGGCGGTGAAGAGGGCGCCATTGGCCAGCACCACCCGACGGCGCAAGGCCTGCAACTGCTTGGCCTCGCCGGCAAAGGCCTTGGCGCGCCGTTCCAGCTCCGGCGTTATGGCCTTCATCAGTATGGCGGCGTTGACCGCGTCGGTGGCGCTTTTGGGAGAGACCAGGAGGGCCGGCGGCGGATCGCGGCGGTAAAGCTCAAGCGCCCCCAGAAGGCGCGCCAGCTCTACCTGGTTTTTGCCTATGCGGGCGGCGAGGTCGGCTTCGGCGGCGTTCAGGGCGGCCAGTCGCGCGCCCTTGTCGCCCACGGTGTTTTCGCCCGCCGTCTCGGCGGCGCCGAGGGCGACCAGTTGTTGGCGCAGGCGCACGATCTCTTCGGCGGCGGTCTTGGCCTTGGCGCGCCCTTCGTCCCGGTCCATGGCCCTTTGGCGCGCGGCGTCCGCGGCGCTTGCCGTCTGCGCCGGCGCGGCCAGGGCGGCGCGGCTGGCGAGGATGATGACGGCGAGGGCGAAGACGGCGCGGCGCATCTAATCCCGGTGGTAGGGCGAGCCGCCGAGGATGGTGACGGCGCGATACACCTGCTCAGCCAACATGGTCCGCACCAAGGCGTGGGGCCAGGTTTGCACGCCAAAGGCCAGGCGCTCGCGGGCGAGGTCGAGCAGGCGCGGCGCCAGGCCGTCGGCGCCGCCGATGACGATCGTCAGCCGCCGCTCGCCCCCGTCGCGCAGCTTGGCGATGCGGTCGGCGAAGGCGCGGGAGGGATGGGCGGCGCCATGCTCGTCACAGGCGATCAGATAGGCCCCCTCGGGCAGGGCGGCGAGGATCGCGTCGGCTTCGCTCTCCTTGCCGGGTTTTTTGGCTTCGACCTCAAGGATATCGACGGGCCCCAGCCCGAGGGCCCGGCCAGCGGCGCTGGCCCGCTCGGCGTAGTCCTTGGCCAGCATCGCTTCGGCGCCTCGGCCCAGCCGCCCCACCGCCAGTATGGTGATCTTCACCCGCGCGCCGCCTTAAGCGCCGCGGATCAGACGTTGATCTGCTGGGGGGTGCGGTGGGGCGCGTCCAAGGACCAGATCTTCTCGATCTGATAGAAGGCGCGCACTTCGGGGCGGAAGAGATGGATGATCACGTCTCCCACGTCGATCAAGACCCAGTCGGCCTGGGGCAGGCCCTCGATCTTGGCCTTGCCGAAGCCGCCCTCTTTCAGGGTGCGCAGCAGGTGGTCGGCCAGGGCCGAGACGTGACGCGCCGAGCGGCCGGTGGCGACGATGATGCTGTCGGCGATGGGAGATTTGTCCTGCAGGTCGATCACCACCACGTCCTCCGCCTTATCCTCGTCGAGGCGGGCGAGCACCATGGCCGTGATCTTTTCCGCCGCGTCCTCGATGACCGGTTTGGGCACAGATTTGGCGGCCGTTCTACGGGTCTTCGGGGGAACGTCGGTAGACAGGGTCGATCCTTCCAAGCTGGATGAAAGCCAAACTACCACGTCTTGGCTCGTTCAGCCATGACCCCCGCGCCGCGGCGGACGATCCGCGGCAAGAGCACAGAGGCTCGAGACACGAGGCCGCCCCTATGTTGTGGCGTGAAAGCCACAGCGCCTTGCTGGCGCCGCCGGGGGACTGCGCACGCCAGGCGCCTCACGCCACGGGTCATCCTCTCACGAGAATGGACCGCGACGGGGAGAACGAACGCTTTCTGGGATGAGGCGTTATGTCGCCCAACCTCAGGCTGCATAAACCTTGCCTTTACCATGACGGGTGTATGCAGGAGAAAAAGGCGGGGATCGGGCATGTCGAAGGATATCGCGGAGGGGCCCACTGAATCGGCCGCCTTCGATATGGCCGGCTGGTTTTTCGAAAATGGGCTAGACGTGTTCCTCGTGCTGCGTGAACGCGTGGTGGAGCGGGTGAATCCCGCATGGACCACCCTGACCGGCTGGACGGCAGAGGAAACCGTTGGTAAAAACATCAACGTTTTCAGCCACTCCGATAACCCTCTCACTCTCACCACGGCCGCCAAGCAGATCGAGACCTACGGTTTCGCCGAAACCGATGTTCGCGTTCGCACGAAGGCCGGGCGTTGGCTTTGGGTGTCGGGGCGCATACGGCTGAACAAGGACTTGGTGATGGCCGCCCTGCGCGACGTCACCGCGGAGCGCCGTCGGCAGGCGGAAGACGAGCAGGCGCGGCACACCGCCGAACTTCTAAGAGAGGTCGCAGGCGTCATCGTCTGGAGGTTCGATCCGGAACGGAACGTCTATCTCATCGACGAACATTTGACGGAGCGCTCCGTCGACGGCGGCGCTGGACACCGGGTGCTCAAAACAGATGAGATGGCGACTGAGGTGCATCCCGAAGACGCCAATGCGTTGTGGGCTGCGTTATCCGGCGTCATGCAGGATGGAGAGCCGCGGTTGATAGAATACCGCCACCATCTCACCGAAAAAGGCTGGACCCACTATAAGGTGTCCATGCGCGGTTCGCGTCAAAGCGAAAACGGCAAGTGGGAAGTCATGGGGCTCACCCAAGACATCACCGAGCTGGCGAACGCTTTAGACATAGCCATTCAAGGCGAGAAGGCGGCCAAAGAGGCGGCGGAGAGCAAGTCACAGTTTCTCGCCAACATGAGCCATGAAATTCGAACGCCCCTCAACGGCGTCCTCGGTGTCCTGCATCTCCTGAAAACGGAAGGTCTTTCCACCGAGGGGCGCGGGCTGCTCGCCGAAGCGGTCAACTGCGGTTCGATGTTGGCCGAACTTTTGAACGATGTGCTGGATTTCTCCAAGATCGAGGCTGGACACTTGGAGCTCCAGGCTGAGCCGGCCGATATTGGCGAAGTCATAAACGGCGTGACCAACATCCTTCGACCTCAGATCGAGGCCAAAGGTCTTAACCTGGACACCGAGATTGAGCCGTGCGTGGGCTGGGTCAGAACCGACCCGGTGAGGCTGCGGCAAATTCTGTTCAACCTGATTGGAAACGCGGTGAAATTCACCTCCGATGGAGGTGTGACCGTTGGCCTGAAAACCTTGGGGCGGGGCGACGAGCGGCGGCTGCGCCTTGAGATCCGCGATACGGGCATCGGCATATCTGCGGAGACCCAGGGCGCCCTCTTCACCCGCTTCCATCAGGCGGACGCCACCACCACCCGTCGATTCGGCGGCACGGGATTGGGCCTCGCCATCACCCGCACCCTAGTAGAACTGATGGGCGGGGAGGTGGGCGTTCACAGCGTCGAAGGGCAAGGCTCGATCTTCTGGGTGGATCTGCCGGGAGCTCAGATCGCGGCTCCGGCGCCGATCGAAGGCGAAGCCGGCGACTGGCTGGAGGGGCTCAAGATCTTGGTGGTGGAAGACAACGCCACCAACCGGCTGATCGCCACCAAGATGCTGGAGAACCTCGGCGCGGCGGTGGAGACGGCGGAAAACGGCGCCCTCGGCGTCGCTGCGGTCAAATGCATGGCCTTCGATCTGGTTTTCATGGACGTACAGATGCCCGTGATGGACGGGGTGACGGCCGCCAAGGCGATACGCGGCCTGGAGGCGCCCGCAGGGCGGGTTCCCATCATCGCCATGACGGCGAATGTCATGGCTCACCAGCTGGGCGAATACCATCGGGCCGGGATGAACGGAGCGGTCTCAAAGCCCCTTTCGCCCGCCGCCATTATCGCGCAGATCGCCAAGCTGGTGGACGACAACGGAGCCTCCGCCGCCGCCTGAACCGACGTGAGCCGGCGCCGACGGCTGGGCTCAGCTACGCTGGCGATCATGACCGTCATCGGGCTCCGGTAATGAGGTAGGAGGCCGCCACTTTTCGTGCGGGCGCCTTCGCCTTAGAACGGTGGGCCCATGACCCTAGCGCCTTTTGCCGATCCCGAAGCCCTTGCAGATGCGATCATCGGGCATGTGGGCGATCGGATTGTGATGGCCTTGCCGCTGGGCCTGGGCAAGGCGGTCCATGTGGTCAACGCCCTCTTCGCCCGCGCGGCGAGGGACCCATCGGTGAAACTGCATATTTTCACCGCCCTCTCGCTGGAAAAGCCGCGCTACGGCTCAGATCTGGAACGAAGATTTCTGGAGCCCGTGATCGAGCGGCTGTTTGGCGACTATCCCGGCCTCGCCTATGTCGAGCCGCTCCGCAACGGCGTCCTTCCGGCGAATATCAAGGTGGAGGAGTTCTTCTTGCAGGCGGGGGCGTCGCTGAACGTGCCCCTGACCCAGCAGCACTATATCGCCGCCAACTATACCCATGCGCTGCGCTACATCCTGGCTATGCGCCCCAATGTGGTCGGCCAGCTCGTCGCCAAGCGGGAGGCTCTCGGCGAAACCCGCTACAGCCTTTCCTCCAACACCGACATCACCCTCGATCTACTGAAGGCCCGCCTCGAAGGTCGCGCGGAATTTCTGATGGTCGCACAGGTCAATTCGCAGTTGCCCTTCATGCCGGGGCAAGGAGACCTGCCGGCCGAGGCCATGGATCTCGTGCTTGACGGTCCCGCCACCGAATTCGATCTATTCGCTCCGCCCAATGAGCCTATCGGCGATCAACACTACGCTCAGGGGTTCCATGCCGCGTCTTTGATACCCGATGGCGGGACCTTGCAGCTCGGCATTGGATCGGTGTCCAATGCGGTGGTCCAGGCCTTGATGCTGCGCCAGCGCGACAACGGGATGTTCCAAGAGACGGTGACGCGGCTGACGCCCGAATCCTCCAAACCCCTGGAACTAAACCCCTTCCAGATCGGCCTTTACGCAGCGACCGAAATGTTCGTGGAGGGGTTCCTGCACCTCTATCGCGCAGGGGTTTTAAAGCGGGAGGTGGACGGCGCCGTTCTTCACGGCGGCTTCTTCCTTGGCCCCAAAAGTTTTTACCAAGCCTTGCGCGAAATGCCTGCGGCCGAGCTGGAAAAGCTGCAGATGACCGCCATCTCGTTCACCAATCAGCTCTATGGGGACGAGGAGAAAAAGCGCGCGGCGCGCTGCGGCGGTCGTTTCATCAATACCGGCATGATGGCGACCTTGATGGGCGCAGTGGTCTCGGACGGGCTGGAGGATGGCCGGGTCGTTTCCGGCGTCGGCGGGCAGTTCAACTTTGTCGATCAGGCCTTCGCGCTGGAGGACGCCCGCTCGATCATCACGATCAATGCGACCCGCAGCTCGAACGGCAAGCTCAGGTCCAACATTCTTTGGCGCTATGGCCACGCAACCATTCCCAGGCACCTGAAGGACGTGATCGTCACTGAATATGGCGCCGCGGACCTCAGGGGGCGCAACGATCGCGACACCATCGCCGCCATGCTGGCCATCGCCGACAGCCGGTTTCAGCCGGGTCTGCTGAAAGCGGCCAAGGCGGCCAGGAAGATCGAGGCGCAATACCAAATCCCCGACGCGCACCGCGACAACACGCCCGCGCGAACTGAGCGGGCGTTGACGCCGGCGCGGGGCGCGGGCTTGCTGCCGATCTTTCCCCTCGGCACGGATTTCGACGCGGTGGAGCAGAGGCTGACGCCCGCTCTTGGCGCGCTACAGGCCGCCCAGCCCGATCCCCGAGCCCTGGCGAGGCTATTGTGCAAGGGGCTCCGCGCTAAAACGACGGCGAACACCGACGCCGCTCTGACGCGCATGGGGCTGTTGCATCCCAAGAGCCTCAAGGACCGGCTTTATGCGGCCTTGCTCAAAGGCTCCCTGGCCTGATCGACCCGCCCCGGCCGCAGCTCACTAGCCGGCCGCCATCGCCAGGATGGGGCCGCCCCTGGCCCCCTGAACGATCACCAGGGTCTTCAGACCGTCCTGCTCGGGGGGATTAACCCCATAGGTCTTGGATGTTCCGCGCCAGGGACCGAGCCGCTTCAGTTCACGCACGGCATTGCGGATGGTGACGGTTTGCCCCCTGTTTTCCCCAGACTTGACCTTCACCACCTGGGGACTGGCGCTATAGCGGATCAGCCACACCTCGCCGTGCCGGCCATCGGCGGAGCCGCTCACCTTCACCCGGGATCCGTGGCGAAAAAATCGCAGACGAAGATGATGTGCACGCTCAGCCTCGGCCTTGGAAACCAGACCGTCGATCGTCTTACGTTCCAGGGCTGGTCCCTCGGCTTCGCCGCTGACGACAATTTCAGGGGTGTAGATCTCGCGAACCTTCAGCCGCTGAACATAGGCGCGCTGGCGGGCGGCGAACTCTGGTTTGGCAAGGGTGTCCGCCCAGCCGAGATAGTCCCAGTAATCCACCGAAAAGGTCAACGGAAGGACGGTCTTGGTGGAGAGGTCGTTCATGACCCCATTGGCCTCAGGACATGTATTGCAGCCTTGAGCCGTATAGAGCTCCACCAGGACGGGCCCGCCCGCCCCATGATGGACGTGACGAAGAGCCCGCGCTTGCGCCGTGCCGCCTAACAGGGGCGACAGGGCGCAACAGATCGCAGCCGCTGCGCGCAGATGGGACTGCAAATTCGTCGTCATCCGCGCACTTTAGGCATACCGGCCGCTTTCGCCCCTCACCTGTTCGTGAAGCCTATTCGGCCGCGACCGGAAGCTCGGTGCTGCGCGCCAGATTGCGCAGCACGTACTGCATCACCCCGCCGGCGCGGAAGTATTCCAGTTCCGTCTGATTGTCGATCCGGCAGCGCACCGGGAAGCGGGCGGTCTTATGGTCGGAGGGGCGGTAGAGCTGCACCTGCAGGGTGGTGCGGGGGGTGACGCTGTCCAGGCCGTGAATGGTGACGATCTCTTCGCCGGTGAGGCCCAAGCGATGCCAGCCATCCTCGATGAACTGCAACGGCAGAACGCCCATGCCCACGAGGTTGGAGCGGTGGATGCGCTCGTAGGTCTCAGCGAAGACCGCGCGCACGCCCAAAAGCTTAGTGCCTTTCGCGGCCCAGTCGCGGGATGAGCCGGTGCCGTATTCCTTGCCGGCGAAGATCACTAACGGGCGGCCTTCGGACTGGTACTGCATGGCGGCGTCGTAGATCGCCATCACATTGCCGGACGGGAAGTGCTTGGTGACGCCGCCTTCGATGTCCGGGGTCATCTTGTTGCGGATGCGGATGTTGGCGAAGGTGCCGCGCATCATCACTTCGTGGTTGCCCCGGCGCGCGCCATAGCCGTTGAACTCGTCCTGGCGAACCTGGCGTTCCAAGAGGTAGCGTCCGGCCGGAGAGGTGGGACGGATCGACCCGGCCGGAGAGATGTGGTCGGTAGTGATCGAGTCGCCGAAGATGGCCAGTATGCGGGCCTCGACAATGTCAGTCACCGGCTCAGGGGTCATCTTGATGCCCTCGAAATAGGGCGGGTTCTGCACATAGGTGGAGGTGGAATCCCACTGATAGGTCTGGCCGCCGGCCACCTGAATGGACTTCCAATGCTTGTCGCCGTCGAACACGTCGGCGTAGCGCTTGGTGAAGAGGGCGTTGGTCACCGATTTGCGCTGGATCGTGGCGATCTCTTCATTGGTCGGCCAGATGTCGCGCAGATAGACCGGCTGGCCGGCCTTGCCGACACCCAGAGGCTCGTTGACGATATCCATCTGCATGGACCCGGCCAGGGCGTAGGCCACCACCAGGGGTGGGGAGGCCAGATAGTTGGCGCGCACGTCCGGGTTCACCCGGCCTTCGAAGTTGCGGTTGCCGGAAAGCACGCTACAGGCCACCAGATCGTCGGCGTTGATCACGGCGGAGATGGCCTCTGGCAGGGGCCCCGAGTTGCCGATGCAGGTGGTGCAGCCATAGCCCACCAGGTTGAAGCCGAGCGCGTCCAGGTCTTTCTGCAGGCCTGAGTTGGTCAGATAATCGGTGACCACCTTAGAGCCAGGGGCGAGGGAGGTCTTCACCCACGGCTTGACCTTCAGCCCCAGGGCGTGAGCCTTGCGGGCCAGGAGGCCGGCGGCGATCAGCACGCTGGGATTGGAGGTGTTGGTGCAGGAGGTGATGGCCGCGATCACCACGTCGCCATGGCCGAGATCGAACGGCGTTTGGCCTTTTGCCGGCTCCACCGGCACCCGCGCAGCTTCGTGCCCAGCCTTGCCGAACTCATTGGCCAGGGAAAGCTTGAAGGCCGAGGCGGCGTCGCTCAAAAGCACCCGATCCTGCGGCCGCTTGGGGCCGGCGATCGACGGCAGAACCGTCGCCAGGTCCAGTTCCAACGCATCGGTGAACACGGGATCGGGAGAGTTTTCGTCGATCCAGAAGCCTTGCGCCTTGGCGTAGGCCTCCACCAGCGCCACCCGCTCCTTGGCGCGGCCGGTCTCCTTCAGGTAGTTGACGGTCGCTTGGCTGATCGGGAAGAAGCCGCAGGTGGCGCCGTATTCGGGCGCCATGTTGGCGATGGTCGCCTGGTCTTCGATGGTCAGGCCGACCGTGCCGGGACCGTAGAATTCCACGAACTTGCCGACCACGCCCTTCTTGCGCAGCATCTGCGTGACGGTCAGCACTAGGTCGGTGGCGGTGACGCCTTCGGGCATCGAGCCCGTCAGGCGAAAGCCGATCACTTCGGGGATCAGCATGGGGATCGGCTGGCCGAGCATGGCGGCTTCGGCCTCGATCCCGCCGACGCCCCAGCCGAGTACGGACAGGCCGTTGACCATGGTGGTATGGCTGTCGGTGCCGACCACGGTGTCGGGATAGGCGACGGCGACGCCGTTCTCGTCTTCTGCGGTCCAGACGGTCTGGGCCAGATATTCCAGGTTCACCTGATGGCAGATGCCGGTGCCGGGGGGCACGACGCGAAAGTTGTCGAAGGCCGAGGAGCCCCAGCGGAGGAACCGATACCGCTCGCCGTTGCGCTCATATTCCTTATCGACGTTCTCGCCAAAAGCCTTGGCGTTGCCGAAGTAGTCCACCATCACCGAGTGGTCGATGACCAGATCGACGGGATTCAGCGGATTGATCTTCTTGGGATCGGCGCCCAGGGTGTGCATGGCGTCGCGCATGGCGGCGAGATCGACCACGGCGGGCACGCCGGTGAAGTCCTGCATCAGAACGCGGGCGGGGGTGAAGGCGATCTCGTGCTCCACCTTGCCCCGGTTCTCGATGAAGGCGGCGACGGCGTGCAGATCGGCGAGGGAGACGGACTTGCCGTCCTCCTTGCGAAGCAGATTCTCCAAGAGCACCTTCATGGAGACGGGCAGGCGGGAAATGTCGGGCAGGCCCGCTTCCTCCGCCGCCTTAAGGCTGTAATAGGCGTACTTCTTACGACCAACGGAAAGTTCGCGGCGTGTGTTGAGACTGTCGATGGACGGCATAGAACCGGTTCTCCTTCTCGCGGGCGGGACCGCGCGCGGAACGGCCGGACACACAGCGTCCGCCGTTCCTTTCCACAATTGGGCGCCGCGTTCATCCCGCGCGAGCGAGGGTCTCTTAAACCGGGGACGATGCGGCGTCGATACCAGTTGGCGTGGTTCTCGGGGAGTAGGTTCTGACGCCGCAGTTCCAATAGCCCCCAAGGCCCATGGTGGAACGATACGGCGAGGTCGGTTGAGGCTGTCAAGGACGCGCAAAGCGCGCCGCGCCGCGGCGGCCCCTGTGGGGCCGTCCTTGACAGCCTCAACCGATCGCCGACAATTTGCCTCCATGGACTTAAGGGCGAGTCCGGCCGGCAAGGCGTCGGGGGCATGATTCACCGCCTCAGCGTCGACAACCTCGCCCTCGCCCGTGGCGAGCGCAACCTGTTCACCGGCCTCAGCTTCACCCTCAGCGCCGGCGAGGCCGTGGCGCTGGTCGGCGCGAACGGGGCGGGCAAGACCAGCCTGCTGCGCGCCGTGGCGGGTTTGCTGCGGCCCGAGGCCGGGATGATCCGTTTCGACGGCGCGCTCGGGGCGCTGGAGCCCGACGAGGCGCGCTCGGGCGGCCTGCACCTGCTTGGCCACCACGACGGGCTGAAGAGCGACCGCACCGCGCGGGAGGAACTCTTCTTCTGGGCGCGGTGGAGTGGCGGGACCGAGGCCGCCATCGCCCACGCCATCGCCGCGGTCGAGCTCGCACCCCTGCTGGATCTTGAGATCCGCAAGCTCTCCGCCGGCCAGCGCCGCCGCCTGGCCCTGGCTCGGCTGATCGCCGCTCCGCGCGCCCTGTGGCTGCTGGACGAGCCGATGGCCCCGCTGGACGCCGCCCGCCGCGCCGCCTTCGGCGCCCTGATGGCGACGCATCTGCAGACCGGCGGACTGATCCTCGCCGCCGTACACGATCCCCTGCCGGTGCCCGCGCGGACGCTGGAGATCGCCGCCGCATGAGCGCGCTCTTTATCCTCATGCGCCGCGAGTTGTCCCTGGCCTGGGGCCGGGGTGGTGGGGCGCTCTACGCCTGCGCCTTCTACGCTGGTCTCGCCACCCTCCTGCCCCTGGCGGCGGGGGCCGAGCCGCAGCGGTTGGCGGCGCTGGCGCCGGGCGTGGCCTTCGCCACCCTGGCTCTCGCCAGCCTGCTTTCCCTAGAACGCCTGTTCGAACGGGATTTCGAGGACGGGGCGCTGGATCTACTGGTCCTGGGATCGCCGCCCCTGGAGGCGGTCTGTGCGATCAAATGCCTGGCCCAGTGGATCGCCACCGGCGCCCCCCTGGCCATCTTGGCCCCGGTGATCGCCATTGCGCTGGGCGCCCCGCCGGTCCTGGCCCCGCTGATCGTCGCCACTGCCTTGCTCGGCGGAATCGGTTTCGCCTTCACCGGCGGCGTCGGCGCGGCCCTGGCGCTCGGCGCACGGCGGGGGGGGCTCCTGATCGCGGTGATCGTCCTACCGCTGTTCGCCCCGCCGGTGATCTTCGGCGCCGGGGCGATCCAGGCGCTCGCCGCGGGTCTGCCGTGGACGCCAGGGTTTGTCTTCCTGGCCGCCTACGGCCTGGCCGCCGCCGCCCTCTCGCCTTTCGCCATGGCGGCCGGGTGCCGGAACGCCTTGAGCTAGTGGAGACGTCGATGACCGCCTCACCTTCGTGCCAAAGTCTCAGCCCCGTCCTCGAAACCCCCCGCCTGATTCTGCGCGTTCCAACGGCGGCGGACTTCGAACCTTGGGCGGCGTTCATGGCCGACGATAGCACTCGCTTCATCGGCGGGCCGCAGCACCCCGCGGTAGCCTGGCGCGGCATGGCCACCATGATCGGCGCCTGGACGTTGGAGGGCTTCTCCATGTTCTCGGTGATCGAGAAGGCCACGGGGCGTTGGATCGGGCGGCTCGGTCCCTGGCGGCCGCACGGCTGGCCCGGAACCGAGGTCGGCTGGGGCCTTGCACCTGAAGCCCAGGGCAAGGGTTACGCCGCCGAGGGCGCGACCTCCGCCATAGACTGGGCGTTCGACACCCTGGGCTGGAGCGAGGTGATCCATTGCATCGACGCCGAGAACCATGCCTCCATCGCCCTGGCCGAACGCCTCGGCTCTCGCCGTCTGCGCTCGGTGGTTCGGCCTCCGCCCTTGGAAGGGCCGGTTGAGGTCTACGGCCAGACCCGCGAGGAATGGCGCACCCGCCGCCGCTGACGCCAGCGCCCTGAGACGCCGCCTTGTTTTTGGAAGGCTTTAGGCGTACCTCCGCCCTTTCCGAAAAAGACTCCTAAGGAGATCAAGATGGGTTACCGGGTGGCCGTCGTCGGCGCCACGGGCAATGTTGGCCGTGAGATGCTGAACATCCTCGAGGAAGTGGACTTCCCCGTGGACGAAATCTTCGCCGTGGCCTCGCGCAAATCCATCGGCCAGGACGTCGCCTTCGGCGACAAGATAATCAAGTGCAAGGACGTGGACACCTTCGACTTCTCCAAGGTCGACATCGTCTTGATGTCCGTCTCGGGCAAGTTCTCCAAGGAGTGGGCGGAGAAGATCGGCAAGCAAGGCCCGGTGGTGATCGACAATTCGTCGGCCTGGCGGATGGACCCCGACGTTCCCTTGATCGTGCCCGAGGTGAATCCCGAAGCCACGCGCGGATTTCGCAAGAAGAACATCATCGCCAATCCCAACTGCTCCACCGCCCAGTTGGTGGTGGCGCTAAAACCCCTGCACGACGCGGCGAAGATCAAGCGGGTGGTGGTCTCCACCTATCAATCCGTCTCCGGCGCCGGCAAGGAGGGCATGGACGAGCTTTGGACCCAGACCAAGGCCATCTTCATGTTCGGCCCCTCTGAGCCGAAGAAGTTCCCCAAGCAGATCGCCTTCAACGTCATCCCCTACATTGGCGAATTCAAGGACGACGGCTATACCGACGAAGAGCAGAAGATGTGGAACGAAACCCACAAGATGCTCGATCCGGACATCAAGCTGACGGTGACCTGCGTGCGGGTGCCGGTAATGGTCGGCCACTCCGAAGCGGTGAACATCGAGTTCGAAAACCCCTTGGACGAGGACGAAGCGCGCGAGATCCTGCGCGAGGCGCCCGGCATCGTGGTGATCGATAAGCGCGACGAGACCGGCTACATGACGCCCAAGGAGGCTCAGGGCGAATTCGCCGTCTACGTTTCGCGCATCCGCAACGACCCGACGGTGGAGCATGGCCTGAACATCTGGGTGGTGTCCGACAACCTGCGCAAGGGCGCGGCCCTGAACGCCGTGCAGATCGCCCAGCTCCTGCACGAACAGGGCTTGTTGGAGCGGGAAGCGGCTTAAGCTTAAACCTCGCTGTCATCCCGGATCGGCTTCGCCATCCGGGATGACAGAATTGAGTTGGAGCGCGCCGCAAACCGCAACAACCGGGTGGCGGGCGAGGCCCCTGCACGCTAAGTCGCGTCATGTCTCAAAGCTTGGCCGCGGCCGCCCCCAAACCCGACCGGGCGCCGCTGACCGCCGCGCTGGTCTGCTACGTCTTCTGGGGAATGCTTCCCATTCTGTTCAACTGGGCGGGCCACGCGGGCGCGGGGCCGTTCGAGATCGTCGCCTGGCGGACGATCTGGTCCCTGCCGTGCGCTGCCGGCCTGGTGGCGTTGGCTGGCCAGGGACCGCATCTCCTGGCGCTTCGGCCGCGCGATCTGGCCGCCCTGGCCCTCTCCGCCGCTCTGATCGTCATCAATTGGACCACCTACGTCTGGGCGGTGAATTCGGGCCACACCCTCTCGGCCAGCCTCGGCTACTATCTCAATCCCTTATTGAATATGGGGGCCGGGGCGTTGCTGTTCCGCGAAAAGATCGATCGGGTGGGGATGGTCGCCATCGCCCTGGCCGGTGTCGGCGTGCTGTTGCAGGGGCTGGCGCTCGGGACCTTCCCCTGGGTGTCCTTGGCGGTGGCGCTGAGTTTCGGCGGCTATGGGATCGTGCGCAAGAAGATCGCCGTCGAGGCGCAGACCGGGCTTCTGGTGGAATGCCTGATCCTGTTCATCCCCGCCGCCGCCTACGCCCTCTTTCTGGCCCACAGCGGCCAGGGGGTATTTGGGGTGAAGCCGATGGCCTCGCTGCTGCTGCTGATCTGCGGGCCGGCGACGGTGGTTCCCCTGGCGTTGTTCGCCTTCGCCGCCCGGCGATTGACCCTGACGCTGGTCGGCTTTCTGCAGTTCATCACCCCCACCCTGCAATTTGTAGTGGGGGTCGAGGCGGGGGAGACGCTGACGCCGCTGCGCATCCTCTCCTTCGTCTTCATCTGGGCGGGGGTGGCGGTATTCGCCGTTGAGCTTTGGAGGAAGGCCCGCCGTCAGAGGCAGGCGTAGACGGCGTCGATCAGCCGTCGGGCGCGGGGATCGCCGATCAGATCCGACGACTGGCGGTTCATCACATAGGCCATGCCGATGCGCCGCTCGGGATCGGCCAGGGCGCAGGCTCCCCCCCAGCCCGAATGACCAAAGGTCGCCTGCCCCGGCCCGTAGACGTTCAAACCCTGGTTGCGCATCACGCCTGCGCCCCAGCTGATATGAAACGGCAAGACCAAGTCGTCGCCGACGATGCGCTGGCGGGCCATGGCCGCGACGCCGGCTGCAGACAATAGATCGCCGCCGCCCGTCGCCACCGTCCCCATCAGCCTCGCCAAGGCGAGGGCGGTGGCGTGGCCGTTGGCCGAGGGGATTTCCGCCCGCCGCCAGGCTTCGGAGCTGCGCCCACCCGGAGACGCCCATTTGGTGAGAAAGGCCGCGCGCACCGCGTCGTTCATGGCCCCGAACGTCGGCAAGGATTTGGGTCGCTCCAGGTTGGCCACCCGCCCGTCCTCCCGCTCCGGCAGGCCGATGAACAGGTCGAGGTCCAGCGGCCCGGCGATATCCTCCGCCAGGGCCGCGCCCATGGTGCGCCCGTCCACCCGGCGGAAGATCTCCCCTGCCAGATAGCCGTAGGTGATGGCGTGATAGCTGGACGCGCTGCCGGGCGGCCACATGGGGGCCATGGCGGCGAGCTTGGCGCAGATGCCGTCCCAATCGAACCAGGCCTCCGGATCCATCGGCTCTAAAAACCCCGGCAGGCCCGCCTGGTGCGACAGCATCTGCTCCACGGTGATGGCGCCCTTGCCGGCGGCGGCGAACGCCGGCCAAATGTCGGCGACGGGCTGATCGTAGGAGAGCCGCCCCTGGTCCGCCAGCCGCGCGATGAGGATCGCCGCCAGCGCCTTGGTGACCGAGAAGACCGGGGTCAGGGTGCGATCGTCGAACGGGCGCGTCTGCTTGCGATCGGCGTGGCCGCCCCAGAGGTCCAGCACCGCCTCTCCGTCGATAACCACGCTGAAGCGGACGCCCAGCTCCTCGCCACTGGCTAAGGCGGCGTTGAAAATCTCTTGCACGAAGAGGAATTGCGGTTGGACGATCATCGGGGTCTCACGGGTGGAGGCATGATTTAAGCACGTCGCGGGCTACCTCCAAATCCTGGTCATTCTCGGGGTTCCTGCTGCGCGATCCCCGAGAATGACTAAGGTGGGGTGTTCGCACCCGAGTCCGCCATGATCCGCCTGTTCGCCGCGCTTCCGGTTCCGTTCGACGTCGCTGAGGGGCTGACGCCGTTGCAAACCGGCGTGCCCGGCGCCCGCTGGCGGCCGAGCGAGGCCCTGCACGTCACCCTGCGCTTCTTCGGCGAGGTCTCAGAGCCGATGGCCGAGGACATCGACGACGCGCTGGGCCGCATCCGCCAAGCGCCCTTCCCGGTGCAGATCGAGGGCGCCGGCGCCTTTGGCGAGCTGGAGCACATGCGGGCGGTGTGGGCCGGGGTGGCGGCGTGCGAACCCCTGGTGCGGCTGGCCGGCAAGTGCGAAACCGCCGCCCGCAAACTGGGGCTGAAGGGGGAGGCGCGCACCTACCGCCCCCATGTCACCCTGGCCTATCTGAACCACAGTCCTGAACCGCGCGTCGCCGCCTGGGTGGCCCAACATAATCTTTTGAAGCCCCCGCCCTGGACCGCCGACCGCTTCGGGCTCTATTCGAGTCGGCTTGCCCCCGACGGCTCCCGCTACACGCTTGAACGTGAGTATCGCCTATGACGCCCTTCCGCCCCCGCCGCAGCGCCCTCTACATGCCCGCCTCCAACCCCCGGGCCATTGACAAGGCCAGGACCCTGCTCTGCGACGTGGTGATCCTCGATCTGGAAGACGCCGTGGCCCCGGACGCCAAGGACCAGGCCCGCGCGGCGGCGGTGGAGGCGGTCAAGGCCGGCGGTTTCGGGCGGCGCGAGTTGGTGATCCGGGTCAACGGCCTGGACACCCCCTGGGGCGAGGCCGACCTGAAGGCGGCCAGCGAGGCCGGCCCGAACGCCATCCTGGTCCCCAAGATCGGCGACGACGGCGACATCGCCCGTTACGACGGCCGCATCGGTCACGCCCCGGCCGCGACGCGCCTCTGGGCCATGGTCGAGACCGCCCGCTGCCTATTCCATCTGGAGGGCATTGGGGCCGCGGCCAAGACCTCGCGCCTCGCCTGCCTGGCCCTGGGCCCGAACGATCTGGCCAAGGAGACCGGCGCGCGCATGACGCCGGGGCGCGAGCCCTTCTTCACCGCCTTCTCCCTGACCATCGCCGCCGCCAAGGCCTACGGGATCGCCGCCCTCGACGGCCCCTTCGGCGGCATCGACAATCCGGAGGGCCTCTTGGCCGAATGCGTGCAGGGCCGCGATTTCGGCTTCGACGGTAAGACCCTGATCCACCCCAGCCAGATCGAGGCCGCCAACCGCGCCTATTCGCCGAGTGAGGCCGAAGTCGCTTACGCCCGCGCCGTCATCTCAGCCTTCGCCGATCCCGCCAACGCCGGCAAGGGCGCGATCCGCGTGGAGGGCAGGATGGCGGAGCGGCTGCACCTGGGGATGGCGCAACGGGTGGTGGCGGTTAGCGAGGCGGTGGAAGGTTAGCCTCCGCTTCTGCAAGGTAGTTGAGGCGATTCCCCTCACCCTGCCCTCTCCCCGGCGGGGAGAGGTTTCAGCCGCGATAGCCCCTCGCCCCTCCGGGGAGAGGGCGGGGCCCGCGATGCACAGCATCGTGGGAGAGTGAGGGGCGTTTCAGCCTCCCTGCCCAGTCAACAGCGGCCCTAGCCCGGGGATCGACATCAAGACATCCCGCAGCAAATCCTTGCCGGTCTTCTCTTCCACGAAACTCATGGCCACCGGCAGGATCTCCTGCATGTCGGAGACGTTGATGCCCTTCCTGGCCAGGTGCTGATTGATGCTCATGGCGTCGGCCATGGCCGCGCCGGAGGTGCCGCCGACCTTGCCCATCAGGCCGCCGACCAGGCTCTTGTTCTGCATCAGAACGAGCCCTTCGCCGGCCAGTTCGCGGGCGCCGGGGATGGCGGTGAGCAACTCTTCCACCATCTGGGGATCGGCGTGTTTCTGGATCAGGGTCAGGGCGCCCGAGAGGCCCAGGCGCGCCTGTTCGTCGGAGAGGCCGGACTTGTCGGCGGTGGCCTCGATCAGCGCATCGATCATCATGCTTCGGCCTCCTCTTTGGATTTTGCGGGGACCTTGGGCTCCGGCTGCGGGCGGGTGAACACCCACTCGCGGTCGGTCGACAGGGCCGCATTGAAGCTATAGCCGGAATCGTCGAAGGCTTTCAGGTCTTCGCGCGCCTCGATGCGGTTGACGGCGGCGAAGCGGGCCATCAGGCCGCGGGCGTGCTTGGCGTAGAAGGAGACGATGCGGGCCTCCCCGTCCTTCACCTCCTTGAAGGCGCAGGCGATCACCGGCAGCTTCAGGGCCTTGGCGTCCACCGAACCGAAATATTCCTGGCTGGCCAGATTGATCAGGGCCTTGTCCTCATGCCCCTCGCCCGCCTTGTTCAGGGCCTTGGCCAGGCGGTCGCCCCAGAAGTCGTAAAGGGTCGCGCCGCGATCGGTGGCCAGGCGCACTCCCATCTCCAGGCGGTAGGGTTGGATCAGGTCCAGCGGCCGCAAGAGGCCATAGAGGCCCGAAAGAATGCGCAGATGGTCCTGCGCCCAGCCCAGGGTGGCGGCATCCATATGGCGGGCGTCCAGGCCGTCATAGACGTCGCCGGCGAAGGCCAGGGCGGCGGGCACGTCGGCCTCAGCGCCCTTGGGTCGGAAGGCCTTGAAGCGGGCGACGTTCAGGTCGGCCAGCTGGTCGGAGATATCCATCAGCCGCCGCAGGTCCGCCGCCTTCAGGGTGCGCGCCACAGCGGCCAGCGCCTTGATGTCGGCGGTCATCTGGGGGCGTGTCACGGGCAGGCCGGGCGGCGCGGGGGTGAAGTCCAGCGTCTTGGCCGGTGAAATGACGAACAGCATGAACGGGAAAATCTTCCGGCGCAGAGGCGCGAACGGCGGGCGATCTAGACGAATTCCACCGCCCTGTCGAGCATCCGGCGGGACGGCGCGGTTAGAACAGGACCCTGGGGTTCATGATGCGGTGGGGATCGAGCGCCCCACGCACTGCGCGCATAGCCGCCACATCGCCTGGGGCCTTGTAACGCAGGGCCTCCCGCGACTTCATCGTCCCAAGGCCGTGTTCCGCCGAGATCGAGCCCTCGAACCGCATCGCGATATCGTGAACGATGCGGGCGCCTTGGTCGCGCAACCGATTGTGGGGTTCGTCCGCGCTCCCCTCCGGCTTGACCACGTCGAAGTGGATGTTGCCGTCGCCCACGTGACCGAAGGCCACCACCCGCGCGCCCGGGGCGAAGGCGGTGACGGCGGCGGTCGCGGCCTCGATAAAGGCGGCGATCTGGCTGACAGGGGTGGCCACATCGTGCTTCCAGGCGGCGCCTTCGGGCTTCTGCGCGGCGGACTGGCCCTCGCGCAGCGCCCAGAAGGCCCTGGCCTGGGTCTGGCTTTGGGCGATGGCGGCGTCCTGGATCAGATCGCCCTCCAGCGCGGCGGCGAGCAGGCGCTCCATGGCGGCGAGGGTCTGTCCGGCCTCGGCGCCGGCCATTTCGATCAGCACGGTCCAGAGCGCCAGCGCGGCAAAGGGTTCGCGCACGCCGGGCAGGGTCTTCGCCGCGAAGGCGATCCCCTGGCGGCTCATCAGCTCGAAGGCCTCAAGCGCCCCGCCGCTCTCAGCCTTGGCGCGACCGAGCAGGGCGATGGCGTCGGCGGGTGAGCGCACCGCCGCCATGGCCACGGTGCGGTCGGAGAGCTGGGGGAAGAGGATCAAGCTGGCGGCGGTGACCACGCCCAGCGTCCCCTCGGCGCCGATCAACAACTGCTTCAGGTCATAGCCTGTGTTGTCCTTGCGCAAGCGCTTCAAGCCCCGATGGATCTCGCCGTTCGGCAACACCGCCTCCACCCCCAATACCAGCGCCCGCATGGTCCCATAGCGCAGAACGGCGGTGCCGCCGGCGTTGGTGGAGATCAGGCCGCCGATGGTGGCGCTGCCCTCCGAGGCCAGGCTGAGCGGAAAGAACCGCCCGGCCGCCGTCGCCGCCTCATGCACGGCGGCCAGAGTGACGCCGGCTTCTGCAACGATTACGTCGTCCTCGGTGTTCACATCGCGGATCGTCCGCATCCGCTCCAGGGACAGCAGCACTTCGCCCTGAGGAATCTGCCCGCCCACAAGCCCGGTGTTGCCGCCCTGGGGGGTGATCGGGGTGCTCGTCTCGGCGCAGATGGCGACGATGGCCGAAACCTCCTCCACCGTCCGAGGCAGGAGCAGCAGCGGCGTAGCTCCACTCCAGCGGTCGCGCCATTCCACCAGTTTGGGCGCCAGGCGCGCGGGGTCGTCCGACCAGCCGTTCGAGTCGACGGCGGCCTTCAGGCGATCGAGGACGTCTTGGGCGATGGTCGGGCTCATCCGATTGCTTTAGCCAATCTTGACCTATTCTATAAGGCCCGATGACCGAAACCCTCCCGCCTCAGCCCTGGATGACCGCCTCCGCGACCCGGGCGGTGATCGACGCCCTGGAGGAGGCGGGCGGTCCCGGCTGCGCTCGCTTCGTCGGCGGGTGCGTGCGCGACGCCCTCTTGGAGCGGCCCATCGGCGATATCGACATCGCCACCACCGTGCGCCCCGACGCGGTGACGGCGGCCCTGGTTGCCGCCGGATTGAAGGCCGTGCCCACTGGCGTGGAGCATGGCACCGTCACCGCCATTTCCGCCGGCGAGCCGTTCGAGATCACCACCCTGCGCCGGGACGTGGAGACCGACGGCCGCCGCGCCGTGGTGGCCTTCACCGAGGACTGGGCTGAGGACGCCGCGCGCCGGGATTTTCGCCTGAACGCCCTCTATCTAGAGCCGGATGGAACCCTGCACGATCCCACCGGCGGCGGGGTCAGGGACGCCCGCGCCGGCCGGATCGTCTTCGTCGGCGACGCCGAGACCCGCATCCGGGAAGACTATCTGCGCATCCTGCGTTTTTTCCGCTTCGTCGCCTGGTTCGGACGGGGCGAGCCGGACGCCGAGGGGCTGGCCGCCTGCGCCGCCCTGAAAGATGGCGTGCGGGACCTTTCAGGGGAGCGGGCGGCCAAAGAGCTGTTGAAATTGCTCGCCGCAGACGATCCACGCTTGGCCGTAGGGCTGATGGCGGCGGCGGGGGTGCTGGGCGCAATCTTGCCTGAAGTGGGGGGGCTGCAGCGGTTCGACGGCATGGTCGGCATCGAGACCGAGCTCTTGTTCACCGAAGACGCCGCCCTGCGCCTGGCCGCCCTGCTGCCCGACGAACAGGGCGCCGTGACCGAGGCGGCGCAGAGGTTGCGCCTTTCCAACGCCTTGCGGGATCGACTGTTGGCCGCCTGCTCGGATGAGGTGCGGCTGGTCTCCTGGATGTCGCCGCGGGAGATCCGGCGGGCCATCTATCGCCTGGGCGCCAAGACCTTCCAGGACCGGGTGAAGCTCAACTGGGCCGCCTCGAACCGGCCGGTGACATCTCCTCAATGGCGGATGCTCCTTGTCTACGCCGACACCTGGTCGCCGCCGCCCTTTCCACTCGATGGCGGGGAAATCATGGCCGCCGGCGTGCCGCAAGGACCCCTGATTGGCCAGGTGCGCCGAGAAGTGGAGGACTGGTGGCTCGACCTCGACTTCACCGACGACAAGATGGCGGTGCTGGAACGGCTGAAGGCGGTGGTCCAGGGGCTGGCCTACTAGGACCTAAGGCCAGCGCACCGTCGGCGGCATGGAGCTGAGGATGGATTCGATCTTGCCGCCGGTTTTCAGGCCAAAGATGGTGCCGCGGTCATAGAGCAGGTTGAACTCCACATAGCGGCCGCGCCGCATCAGCTGTTCTTCGCGCTCCGCATCGGTCCAGGGCTCGGCGAGGTGGCGACGGCAGATCGCCGGATAGGCTTCCAGAAAGGCCAGTCCCACGTCCTTGGTGAAGGCGAAGTCCCGCGCTGGGTCGCCGGAATTATGACGGTCGTAGAAGACGCCGCCCACGCCTCGGGCCTCTCCCCGGTGGGGCAGGAAGAAATATGCGTCGCACTCGGCCTTGTATTTGCCGTGCCATGCCGGATCGTGGGCGTCGCAGGCAGCCTTGAAGGCGGCGTGGAAGGCGAGAGCGTCGGGCGCGTCGTCCCGCCGCTGGTCGGCGAGCCACGGGGTCAGGTCGCCGCCGCCGCCGAACCAGCTTTGGGTGGTGGCGATAAAGCGGGTGTTCATGTGCCCAGTGGGCATGTTCGGGTTGAGCGGGTGGGCGATGACGCTGACGCCGGTGGCGAAAAAACGCGGATCGTCCTCGGCGCCCGGCATGGTCTTGGCCATCTCCGGAGACAAGGCGCCGTGAACGACCGAGACGTGGACGCCGACTTTTTCAAACACCCGGCCGCGCATCAGGCCCATGGTCCCCCCGCCGCCCTCGGCGCGCACCCAGGGCTCCAGCTCGAAGCGGCCGGGCGCGCCGGGGTAAAGATCGGCGGGTGCGTCGTCCTCTATCGCCTCCAGGGCGGCGACGAGGCGGGCCTGCAATTGGCGAAACCACGTTTCGGCGGCTTGTTTGCGGATGTCGAGGTCGGTTGCTGTGGTCATGGTCGTTGAAAATCATACCCATCGGTCTGCCGCAACGCCTCGCTGAGGCTGATGGCGGCGGCGACGATCACATTGAGGGAGCGGGCAGGCGGTTTTATCGGAATAAAAAGTCTCGCGGCGGCGGCGGCGTGAACCTCGTCCGGAACCCCTGCGCTTTCGCGTCCGAACAGCAGGGTGTCGCCCGGCGCGAATTGAAAATTGTGCAGGGGCGAAGCGGCCTTTGTGGTGAAAAGCACCAGCCTACCCTCCGCCCGCTTGGGCGCTTTGAGAAAATCCGCCCACGAATCGTGACGCTGGAGTTCACCCTTCGGTCCATAATCCAAGGCTGCACGCTTGAGACTTTTATCGGAAAGCGGGAATCCACAGGGCTCGATCACCTCCAATCCGACCCCCAAACAGGCACAAAGTCTGATGCCTCCACCAAGGTTTTGCGGAATGTCCGGTTGAAAAAGCGCCAGCCTCATTCTAAGCGAACCCCTGAGATGCGCGTGCATCGTCACGCAAACCTATAAGGGGTCGCAAAGGTGGTCGAAACGGCGAACGCAGAGCCTCATGCCGAACATCCGCATGGAGACCCCTCACGACGCGATTTCATCCATATTGCGGCGATCGCGGCTGCGGCCGGTGGCGTCGCCACATTGGCCTGGCCGCTGATCGATCAGATGAACCCGTCTGGCGACACCCTGGCTCTGGCGTCGATCGAATATGACTTCTCTAAGGTGGTCGCCGGCCAGCAGGCGGTGATCAAGTGGCGCGGCAAGCCGGTGTTCGTGCGCCACCGCACGCCCAAGGAAATCGCCGAAGCCAAGGCCGACGATCACGCCGCCCTGCGCGATCCCGCCACCGACGCCAGCCGGGTGAAGCCCGGCAAGGAAGAGTGGCTGATCCTGATCGGCGTCTGCACCCACCTCGGCTGCGTGCCCAACTTCGGCGGCGGCGCCTATGGCGGATGGCTCTGCCCCTGCCACGGATCGGTGTATGACACGGCGGGCCGCATCCGTGCGGGGCCGGCGCCGCTGAACCTGTTCCTGCCGGACTACACATTCACCGGACCCACCAAGGTCAAGATCGGCTGATCGGGCTCCAGGATCTGGAACTCGGGGGAAAGCACATATGAGCGGACATTCCACCTACGAACCGAAGACCGGCATCGAGCGCTGGCTCGACGCCCGGCTGCCGATCATTCGGTTCGCCAAGGAGACGGCGATCGACTTTCCGACGCCGAAGAACCTGAACTATTGGTACACCTTCGGCGGCATTCTCGCGGTCTGCCTGGTCGTCCAGATCCTCACCGGGGTGATCCTGGCGATGCACTATGTGCCCAACGGGGACATGGCCTTCAATTCCGTCGAGCACATCATGCGCGACGTGAATTACGGGTGGCTGATCCGCTACATGCACGCCAACGGCGCCTCCATGTTCTTCCTCGCCGTCTACATCCACATCGCTCGCGGCCTCTACTACGGCTCCTATAAGGCGCCGCGCGAAGTGCTGTGGATCTTGGGCTGCATCATCTACCTCTTGATGATGGCGACAGCCTTCATGGGCTACGTCTTGCCGTGGGGCCAGATGAGCTTCGCCGGTGCGGTGGTCATCACCAGCCTGTTCTCGGCGCTCGACCAGATCATCCCCGGTCTCGGCACCGCGATCACCACCTGGCTATGGGGCGGGTTCGCTGTGGGCGGTGCGACCCTGAACCGCTTCTTCTCCCTGCACTACCTCTTGCCGTTCATGATCGCCGGCGTGGTCGGGCTGCACATCTGGGCCCTGCACGTGCCGGGCAACAACAACCCCACCGGGGTCGAGCCTACCTCCAAGGAGGACATGGTTCCCTTTCACCCCTACTATACCGTGAAGGACGGCTTTGCGATTTCGGCCTTCTTCATCCTCTTCGCCTGGTTCGTCTTCTTCGCGCCCGAGGCCCTTGGCCACGTGGACAATCAGGTGCCGGCCAACCCCTTGGTCACCCCCGCGCACATCGTGCCCGAGTGGTACTTCCTGCCCTTCTACGCCATCTTGCGGTCGGTGCCGCAGAAGCTCTTCGGCGTCCTGGCCATGTTCGGCTCCATCGCCATGCTGTTCGCCCTGCCCTGGCTCGACACCTCCAAGGTGCGCTCCATGCGCTATCGGCCGACAGCGCGGATCTTCCTGATCCTGTTCGTGCTGGCCACCATCGGCCTTGGCTGGTGCGGCGGCAAGGAGCCGGCGGACATGGTGATCACCATGGGCCACGACGCCAACAACGACCCTACCGGCTTCTCGGTGGTGTGGTTCTCGCGCATCCTGGCCATCTACTACTACGCCTACTTCGTGCTCATCCTGCCGCTGCTCGGCCTGTTCGAGACGCCGTCGGAAGTGCCCACCACCATCTCCACCCCCGTGCTGCCCAAGGGCGGTTCGGCCATCCCCGCCGGCGCTGTCGCCGCTCCCGAGAAAAAGGGTTGATGTCGATGCTGCGCAAAAGCGCTCTCATTCGCACCGCCGTCGCCGGCCTGGGCCTGCTCGCGGTCATCGGGGCCGGCTCGGTCGCCGGCGCCGCCACCACCCAGGCGCCCTTGAAGGAAGTCCCCGGCGGCTTCAGCTTCGAAGGGCCGCTGGGCAAGTTCGACCAAGCGTCCATGCAACGGGGCTTTAAGGTCTATGCGGAGGTTTGCGCCAGCTGCCACGCCATGAGCCTGATGTCTTACCGGAACCTATGTCAGCCGGGCGGGCCCTTCTATGACGAACGCTGGAAAGATCACCCAGCCGAAAGCCCCTATTGCAAGGCCATCGCCGCTGACGTGAAGGTGCCCGATATCGATCCGGATACTGGCGACGCCATCCAGCGCCCCGCCACTCCGGCGGATCATTTCAGAAGCCCCTTCCCGAATGAGCCGGCGGCCCGCGCCTCCAACGGCGGCGCCCTGCCCCCTGACCTGTCGGTGATGGCCCGCGCCCGCGAAGGCGGCCCGCAGTACATCTATTCGATCCTCACCGGCTATGTGGCGCCCCCCGCCGGCCTGACCATTGCTCCAGGCAAGTTCTACAACCCCTATATGCCGGGCGACCTCGGCTCCTCCTGGTCGGGCTCCAAGACCACCGTGCCGCTCGGCGGGGTGATCGCCATGCCCTTCCAGCTGACCGCGGGCCGCGTCACTTTCGACGACGGCACCCCCAGCACCACCTCGCAGCAGGCTAAGGACGTGGCCACCTTCCTGGCCTGGACGGCGGAGCCCAAGCAGCAGGAGCGTAAGGAGGCGGGCCTGGCGGTGATGATCTATCTGATTTTCTTTACCGGCATCCTCTATCTCTCCTACCGCCGCATCTGGCGCGACGTCGCCCACTAGGCGGATCGGCTTGGCGACTGGAACGAACCTAGGAAGGGCGGCCGTCATCGCGGCCGCCCTTTTCCTTGGGGCGCCGGCTATTGCGGGCGAAGCGCAGCTGACGCCGGCGGTCGCCGGCTGGCGCCCGCTCGATCCGGACAACACCCTCCTGATCGACACCACCGCCGGCGGGATCGTGGTGGAGATGAGGCCGGACCTTGCGCCCCAGGCGGTGGCGCGGATCAAGCTGCTCAGCCGCGAGCATGTCTACGACGGTTTGCTGTTCCACCGGGTGATCGACCGTTTCGTCGATCAGACCGGCAATCCCAACAATAAGGACGGCGGCGTCTCCGCCCATCCGGACCTGGAGCCCGAGTTCGACGCCCGCATCGCGCCCGCCGCCTTGACGCCCGTCGCTCACCCGGCCGGCGGTGTGCTCGGTTTCATCGGCGCGACGCCGGTGGAGGCCTCAGCCCGCCTGGGCGCCGATGGTAAGGCGCGGACCTGGGGCCTCTACTGTGCCGGCGTCGCCGGCATGGGGCGTCAGGCGGCCGAGAATTCGGCCAATAGCGAGATCTTCTTCATGCGCGATCCCGCGCCGCGGCTGGATCACAGCTACACCGTCTGGGGCCGCGTCGTGGTCGGGCTGGATGTGGTGCGGGCGATCAAGATCGGCTTTCCGCCCAAGGCGCCGGACACGATGCTGCAGGTGCGGATAATGGCCGACCTGCCTGTCGCCGAGCGCCCTAAGATCGAGGTGCGAGATGAGCGCAGCCCCGCCTTCGCCGCCTTGCTCGATCACCTGCGGCGGACTAAGGGGGCGGACTTCAGTCCCTGCGACATCGAGCTTCCCACGCGAGTGCATTGAATGACGGCTTGGACCCTGGGCGTGATCGGCGGATCGGGCCTCTATGAGATGGACGCCCTTGAGAATCAGCGCTGGATCGACGTGCAGGGCCCCTGGGGCGCCCCGTCCGACCAGCTGCTCACCGGGGCGATCGAGGGCGTCAAGCTGGTCTTCCTGCCCCGCCATGGGCGCGGCCATCGCATCTCTCCCACCGGCATCAACGCCCGCGCCAATATCGACGCCTTGAAGCGCGCCGGCTGCACCGACATCCTCTCCATCTCGGCGGTGGGGAGTCTCCGCGAGGAGCTCGATCCGGGGACCTTCGTGGTGGTGGACCAATATATCGACCGCACCGTCGCCCGCGCCTCCAGCTTCTTTGGCGAGGGTTGCGTCGCCCACGTCTCCATGGCCGATCCGGTATGTGGGCGGCTGGCGGGGCTGGCCGCGGCCGCCGGCCGGGCGTCGGGCGCGCGGATCGCCGAGGGCGGGACCTATTTGGCCATGGAGGGTCCGCAGTTCTCCACTCGCGCCGAAAGCGCCCTCTACCGCCAATGGGGCTGTGACGTGATCGGCATGACCGGTATGCCCGAGGCCAAGCTGGCCCGCGAGGCTGAGCTCCCCTACGCCTCGGTCTGCATGGTCACCGACTATGACTGCTGGCGCGAGGAGGGGGTGGATGTGGAGGTCAATCACATTATCGAAGTGATGCACGCCAACGCCGCCGCCGCCAAGGCGCTGATCAAGACCTTAGCGGACACCCTGTCGCAACAGCCCCGCACCCCCTCGCCGATCGACACCTGCCTCAACGCCGCCCTGATCACCCCGCCCGCCCACCGCGATCCCCTGCTGATGCAGAAGCTGGACGCGGTGGCGGGCCGAGCCCTGCGCGGTTAGGACCGAACCATGACCCGAATGAGCGCGCCCTTGAACCTCCCCGCCTTCAACTTGGCCGACACCATCCGCACCATTCCGGACTACCCCAAGCCCGGCATCCTGTTTCGCGATATCACCACCCTCCTCGGCGACGCCCGCGCCTTTCGCCGGGCGGTGGACGAGCTGGTGCAGCCGTTCGCGGGCAGCAAGATCGACAAGGTGGCGGGGATCGAGGCGCGGGGCTTCATCCTCGGCGGCGCGGTGGCCCATCAGCTGTCGGCCGGCTTCATCCCGCTTCGCAAAAAGGGCAAGCTACCCCACAAGACGGTCTCGGTGGAATACGCCCTGGAATACGGCGTCGATCACATGGAGATGCACCACGACGCGGTGCTGGCGGGTGAGAAGGTGGTCTTGGTCGACGACCTGATCGCTACCGGCGGCACCGCCGAGGCGGCGATCAAGCTCCTGCGGGGTGCGGGCGCCGATGTGGTGGCGGCCTGTTTCGTGGTCGATCTGCCCGATCTCGGCGGCGCGGACAAGCTGCGGGATATGGGCATAGAGGTCTCGATCCTCCTGGCGTTCGAGGGGCACTAAGTCCCGTTACGCTCCGGCCTCTTTCGCGCCTGACGCCCGGTGGAACAGCTGGCGGGTGCGCAGCATAGCCAGGCTGGCGCTGTCCGCATGATAGCCGCTCGGCGCCACGAAGGCGTGGCCGGCGTCGTAGAGCCAGATCGGCAGGTCAGGATGCAACGCCTCGATCGCTGCAACCTCCTCGGGCGGGATCAGCTCATCCTGCCGACCGAAATGCAGGATGGTAGGGCAGTGGGGCGTCTCATCGCGATAGAGACTGATCTGCCCGCCGTAGAAGATCGATGCGGCGGAAAGGCCATGGCCGCGGCAGGCCGCCACCCAGGCCGCCGTGCCGCCAAAGCAGAAGCCCATCAACGACACCGGTGGGGCCAGGGCGTCGATCGCCGCCTGCACGTCCTGCCAGACAGTCCCGCCCCAGCCGGCCGCCTCGGCCGCAGCCTCTCGCGCTGGATAGCGATCCGGCGCGATGTCGGCGTCGGCAAAGCCCGGATCCCAGCGCTCCAGGAGCGAGGGGGCCAGCACCTCATAGCCCTCCGCGGCGAAGTCGTCGCTGAGGCTTCGGATATGCGGGGTGACGCCCCAGATGGCGTGCAGGATGATGAGGCCGCCCCGTCGCGGCTGACCGTTGGGCGCAGCCCGATAGACGGGGAATTCAAACCCGTCGGCGGGGCTGGTGAGGGCAATGACGGACATTCTAAAACTTTCCTGTCATCCCGGCCGTAGCGCAGGGGAGAGCCGGAACCCAGCAACTCCAGCCATCCCGCTTCCTGGGTCCCCGATAAGCGCTACGCGCTTTCCGGGATGACAGCTGTGACTATGTCGCGCCGTTGGCTTCAAAGAAGGCGAGGGTGCGCTCGCGGGCCAGCTTGGCGTCGGCCGGGTCCTGGGCGGGCACGCCGTCGTTGTTGAAGCCATGACCGGAGCCTTCGTAGATATAGACCGACACGTCCGGGTGCGCCGCCGCGATCGCCGCTTTTACCTCGTCGGCGGGGATGTGGTCGTCCTTGCGGCCGAAGTGGCAGATCACCGGACAGGTGAGGCTGACGTTCACGTCTTCCTTCACCCGGCCGCCATAGTAGCTGGAGCCGGCAGCGACGCCTTCAACATTCGCCGCCGCCAGCCAGGTCATCCAGCCGCCATAGCAATAGCCGACCACGAACACTGGGCCCTTGTCCTTCAGGGCATCGACGCTGGCCTGGATGTCCGACATAGCGTTATCGACGCCGTTGGTCATTAGGTACTTGATGCCGGTCTCAAAGCCCTGAGGGTCGTGGCCGGCGACGTAGCCCTTTTCCTGGCGATCGAACATGGAGGGGGCGATGGCTTCAAAGCCAAGCGCCGCCCAGCGGGCCACATCTTCCTGCACGTATTTATCGATGCCGAAGATTTCCTGGATGATGACGATGCCGCCCTTGCGGGATCCTTGCGCCGCCGCGTGCAAGGCGGTGAAGTCGAAGCCGTCGATCTTGGATTTCAACGTGATGGTGTCGGACATAGGAGTCTCCGGTCGGTCACTGGGTCAGTTGTTGAAGAGAAAGTTCATCACATCGCCGTCCTTGACCACATAGGTCTTGCCTTCGGCGCGGAGCTTCCCGGCGTCGCGGGCGCCCGTCTCGCCCTTCAGGGCGACGTAGTCGGGGAAGGCGATGGTTTCGGCGCGGATGAAGCCTTTTTCGAAGTCGGTGTGGATTACGCCGGCGGCTTGCGGGGCGGTGGCGCCCACCGGAATGGTCCAGGCGCGGGCTTCCTTCGGCCCCACGGTGAAATAGGTCTGCATACCCAGAAGCGCGTAGGCTTCGCGGATCAGGCTGTTCAGCCCCGGCTCCTCGATGCCCAGTGTCTCCAGGAACTCGGCGCGTTCGGTGGGGGCTAGAAGGGCGATCTCGCTGTCGATCTTGGCGGAGATGACCACCGACTTGGCATGGTCCCTTGTGGCGCGCTCCTGCACCAATTTCGACAAGGCGTTGCCGGTGGCGGCGGAATCCTCGTCCACATTGCAGACGTAGAGGGCCGGCAAGGCGGTCAAGAGCTGCAGCATCCACCAGGCCTTGTCATCCTCCTTGGAGACCTTGGCGTGCGCCAGGCGCGCGGGGCGGCCTTCGCGCAGTTCAGCCAAAGCGAGGTTCACCAACGCGAGGGTGACGCCCGCCTCCTTGTCGCCGCCGGTCTTGGCCTTCTTCTCCAGGTTGGGCAGGCGCTTTTCCAGGCTTTCCAGGTCCGCCAGCATCAACTCGGTCTCGATGATATCCAGGTCGTCCAACGGATCGACCCGGCCTTCCACGTGGGTGACTTCGGTGTCGATGAAACAGCGGGCGACGAAGGCCACCGCGTCGCAGTCACGGATGGTGGCCAGGAATTGGTTGCCGAGGCCTTCGCCCTTGGAGGCGCCGCGCACTAGGCCAGCCACATCGACGAAGTTGATGCGCGCCGGGATGATTTCCTTGGAGCCGGCGATCTTGGCCAGGTCTTCCAAACGGGACTCGGGCACCGCCACGTCGCCGATGTTCGGCTCGATGGTGCAGAAGGGATAGTTGGCCGCCTGGGCCGCGGCGGTCTGGGTCAGGGCGTTGAACAGGGTGGACTTGCCCACATTGGGCAAGCCGACGATGGCGACTTTTAGGGCCATTCAGCTCTCGAAGATAAAGGGGCGGCCTCGCCGCGTGTGGCGCCTACATAGCGCACTCGGGCGCCATCGTTCGAGGCGGAATCGATTTGAAGCTCGCCAAAGCGCAAATTTAGGCCATCGCTCTATGTGTCAGATAGATCACGCTCCTTTTGGAACTTAAAACTGCTGCAACGGCGCCACGCATACGGCGTTTCCGAGACAGCGTGCGTCGCAACGTGCCAGGCTAGGTGCATTTCCATGCCATCAGCTGAAGATAATTCGGGCGCAACGTCGCCCATCACGGAGAAAACGTTCCAATGACGACCGTCCCTATGGTTTCGCGCCTGTTCTTCTACTCGGCCGCCGTCGCGGCCTTGGCTGGCGTCGCGGCTGCGCCCAAGGCCCATGCAGCCGCCTTCTATCTGCAAGACCAATCGGTCAAGGGACTGGGCCGGGCCTATTCCGGCGAAGTGTCCGATACCGGCGCTGAGTCCCTGTGGTGGAACCCGGCTTCCATCGCCGGCAGCGCCAATGAGATGTATATCGGCGGCAACGCCATCCTGACCTCCTCGACCGTCGCCGATCGCGGAACCACCGTGACCGGCCCCTTCCGCAACGGCTTGGCCGGCGGCGCCCCCCAGGCGTATGACCCGGTGCTGTTTGGCGTGGTGCCGAACTCGGCCGGCTCGTTCCGACTGAACGATCGGGTGGCCCTAGGTCTCTCCTTCGCCGCCCCCTACGACTTCATCACCCAGTATGAAGGTAATTCGGCCGCCCGCTACGATAGCCTGAAAGCGCGCTTGACCAGCATCGACGCCCAACTCACCGTCGCCGCCAAGGTGACCAGCTGGCTCGACATCGGCGTCGGCCTCAACACTGAATACATGTCCGCCAATCTGGCCCAGGCCTATCCCGGCCTGCTCGCCAGCGACGCCGACGGCAACCTCGATCTGAAGGGTTCGGGTTACGACTTCGGCTACTCCGTCGGCGCACAAATCCACAAAGACCGTTGGTCCTTCGGGGCCAGCTATAAGTCGGCGATCGATCACACCTTGGACGGTCGGGTCGAGCTCGGCCTGACCGGCCTCGCCGCCGCTGTGCAGGGGGCCAACACCAAGGCGACCGGAAACGCTAAGCTGACCACCCCCTGGATCGCCACCGTGGGCGCCCGTTACGCCCTGACGGACAAGTTGACCCTCAACGTTCAGGCCGAGCGGTTCGGTTGGAGCGAATTTGACGCCATCCGCGTGACCGCCGGCCCAGTCCTGTCTCAGAACATCACCCAGGGCTATCGTGACACGACCTCCGGCGCCGTGGGCGTGGATTATGCGATGAACACGCGCCTGACCTTGCGCGCGGGCGTCGGCTACGACCAGTCGCCGACCCAAACCCGTTATCGCAACAGCTTCGTGCCGGACAGCGACCGTATGCTCTACACCATCGGCGCCTCCCTTAAGGCGACGCCGCGCATGACCATCGACGCCTCGGGCGGCTACGTCACCTTCAAGGGCTCCAACATCGACTATTCGATGACGGACTATGCGGGCACGGTCGGCGCCACCAATGTGACGGAACGCGCGCACGTGGCAGGCAACGCCAAGATACTCTCCCTGGGCATCCGCTACGCCTACTAGGCCGGTCTAGCTCAGGACTCCCGCGCTGCGGCGCGGGGGTCCTGCTTCTCCGCGGGGGCCAGGCGCATGACCTCCATCTGATATTTTTCGTCATCGCCGGCGGCGAGAATGGGCAGGGCGTCGGCGCAGGCGTTCAAGAGCGCCCCCAGCCACCCCAGCTCCACCTTATGAAAATCCGACAGCACATGACCCATCACCCGGTCCTTGTGGCCGGGGTGGCCGGTGCCTAGGCGCGCCCGGCGAAAATCCGGTCCGATGTGGGCGGTGAGGGAGCGAACGCCGTTGTTGCCGGCCGCCCCGCCGCCGGTCTTCATGCGGAAACGGCCGGGGGCGAGATCGATCTCGTCGTAGAACAGCACCACATCGCTGGGCTGGGCCTTATAGAATTTCATCGCCTCGGCGACCGCGCGACCGCTCTCATTATAGAAGGTCTGGGGCTTGAGGATCAGCGCCTTGACTTCGCTGGCGGGCCCACCGGGAGCTACACCGGCTGGGATGGCGATGCTGCCCTCGCGGATCAGGCTCTGGAACTTCTTGCGCTCGGGACCGAAATTCCACCGGCGCGCAATAGCGTCCACGGCCATGAAGCCGATATTGTGCCGGTTATGGACGTATTTCGGCTCGGGATTGCCGAGACCGGCGAGGATCAGCATGGCGCTTCACCCCGCCCGGTGGATCAGGCGACGGGCGTCTCAGCGGCCGCTTCTTCGGACGCCTGAGCCGAGGTGCCGACCAGGGTGGCGACCACGATGCTTTCGGCGACGCCGAGCCTGACGCCCTTAGGCAGTTTCAGATCGGAGGCATGGATGGAATCGCCGATGTCGAAACCTTCCAAATCAACCACGATTTCTTCGGGAATGTGGTCGGCTTCCACCAGGATTTCGATTTCGTGGAAGGCGATGTTCAGGGCGCCGCCGCGCTTGATGCCGGGCGAGACGTCCTGGTTCTTGAAGTGGACCGGCACGGCGATCTTGATCGCCTGGTGCTCATCCACCCGATAGAGGTCGAAATGCACCGGCACATCCGTCACCGGATGGAACTGTACGTCCTTGGCGATCACCTGCTGGGTCTCTTCGCCGTATTTCAGGGTGACCAGGTGGCCCAGGAGCTTCCCGGTATAGAGCGCCTTGCGAAACTCGTTGTTGGGCACGGAGATGGGCACCGGGCCCCGTTCGCCGCCGTAGAGCACGCCGGGCAGCTTGCCCGAGGCCCGCACAGCGCGCGCGGCGCCGGTTCCAATGTTTTCGCGCACTTCGACGTTGAGGACGATATCGGCCATGGCTGGTCAGCCTTTTGCAAAACGAAACCGCCGCTCCGGCGTCCCCTTGTCTCATGGGAAAGCCCGGCGGCGCTTGATGGATTGAAGCCCGCGCGAGTGCGGGCGAATTCGGAGCGGCGTGCTTACACGTTTCCGCCGAGGGGCGCAACGGTCGGCTGAGCCGTCGCCAGGCGGGTGACGATCTTGATCCCCGTGGTCAGGGTGCGATGCAGCGGACACTTGTCGGCGATTTCCATCAGCCGCGCCTTTTGCAGATCATCCAAGGCGCCGATCAAGTCGATTTCGCGCTCGATCCGGTCGAGCATCACTGGCTTGGCGTCGCACTCTTCGCAGTCCTTGGCGTAGACGCGGTCGTGCTTCAGCCGCACCACCACCCGCTCCAGGGCGAAACCCTGGCGGCCCGCGTACATGCGCAGGGTCATGGAGGTGCACGAGCCCAAGGCCATCAGCAAAAGCTCATAGGGACCGGGACCGAAGTCATTGCCTCCTACAGCCGCCGGCTCGTCCGCCGCTAGGTGATGGCGACCGTCGAGCAACTGCTGGCCATAGAGGCCAAGGCCGCTCTCGGCCACCACCACCGTGCTGGGCGCAACGACAGGTTCCGGGAAAGGGGTCGGCGTCGTCATGGAGGTCAGTGCACCGGCAAGGCTATTGGGATGCGCCGGATCCAGAGCTAGTCGGCGTCGGCGCTGAGGACGCCTGCATCGGCTGTATCGAACCCACATCCTTAGAGACGCATTGGCCGGTGTCGATCATCACATGCTGTCCTAGGCAGAAGATATCCTCGTACCAGGGTTTGGCCACGGCCAGGCACTGGTAGAGGTTCAGCTTGGACATGTTGAAACAGAAGCCGCCGCTGGACTCATTGAGTAGGGATTGCACCTGAGCGTCGTTGCTGTCGCCGCCTTCTCCAAGGGCGGCCAGGGCGGCGATGGCCAGGGCGTGCGACACCACGGCCGTGTAGGGGGGCGCGGAGGCGGAGCCGGAAACGAGGATGGCTCGGGTCGCCATGCGGCTATCGGTGCCCGTCACCGCCCCCTGCAGCTGATCCACGTCGGCGGGGAGCGGCGTCATGGGCGCAGTAGAGATTTGCTTGGCGCGGGCCAGCCGCCCGGCGGGATCGGTGATGTCGCGCTTGGACCAGGCCTGATGCTGAACGTCGTAGGCGAACTGTTTCACCAGCTCCCCGGCGCCGCGGACCTTGGAGCTGTCGGCCGTCAGGGTGGCGATCACCAGGCCCGCCGCGCTCGCGGCGCTGGGTAGGGCGGCGGCATAGTTGGGAT
>JAMFTA010000036.1 GCA_026225565.1 Caulobacter sp. | reverse complement strand
TGGCGCATCGCCTCGGTCAGCGCCGGGCTGGTGATGAAACGCTTGCGCGCGCCCTTGTAAGTATTAGCGGCGGGACGCGAGCGGTCGGTCGGCAGCTCGATGAGCTCCGGCGCGCCGGCCAGCGTCTTCTTCCAGTACTCGATGTCATCCTTGAAATTCGCGGCGACGTTGTTGGTCTGCTGCCACGCGGCGTAGTCGCCGTGCTGGATCGGAAGCGGCGGCAGGACGAGCGGCTTGTCGCTGAGGAGTTCGCGGTAGAGCGCGGAAAGCTCGCGCCACATGACGCCTTCCGACGACCAGTCGCAGATGAGATGGCTCATCTGGAGGATGAGCACGTGCTCCTGCGGCGCGACTTTGATGAGTGCGACACGGATGCCGGGAATCTTGTCGAGCTGGTAGGGCACGCGTGGCTCGCTGATGAGCAGGCGCGCGACTTCGGCTTCGCGCTCGGCGGCGGGCAGGCCGGCGAGATCGCCTTCCTTCAGATAAAGGACATAGCCCGCCTCGTCGGCCAAGAGGTTCTGGCTGAAGGCGGTGGAGAGGCTGGCCAGCCTTTGGTTGATGGCGGTGACCCGCGCCTTGGCCTCGGGCGAAAGCTTGGCGCCCTGCTTCACCGCGCCTGACCAGTCGACCCAGGTCAGCTGCTTCTGCTCTGGCGTCAGGCCCGAATGCTCGCGCGCCTGATAGACGGCGTCGATGCGAGCGAACAGCATGGGGTTCTGGCTGATCTGATCTTGAAAGGCGGCGATCTTGGGGGCCATCTCCTGCTCCACCGCCTGTACGTCCGGGTGACTTAGGCTCCCGGTCCAGATATTGTAGAGGGTCTGCACCCGGTTCATCGCCGCGCCCGCCCGTTCCAGGGCGACGATGGTGTTGTCGAAGGTGGGCGGCGCGGGATTGTTGGCGATGGCGTCGATCTCCACGAGGTTTTGCCGCATGGCCTCTTCCAGGGCCGGCTTGAAGGCGCCCACCTTCACCTTGTCGAACGGCAACTCGCCGCCCACGGGGCCCGTCCACTCGGCCAATAACGCCTGCACGTCGGCAGGGCTGGCGGCGGGGGCGGGCGGCGTCTGGGCGAGGGCGGGCATGGCGGCCATGATAGCGGCGAACGCAGCGCCGGCCAGGAGGATGGATCGCATAGGGGGGCTCCGGAGAATTCCCCGGCACCCTAGAGCAAGATCGTCCTCAGCTGAAACAGAGGGGCATTAAATTTTGCCCATAGTGGCCCTTCGCGACGTCAGTTCGTGCGAAGCACGCATCTCTTCCGGCCAGGTCCGCCCTTAAGTCCTCAGACGCCATCGCCGTATCGTTCCACCATGGGCCTTGAGGGCTCTTGGAACTGCGGCTTGAGATTAGCGCCTTTGGTCCTCGCCAGCCCTAGCGACGGCGCAGCACGAGCTTGATCAGGCCATAGAGCGCCATGGCCGCCCAGGTCGCCTCCATCAGGAAGGCGGAGAAGTTGAACGCCCGCACCATGGAGAGGAGGATCAACAGCGAGCCGAAGAGGTTCATCAGCAGCGCCGACAGCCGCTTAGGATCGAACCAGTCGAAGTGGATGCCGGCATAGGCCAGGAGCACCAGGGCAACGCCGATCACGCCGCCGACATTGAGCAAGAGGTCGGTCGGGGACACCAGCCGGGCCGGCCTAGTGCAGGCTGTTCTCGACCTTCTCGAACGCCTTGTCCTCCACCGCGTGCTCGGCCAAGAGGGTGAAGCTTTCCGGCGTGACGTCGGCGAAGCCGCCGTCCACCTGATAGGCCACCGTGCTCTCGCCGATGCGCACCTTGACCAGGCCCGCGCGCAGCACGGTCATGAAGGGCTCATGACCAGCGAGGACTCCGAAGTCGCCTTCGATGCCATAGGCGTCGACCTGGTCGACCTCGCCGGAGAAGAGTTCGCGGTCGGGAGCCACGAGGGAGAAGTGGAACTTAGCCATTGTCGAGTTTCTCGTCTGGGAGGAGACGGCAGGTTGTGACCCTGGCCATCGTCGCCGGTGAACCGTCCTTGAGGCGCAGATCCTCAAAGAGGGTGGTGCATAGCCCAAAGTCGCCGCTTTCGCCAACCTTGAGGAAATAGCGCAGCGGAAGGGGCGGGCCGAAGTGGACGCGGGTGACCTTGCGCCAGGGGATCGGCGGGCCGCTCTGGTTCACCGGCAAGGCCTCGGTGGCCATTTCGTCCATGACGGCGGGCGGGGCCTTGGCGGAGGGGTAGATCAGGGTACAGGTCCCGCGCCGCCGCTCGATGAAGGCTGTGGGCGCGGAGGGTTCTGGAAAACGGAACAGCTGACCCGGCGTATCGGCGTCCTGGGGTCGGGCGGCGTCGGCATCCGCCGCGTCGCCGGCCTTCACGCTCCAGTTGGCTAGATGCGCCCTCAGCGAGGCCGCATCCCCATCGTTCAGGGTGATGGGGCCGCAGAACTCGCCGATGTAGAGCTTGGCCGGCGCCTCGGCGGCGAGGACCGCGCCTGCGTGGAGCGACAAAACGCTCCCCAGTAACGCGATCCCCAGCCTAGGCGTCATATTCGCCTAGCCCATCGTTTCGGCCTTGGCGACCGCTTCTTCGATGGCGCCGACCATGTAGAAGGCCTGCTCGGGCAGGTGGTCGTATTCGCCGTCGACGATGGCCTTGAACGAGCGGATGGTGTCTTCCAGGCTGACGAACTTGCCCGGCGCATTGGTGAACTGCTCGGCCACGAAGAATGGCTGGCTGAAGAAGCGGCTGATCTTGCGGGCGCGGGAGACGGTCAGCTTGTCCTCTTCCGACAGCTCGTCCATGCCCAGGATGGCGATGATGTCCTTCAGCGCCTTGTAGGACTGCAGCACTTCCTGCACCCGGCGGGCGACGGTGTAGTGCTCCTCGCCGATCACCTGCGGGTCGAGGAT
>JAMFTA010000035.1 GCA_026225565.1 Caulobacter sp. | reverse complement strand
GGTCCTGATCATGACCACCAACGCCGGCGCCGCCGACAACAACAAGGCCGGCATCGGCTTTGGTCGCGGCCGCATCGACGACGCGGACGAGGCGGCCATCCAGCGCCTGTTCACGCCGGAGTTCCGCAATCGCCTGGACGCCATCGTCACCTTCAAGTCGCTGGCCCCCGAAGTGATCAAGAACGTGGTGCAGAAGTTCGTCATGCAGCTGGAAGCCCAGCTGGCCGATCGCAACGTCACCATCGAGCTTTCGGACGAGGCGGCCGATTGGCTGGCCAAGAACGGCTATGACGAGCTCTATGGCGCGCGGCCTTTGGCCCGGGTGATCCAGGAGCACATCAAGAAGCCGCTCGCCGACGAGATCCTCTTTGGCAAGCTGGTGCGCGGCGGCCATGTGAAGGTGGAGCTGGTCGACGGCAAGCTGACCTTCGAGGTGGATTCAAACTCCGGCGAAACCCGCCCGGGTGAGATCGACATCTCCCCCGACACCGACCTGTCGACCGCCGACGACGCCGACGAGCCGGCGATGGCGGAGTAAAAGCGCAGGAGATTGCACCCTTTGCACTATGTTTTAAGGGTGCAATCTGTGCTGCGGTTTGATGGTAGGCGCACGCAAGGTTTGCGCGCAACGATCCCTCTCCGCTTGCGGGAGAGGGGGGCCCCGCAAGCGGAGAAGGACGGCGACTAGAAAATAACTAGCTGATTTCTTTGGCTATTTCCTTGGCCAGCGCCGCCAGCTCCGCCGGATCGGCCATGCCCGGGCCGCCGTGGCCGGCCATGGGGACATCCTTCCAGCGGGGGATGATGTGGACGTGCAGGTGGAACACCGTCTGGCCGGCCGCCGCCCCGTTGAGCTGGGTGACGATGATCCCGTCCGGCTTCAGAGCGGCGTTGACCGCCTTGGCCACCCGCTGCACGCCGGCCATCAGCACGCACAGATCCTGGGGCGCCACGTCCAGCAAATTTCTCGCGCTGGAGGTCTTGGAGATCACCAGGGTGTGGCCGCGCGACTGGGGGAAGAGGTCCATGAAGGCCAGGACCTCGCCGTCCTCGAACACCTTGGCGGCCGGGGCCTCGCCCCGCAACACCTTGGCGAAGATATTGCCCTGGTCGTAGACGCCGTCGATGCTCATGCCGCGCTCCCAACTGTGCTAGACTGGTAGCAAGAGCGGCCGGGGAGGGGAACATGCCCGAACTTGAACATCTGACCGATCAGCAGAAGAAGTGGTTCGCCTCTATCCGCGCCGGGCTGGAGCCGGAGACCGGCAAGTCGCTGCAAGAATGGATCGCCATCGCCAGAAGCTGCCCCGAAACCGGCCATCGCGCCCGACTGACGTGGTTGAAGACCCATCACGGCCTCTTGCAAAATCGCGCCAGCTACGTGCTCGGCGAGGCCTTTCCTGAGGGGGCGATGTGGAGCCAGCCGGACGCGCTGCGGGATGCGTTGTGGGCTGACCCCGCCGCCCGCGTCATCTTTGAGGCGGTGGAGGCGGCGGTTCTGCGCTTGCCGCAGGTGGTGGTCGGCCAGCGCAAGGGCTACTCCGCCTGGTCGCGTAAAGCCCAGTTCGCGGCCCTGCGGCCGATTAAGGGCGGGACGGCCATGCTGGGCTTGGCGCTGACCCCCGACGCCCATCCGCTGCTGGAGGCGCCCAGGAACGACGGCTGGTCGGAACGGCTGAAGGCGCGCTTGCCTCTGGCGGCTACCGACGCAGTGACGGCGGAGATCGAGGTCCTGCTGAGGCAGGCCTGGGAGCGGTCGTAATCTCAACTTGTCATCCGGGAAAGCGCGCAGCGCTTATCCGGGACCCAGCAATACACCCACAGCCTCTGGGTCCCGGCTCTCCGCTCCGCTACGGCCGGGATGACAGTTGTGGGTCAGGCGCCTTCCTTGAACGGTGAAAATTCCGCCGCCAGCGTGGCCATTTCCGCCTCCACCGCCGGGCGTTCCTGCTCCAGATAGCGCGCCACCGGTCCCCGCAGCGCCCGGTCGGCGATGAAGTGGGCGGAGTAGACCGGGGCGGGCAGGTAGCCGCGGGCGATCTTGTGCTGGCCCTGGGCGCCGGCCTCCACTCGGGTGAGGCCGCGGGCGATGGCCTCCTCGATGGCGCGGTAATAGCAGAGCTCGAAATGTAGGAAGGGGATGTCTTCGATGCAGCCCCAGTTTCGGCCGTAGAGGGCGTCGGCGCCGATCAGGTTCAGGGCCCCGGCGATCCAGCGGCCGTCCTTGCGCGCCATGATCAGCAAGATCTTGTCGGCCATGCGCTCGCCGATCAGGGAGAAGAACAGGCGGTTCAGATAGGGCCGCCCCCACTTGCGCCCGCCGGTGTCCAGATAAAAGCCGAAGAAGGCGTCCCAGTGCTCTTCCGTGATGTCCGCGCCGGTGAGGGCCAGGATCTCCAGCCCGGCCTGGGCGTCGCGGCGCTCGCGGCGGATGGTCTTGCGCCGGCCGGAAGAGAGGGCGGCGAGGAAGTCCTCGAACGTCCCGTAACCCTGGTTGAACCAGTGATATTGCTGGTCCTGGCGCAGGAGCAGGCCCTGTTCGCCCAGGGTCTTCCACTCGGCCTCCAGCGGGAAGGTGACGTGCAGGGACGAGGCCTTGAGCCGGTCGCAAAGGGTGAGGGCGCCGGCCAGAAGCGTCTGTTCGGCGGCGGCGCGGGGACCGTCCTCCCGAGTGATCAGCCGGGGGCCCGTGACTGGCGAGAAGGGCACGGCGCACTGAAGCTTGGGATAATAGGCCCCGCCGGCCCGCTCATAGGCGTCGGCCCAGGCGTGGTCGAAGACATATTCCCCCTGGCTGTGGGACTTCAGATAAAGCGGCATGACCCCGGCGATGCGGCCGCTCTCGTCCTCCACGCTCAGGTGCTGGGCGCCCCAGCCGGCGTGGGGGGAGACGCTGCGGCTTTCTTCGAGGGCGTGGAGAAAGTCGAACGAGGTGAAGGGGTTGCCGCCATAGTCTGAGGCGGCGTTGCAGGCGTCCCAGGCCTCGCGACCGATGTCGGCGATGGCGTTGTGGGCGCTGACGGCAGGCTTGATCGCTCCTTCGGGCGGGCAGGTCGGCGCGCTCATGCCGCGAACCCTTCGAAGATCACATTGTCGCAAAGCCCCTCCAGCGCCTGGCCGCGCTCCAGATCGCGCACGGTCCAGGCGATGATCGGATAGCCCTGCAGCCGCATCCGGTTGGCCGCGGCGCTGGGCAGCATATCCAGCCCCAGGGCCAGGAAGTGCGGCTTGGCGATCTCCACCTGATCGAGGTTGCGCAAGGCCCGCAGAGCCTCGGGCGCCATGACGTCGGCCAAATCGTCACAGCGGTGGCTGTTCAGGCCCCGCAGCACGCCCGGATGATGCTGCGCCCACCAGGCGTGGGAGAGAGGGTTGAAGCCGATGACCGCCAAAGGGCCGGCGTAGCCTTGGATCACCGCCGCAACCGCTTGATCCAAAGGACCTTCTTCGCCGGGCTTGTTCTTGATCTCGACCAGGATCAGCGCCCGCCCGGCCACGAGATCCAGCACTTGGGATAGGGTCGGCACGGCCTGGCCGGTTCCCTTCAGGCGCAGGGCGCCGAGCTCTGCGGCGGTCTTTTCCCTCAGCCAGGCGGCGGCGCCGGTCATGCGCGCCAGGTGGGCGTCGTGGAACACCATCACCTGGCCGTCGCGGGACAGCTGCACATCGAGCTCAATCCCATAATCGCCGGCGCAGGCCGCTTGGAACGCCGCCAGGGAATTCTCCGGCGGCCCTGTGGGCGACCACAGGCCCCGATGGGCGATGGGCGGCGAGAACAGGCTGTCCCACGCCGCTGATCCGGCGGCGGAAAGGCCGATCCGGCTCACCGGCTCACACGATCTCGACGATGGCGTCGACTTCGACGGCGAAGTTCATCGGCAGGCGATAGACGCCCACGGCCGAGCGGGCGTGCTTGCCCCTATCGCCGAACACCTCGACCATCAGGTCTGAACAGCCGTTGACCACCTGCGGGATTTCGAAAAAGCCGGGACCGGCCTGGACGAAGCCGCCGAGCTTGACGATGCGCAGCACCCCGTCCAGGTCCCCCAGCGCCGCCTTCATCTGGGCCAGGAGGCTCAGGCCGCAGAGGCGCGCCGCCGCCTTCGCCGTTTCCAGATCGACATCCTCGCCGACCACGCCCTTGATCCCGCCCGACGCGTCCAGGGAGACCTGGCCGGAGATATGCAGCAGGGGCCCGGTGCGGACGAAGGGCACATAGTTGGCCACCGGCGGGTTGGCGACGGGCAGGGTGACGCCCAGGGCGGTGAGCCGGTCTTGGATGGTCGACATGCGGGCGGTCTCTTTCGGCAGGAACAAGGCTTCTTCTTAAAGACCGGAGGCGGTCGTCTCAACCGCGTCGCCGCCCATCCAACGTTCGATCCGGCCATGGCGCCCCGGTCGGCGGCAGAAATAGCGGAACCTCGACTAGAAAAACTCATTTGCCTGGACGGCGCTGATAGGGTGTCTCACCGTTGCGGCGCTGGGCCGGTGTCGAAGAGGAAGCCTTATGGTCGCGCTTGCGCCGCACGCCGGCTCGCCACCCCGTCACCCTTCAGCCGCCCGCCGCCCGTTGTTCCGGCGGCGCTCGGCGGTGCCGGGCTTCGCCCTGACGCTGGGGACCACCATCCTCATCCTGTCGCTGGTGGTGCTGATCCCGGTGTCTGCGGTGGTGATCCGCGCAGCGGGCATGACGCCTGAGGCCTTCGCCGCCGCCGCCTTTTCCCGGCGCGCCCTGCACGCCTACTACCTCAGCTTCGGCGCATCCTTCCTGGCCGCCATGGTCAATGGAGTGTTTGGGGCACTGACCGCCTGGGCCCTGGTGCGCTACAGCTTTCCGGGCAAGGCGCTGGTCAACGCCATCGTCGATCTGCCCTTCGCCCTGCCGACGGCGGTGGCCGGGGTGTCGCTGGCGATTCTCTACGCGCCGACCGGCTGGGTCGGCGGCTTCTTGGCCCCGTTCGGAATCAAGGTGGCCTATAATCCCACCGGCGTCTTGATCGCCCTGATCTTCATCGGCCTGCCGTTCGTGGTGCGGACGCTTGAGCCCGTGCTGCGCGACCTCCCCATCGATGTGGAGGAGGCGGCGGCGACCCTGGGCGCCGGGCGCTTCGACACCATCCGCCGGGTGATCGTCCCCGCCATCCTGCCCGCCTGGCTGACCGGCTTTGCCTTGGCCTTCGCCCGGGCGGTGGGGGAATACGGTTCGGTGATCTTCATCGCCGGCAACATGCCGTTCAAATCCGAGATTGCGCCGCTTCTTATCGCCCAGGAGCTGGAGCAGTTCGACTCTGCCGCCGCCTCGGCCATCGCCGTGGTGATGCTGGGGGTCGCCTTCCTGATGCTGCTGTTGATCAACGGCCTGCAGGCCTGGGCGAGGCGCAAGACATGAGCTTGACCGCCCCAAGCGCTGCGAAGATCGGCCATCCGAACATCGGTCGCGAACCCCTTTGGGTGCGCGTGGTCGTGATCGGCGTGGTGATCGCCTTCGTCACCCTGATGCTGGTGCTGCCCCTGATCGCCGTCTTCGCCCAGGCCTTGTCCAAGGGCCTTTCGCCCTTCGTCGAGGCGATCGGCCAGCCGGACTCCCTCTCCGCCATCGGCCTGACCCTGATCACCGCCGCGATCGCCGTGCCGTTCAACGCCGCCTTCGGGGTGATCGCCGCCTGGGCCATCGCCAAGCACCGATTCGTTGGCAAGAGCCTGCTTGTCTCCCTGATCGACGTGCCCTTCTCCATCTCGCCGGTGGTGGCGGGGCTGGCCTACATCCTGGTGTTCGGCCTTCAGGGTTGGGCCGGCTCCTGGCTGATCGACCACGACATCAAGATCATCTTCGCGGTCCCCGGCATCGTGCTCGCCACCATCTTCGTCACCTTCCCCTTCGTCGCCCGCCAGCTGATCCCCTTGATGCAGGCCCAGGGCGTGGACGAGGAAGAGGCGGCGGCATCCCTGGGCGCTTCGGCGTTGAAGACATTCTGGCGGGTCACGGCGCCCAATATCCGCTGGGGCCTCCTCTATGGGGTCCTTCTCTGCAACGCCCGGGCGATGGGGGAGTTTGGGGCCGTTTCGGTGGTCTCCGGCCACATCCGCGGCCTCACCGACACCATGCCGCTGCACGTGGAAATCCTCTATAACGAGTACGACTTCGTCGGGGCCTTCGCGGTGGCGGCGCTCCTGTGCCTCTTGGCCATCGTCACCTTGATCCTGAAGGCGGCCCTGGAAGCCTTCCAGCCGGAGGTCGCCGCCAATGCCGTATGATCTGGAACACAAAGCCTCGGAGGCCGGCCTGACCGCCCCATCCAACGCTCTTGAGGGGCCCCCTCCTGAGGACAGGGCCGCCGTCTCCGTCCGCGGGCTGAAGAAGCAGTTCGCCCGCTATCCGGCGCTGAACGACGTCAGCATCGACGTGCGGCCGGGCGAGCTTCTGGCCCTGCTCGGTCCCTCGGGCTCGGGCAAGACCACGCTCCTGCGCACCATCGCCGGGCTGGAGTTTCCCGACGAGGGCCAGGTGCTGTTCGACGATGTGGATGTCACCTACGCCAGCGCCGCCGCCCGGCGGGTGGGGTTTGTCTTCCAGCAATACGCCCTGTTCCGCCACATGACGGTGGCCAAGAACATCGCCTTCGGTCTCTCGGTGCGAAAGCGCAAGGATCGCCCGAACCGCAAGGCCATCGACGCGCGGGTTGCGGAACTGCTGAAGCTGATCGAGCTCGAGGGCCTGGGTAAACGCTATCCGGCCCAGTTATCGGGCGGTCAGCGCCAGCGCGTGGCCCTGGCGCGGGCCCTGGCCGTCTCGCCGCGGGTGCTGCTCTTGGATGAGCCCTTCGGCGCCCTGGACGCCACGGTGAGGAAGTCGCTTCGCCGGGAGCTGCGCCGCATCCACAACGCCGCCGGCGTCGCCACTGTCTTCGTCACCCACGACCAGGAGGAGGCGCTGGAGCTGGCCGACCGGGTGGCGGTGCTGAACCTGGGCCGCATCGAGCAGATCGCTGCCCCAGACGTCTTGCGCAACCATCCCGCCACCGCCTTCGTCGCCGGCTTCGTCGGAGAGGCCAACCGCCTGGAAGGCGCGGCGAGGGGCGGCGTATTCCGCCTGGGCGCCCTGGAGCTCGCCGCCGAAGGTGTGGCGGATGGTCCCGCCCTGGCCTTCGTCCGCCCCGACCAGTTCGAATTGGCCGGACAAGGGCTGGAGATCACCGTCGAGCGGGTGACCCTCGCCGGCCTGATCACCCGCGTCGACGCCATCGACGCCGCCGGCCATCGGCTGGAGATCGCCCTGCCGCGCGGGACCGAAGCAGGCGCCCTGGTCCACGGCGCCAAGGTTTTTGTCAAAGCCGTCGGCGGTCGGGTCTTTCCTGCGACTTAAGCGACGCCTTTCGCCTAAAACGTGACATGCCGCTCCCCTATGGCTAGAGGATTCCAAGGGTGATCGCCGCTGGGCGGCGCTAGGTTCAGGGCGGTTTGTTGAAACGACTAGGCTTCTCGCTGGTCCTGGCGGCCTCGCTGCTCGCCGAGGGGCAAACGCGGGCGGCTGAACGCCAGGCGGCGGTCCAGGGCGTGGCCGACCGATCCCTCAGGGCCGAGATCGAACAGGCGCTCTCGGAGGAAAAGACCGCCCCCTTAAGCCGGATGGACGCCCGCCGCCGGGCCCGCACGGCCGCCGCCAGCGCCACCGCGCTTTTGCGGTCGGAGGGCTATTACGACTATCAGGTCACCCCCGATATCGGCGATGGGGAGCGCCCGACGCCGCTCTTGAAGATCGATCCCGGGCCGCGCTTCCTCTTGGCCTCGGCGGCGGTGCAATGGGTGGATGCGCCGCCCGATCCCCAGGCGGTCGCCGCCGCCGTCAAGGCCATCGAGCTGACGCCCGGCGCCCCAGGCCGGGCCGCTGACGTGATCGCCGCCGAGGGGCGGGTGCTGGCGGCCGTCCAGCAGCTCGGTTACGCCGACGCCAAGGTTCAAGACCGCGACGTAGTGGTGGATCACGCCGACCACACCATGCGCCCCACCTTCAAGATCGCCGCCGGCGCCCTGGTGCGCCTGGGCCGGCTGAAGATCGAATCCAAGGGCCGCACCAGAGCCGCCTGGCTGAGGCGGCTGGTCCCCTGGAAGGTCGACCAGGTCTATAAACCCAATGACGTGGCGGAGCTGGAGCGGCGCCTGCTCGACACCCAGGTCTATGATTCGGTCACCGTCGCCCTGGCGCCGACGTCCGACCCCGACGGCCTGCGCCCCGTGGTGGTCAGCCTCGCGGACCGGTCGCGCAACACCCTGGAGCTGGGCGCCGGCTATTCCAGCACAGAAGGCGGCGATGTGGACATCAAGCTGTCGCGCTACAACCGCTTCGGGGTCGGCGACACACTGACCTATGAGCTCCGCTACGCCTCCATAGACAGCAAGGCGGGGGTGGAATGGGCGCTGCCCCACTTCCTGAAGCCCGGACAGACCCTGACCACCAACGCCGACTTCTTTCAGACCTCCACCAACGCCTATAAGGAAACCGGGCCGCAGCTGGTGGCCGACCTGACCCAGCGCTATGGCAAGACCACCTATCTCACCCGGGGCGCCTCGATCACCGCCAGCGAGGTGGAGGATTTCGAGACCCACAGCACAATCAATATCGTCTCATTCCGCGTTCTGGGCGCCTTCGCCCTGGACAGGTCCGACAACGCCCTCGATCCCCACAGCGGTTTCAAGCTGAGCGCACGGGTCGAGCCCACGCTGATCGCCGAAGACGAGAACCTCGCCTATCTGAAGGCTCAGGCCCAGCTCTCCAACTATTTCCCCTTCGATAAGCTTGGCGCCAATGTCCTGGCTACCCGGCTGCATCTGGGAACCATCATCGGCGGTTCGCTGCCGGGGGTGCCGGCCTCTGACCGGTTCTACGCTGGCGGCGGCGGTTCGGTGCGCGGCTATGAGTATCAGAGCGTCGGCCCCCACTATGCCGACAACGTGCCCGTGGGCGGGCTTTCTTTGGCCGAAGCCTCGGTGGAGCTTCGCCACCGCTTCACCAAGACCATAGGCGGGGTTCTTTTCGTCGACAGCGGCACGGTGAGCGAACAGGTGCAGCCTGACTTTCGCCATACCCTGACCGCCGTCGGCGTCGGCCTCCGCTACGACCTCGGCTTCGCGCCGATCCGCGCCGATCTGGCCTTCCCCCTGCAGCAGGCCAATGGCGCCAGCCAGCAGGCCTTCCAGATCTATCTGTCGATCGGGCAGAGCTTTTGAGCGAGTCCCACACCCCGGCGGAAGAGACGGCCGCGGCCGAGGCGGCCCGCAAGCCGCTGATGACGCTTGAACGCTGGCTGTTGGTGGGCTTGGCCGTGCTGCTGGCCCTGTTCATCGGCCTGGGCTTCGGCGTCCGCTACGGGGTGCGCACCAACGCCGGACGGGCCATGGTGGTGAAGCTCTTGGACGGGCTGAATCTGGGGGCCGTGGGGCGGCTGCACGTCTCGGGCATGGGCGGGGACCTGTTCGACGGCTTTGGCTTCCATGAGCTTTCCATCGTCGACGCCAAGGGGGCGTGGATCGAGGTTCATGACATCACCCTGGTGTGGAGCCCGGCCGAACTTCTGGCCCGCCGGCTGCACGCCAGCCACCTGCACGCCGCCCTGGTCGAGGTGATCCGCCAGCCGGTGATGATCAAAGAGCCGGCGCAACCGCCGTCCAAGCTCCCGGTGTCCCTGGTGTTCGACGATCTGAAGCTGCGGCTGCAGACCGATCCAGGCTTCAGCGGCGAGCGCGGGCTCTGGGATGTGACGGCCCACGGGGATCTGCGACGCAGCGGCGCGGCCCGCGCCGCCCTCTCGGCCAAGAGCCTGCTGCATCCCGGCGATGGCGCGACGGCGGCCTTGCAGATCGGCCGGCGGGACCGCTTTTTGTTGCGCATCGACGCGGCGGAGGCGCGGGGCGGGGCCTTGGCGGGCGCCCTTGGCCTGCGGACCGATCAGAACCTGAACATCCACGTCGAAGGCGACGGCACGGCGGCCCTGGGCGCCGCCCGCCTGAAGGCGGTCTCCGGCGGCGGCGTGCCCTTGGAAGGGACGGCGCTCTGGGGCAGGGCGGGGGCCACGATCGATGGACGCGTCTCCCTCACCGCCTCTCGCCTGACCCATTTTTTCGCCGAACGTCTGGGCCCCGAGGCTAAGATCAAGCTCACGGCTCGGCAAAGCGGCGCCAACCTCTATGACGTCAACGGGAGCCTTAACGCCCGGGACGGGTCGATGCAGATCGCCGGCCCGATCGACTGGGCGAAGAAGCGCACGCTGGGGCTGAAGGTGGCCGTGGCGGTGGCCGACTTCTCCACCTGGGTGCATCCGCCCAAGGTGGGCCCTGCGCGAACCTCCGGCCTGTTCATCGGCGGCTTTGTTGGCTTTACCTATAAGGGGGCCTTCCAGGGAGAGCGGCTGGACCAGTACGGCTACACCCTGGCGCGGATGACCGGCCCGCTCAGTGTCGTCCTTAAAGACCACGAATGGCGGATCCAGACGGATTTGGCTGGCACGGGCGGCGGCGGCAAGGGGACGGCCGCCAAGCTCCTCGGCGCCTCGCCCCGGGTGCAGCTGGACCTCTCCTGGCTCAAGGAAGGCCGGCTGTTGTTTCACAGCCTGAACGTCGCCGGGGCGGGGGTGAAGGTCGCCGCCGAGGGCGGGCAGGGGCTCTTAGGCGGTCTGTCGTTCAAGGGCTCGGCCCAGATCGTCAGCCTCGCCATGCTGCGCCCTGTCGCCCGCGGCTCTATCAACGCCACGTGGCAGGCGAGCGAGGGACGCGGGGCCAAGGCCTGGGATTTCGCCTTCGATTCGGTGGGCGCCAACGTCGTCTCAGGCTTCTCGGACCTGGATCATTTCCTCGGGACCACGCCTCATCTGACGGTCAAGGGCGCCTATGGGGAGGGCGCCTATTCCATCGCCGACGCCAGGCTCACCGGGGCGGCCATGCAGGCCCAGGGACAGGGCGGCCTCAGCGCCGCCGACGTCCTGGGTGTGGATTTCACCTGGAGCGCCAAGGGGCCGATCGTGACCGGGCCGGTGGAGATCGCCGGCGCAGCCAAGGGCGAAGGCAAGCTTTCCGGCCCCCTGTCCGCCCTGCGCGCCGACCTGGGCGCAGACCTGGCGGTGCTCGATCTCGGTCCCTTGTCCGTGACCCCCGCCCATCTGACCCTGACCTTTCTGCAGGGGTCCGATGGGGTGACCGGCGCGGCGGCCGTCAATGGCCCGACGGCGAAATACGGCCCCGCCAGCGCCAAGGCCGCTTTCCGCGTCGAAGGGGACGGGATCGACCTTTCCGATATCGTCGCCGATGCGGGCGGGGTGAAGTTGGCCGGGGCGCTGGGCCTGCACAGCGGCGAGCCGTCGAGCGCCGACCTGAACCTGGTCGTCGGCCCTGGCGCCTTCCTCTCGGCGGGACGTCTCATCGGCAAGGTGAAGATCGTGGGCAGCGCTCAAGGGGGCGATGCGACCATCGCTCTGGACGGGACCGAGGTTTCGGGGATGGGCGCGCCCACGACCTTGCGCAGTCTCAGCCTGCGCGCGAAGGGGCCGTTGAAACATCTGCCCTTCCAGCTTTCAGCCGACAGTGTCGATCCCGTCGCCTGGGCTTTCACGGGCGATGGGGTGCTCGATCGCGCCAAGACGCAAAGCCAGGTCACCCTTCAGGGCTCGGGGCGCCTGCGCAAGGCGGACTTCAAGCTTTTGGAGCCGGCGCTGATCCGCTTTGGCGGGCCGCAGGTCGGGGCGCACGTGAAGCTGGCCGTCGCCGGCGGCCAGGCGGTGATCGACGCCCAGCAGAATAGCGAGGGTCTGAACGCCAAGGCCGAGGTGGCGCAGCTGAGCCTGGCCGCCCTGACGGAGGATTTCATCGGCACGGTGAGCGGCGGCTTGACCCTGCAGGGCCGGGGGCCGCACCTGGACGGCGCTCTCGACGCAACCCTGGCCGGCGCGCGCAGCCGCGACGCCCCCGCTAACGAAGGGTTGAACGCCACGGTGAAGGCGGCGCTCAATGACAGCCGGCTGCACATCGACGCCGTGGCCACCAATCCGGAAGGGCTGAAGTCCAGCGGCGCCGTGGACTTGCCGGCGGAAGCTTCCGCCGCCCCGTTTCGCATCGCTCTCGACCGCACCAAGCCGGTGCGCGGGACCTTCTCCGCCGACGGCGAGGTGCGACCTCTGTGGGATCTGTTCGCCGGCGGGGAACGCACGCTCTCGGGCCACGTCGCCACCAGCGGAACCGTGCAGGGCAGCATGAACGCCCTGCGCACCACCGGAGAGGGCGCATTGACCGGCGGCAAGTTCCGCGACGTGATCACCGGCCTTTCCCTGCAGAACCTGGAGGTGGCGGCGAGCTTTGGTGACGACGCGGTGACCGTGCGGCGCTTTTCCGGCGCGGATGGCCGGGGCGGAACGGTTTCCGGCGACGGGCGGGTGAGCTTTGAGGAAAACGGCGCCTCCACCTTCACCCTCGATTTGAAGAAGTTTCAGCTGATCGACAACGACATCGGCCGAGCCACCGCCTCGGGCGCGGTCACCGTCACCCACCCCGCCAAGGGCGAAGGCAAGCTGACCGGCCAGCTGGTCATCGACCGGGCGGACATCGTCGCCGCCACCCCGATACCCACGGGCGTCGTGCCCATGGACGTGGTCGAGGTCAATCAGGTGATCCGGGCCGGCCAGGAGCGGGCGCCCCCGCGCACGCTGGGCCCGCCCATCAATCTGGACGTGACCATCAAAGCCGACCGGGGCGTCTATGTGAAGGGCAAGGGGCTGAACGTGGAGCTGTCGTTGGACTCCCACGTGGGCGGCTCCATCGTCGCGCCGAGCCTGACCGGGCAGGCGCGGGTGGTCACCGGTTCCTACGATTTCGCCGGCAAGCGGTTCGACATGAATAGTTCCGGCGTGGTGCATCTGGGGTCGAGCGCCAGCCAGATCCGCCTCAACCTGTCGGCCACCTGGGAGGATCCGACCCTCACCGCCGTGGTGCGGGTCCTGGGCACGGCGGCCCGGCCGGAGATCACCCTGACCTCGACCCCGGTCTTGCCCCAGGACGAGGTGCTGTCGCGGGTGCTGTTCGGGGTTTCCGCCTCCCAGCTCTCGCCGGCCCAGGGGGCTGAGCTGGCGTCGGCCCTGGCCTCGCTCACCGGCGGCGGAGGGTTCGACGTGATCGGAAACCTGCGCCAATTCGCCGGCCTGGACCGGCTGACCCTCGGCGGCACCCAGATCACCGGGACCACCATCTCCGGCGGCAAGTATGTGACCAAGGACCTTTACCTGGAGCTGACCGGCGGCGGGCGGCTGGGTTCGGCGGCGCAGCTGGAGTGGCGCATCCGGCACAACCTGTCCCTTGTCACCCGCTATGGGGCGGCGCTGGACACCCGCTACACAGGCGACGAAGACGCCAGCGTCTCGGTGCGTTTCCGCAAGGACTTCTAGGGTTCCGCAGCCGCCTCGCTAGTGGCTGTTGTGGGGGTGCAGCCGATATTCGCCGTTCTCGAAGGCTTCGAAGATCACCCCGGTCTGGGGGTGGCCCACTGGCTCTCCGCTCTCATCGGGCAGAAGGTTCTGCTCGGAGACATAGGCCACGTAGGCGTTCTGATCGTTCTCGGCCAAGAGGTGGTAGAAAGGCTGATCCTTGCGCGGCCGAATCTCGTCGGGAATCGAGCGCCACCATTCCTCGGTGTTGGAAAATTGCGGATCGACGTCGAAAATCACGCCCCGAAAGGCGAAGGCGCGATGTCTGACCACTTGGCCGATGCAGAATCTGGCGACGGGGGCGTCCATTCCCCGATTATGCCTCCGATCAAATGACCGGAAGATGAACGTAGTGTACGGAGCGTTTACGCTAAAGCGATCCGAAAGCCCGCCACCACGCCATTTCGGTTGCTACGACAGGCGTTCGACCCGAAGGTGGGTGCGACATTCGCAAATCGGCGAGCGTGAGAAGGAATGGTCGAGCGACAATGCCGGATCGTCGGTCAAGGGGCATGGGAACGGCGCCGTCGGTTGCGCACAAACCTGCCGAGCTGACCGCCTATGCCGCGCTGGACCTTGGAACCAACAACTGTCGCCTCCTGATCGCCACGCCGGCGGCGGAGGGATTTCGCGTGCTCGAGTCCTTTTCCCGCATCGTCCGCCTGGGGGATGGACTGTCGCTCACGGGGCGGCTGGATGATCTGGCCATGGACCGCACCATCAAGGCGCTGGCCATCTGCGCGGAAAAGCTGGAGCGCCGGCAGGTGGCGGGGGTGCGCGCCGTCGCCACCCAGGCTTGCCGGGCGGCGCAAAACGGCGCCGCCTTCATCGCCCGCATCGAGCAGGAAACGGGCATCCGTTTCGCCGTCATCTCCCCTCGGGAGGAGGCGAAACTCTCGGTCGCCGGCTGCTTGAACCTGCTCGACCGCACCGACGCGGCGGCCCTGGTGGTGGATGTGGGCGGCGGCTCCACCGAACTCTCCTGGGTGGACCTGCGGCCGGACAAGGCGGGGCGAACCAAGCCCATCCCGCCGATCGGCGCATGGCTGTCGATCCCCATCGGCGTGGTCACCCTGGCGGAGCGCTTTCCCGAGGGCGCAGAGCCCGCCGACCTTTGGTTTCGCGCCATGGTCGAGCACATCAAGGGGAAACTGGCCGCCTTCACCCAGGCCGAGCCGTTCCGAGCTCTATTCGCTGAGGGGCATGGCCACCTGGTCGGCACCTCGGGCGCCATCACCAGCCTCGCCGGGATGCATCTGGGGCTGAAGCGCTATGAGCGCTCGCGCGTGGATGGCCTGTGGATGACCCGCCACGACTGCGAGGCTGCGGCGTCCCTCCTGATGCGCCTGGGGCCAGAGGCGCGCGCGGCCGAGCCCTGCATCGGCGCGGATCGAGCGGACCTGGTGCTCGCCGGCGCGGCGATCCTGCAGGCGGTGCAGGAGTGCTGGCCGTGCCCACGGGTGCGGGTGGCCGACCGGGGCCTGCGCGAAGGCATCTTGCTGTCGATGATGGCCGAGCAGCGCGCGCCTGGGCCCAAGCGTCATCGGCGGCGGGGGCGGCGGCGCTCGGGCGCTCGCGGCGAGCCGGCGGCGGTTGCGGGGGTCTGATCGCTCCCCATCTCTAGGGCCCACAGAGGATCCGACCCATGCCCGCTCTCTATACCGCCCAAGCCACCGCCACCGGCGAAGGCCGCTCCGCCGGCCACGCCGAAACCTCCGACGGCCAGGTGAAGGTCGATCTGCGTCTGCCCAAGGAAATGGGCGGCGACGGCAAGGGCACCAACCCTGAGCAGCTGGTCTCGCTGGGCTATTCCGCCTGCTTCATGGGGGCTCTGCGCGCTGTGGCCGGCGCGCGGAAGCTGGTTTTGAAGGACCCGACGGTCACCTGTCGCACCACCATCGCCAAGGATGGCGACGATTTCTCCCTGTCGTTCGAGATCGACGTCACCCTGCCGGGCGTGCCCACCGACGAAGCTGAAGCCCTGGTGCAGGCCGCCCACGGCGTCTGCCCCTATTCACGGGCGTTCAAGAACACCGCACCGTCGGTGGCCAAGCTGGTCGCCTAAAGCTCAAATTCCGCTCATCGCCTCGCGGCGGTTGCCGCTTCGCCTTGGGGCGGAGTTGCGCTACCAACGGGCGATGAGCGGAGATGACAAGAAGGCCGAGCCGGAACGCCGTCGCATGGTCAAACTCCCGACTGGGGGCGATCCGGCCGGGCGGGGCATGGGCACGCCGGTCAAGACCGCCGACAATCGCACCCTGTCGTCCCAGCAATGGCTGCGCCGCCAGCTGAACGATCCCTTCGTCAAGGCGGCCAAGGCCCACGGCTATCGCGCTCGCGCCGCCTATAAGCTGACCGAGATCGACGACAAGTTCCACCTGATCCGCAAGGGCACGCGGATCATCGATCTCGGCTGCGCTCCTGGCGGCTGGCTGCAGGTGGCCTTGGAGCGGGGCGCCGGCGCCGTGGCCGGGGTGGACCTTCTTCCCGTCGGGCCCTTGCCGCCGGCCCATGTGATCGAGGGGGACTTCACCGACCCGAGCGTCGGCCCGCGCCTCTTGGAGCTGCTGGGCGGGGCGCCGGACCTGGTGCTCTCCGACATGGCCCCCAACACGCTCGGCCACCGCCAGACCGACCACCTGCGCATCGTCATGCTGATCGAGGCCGCCGCCGCCTTCGCTGTCGAGAACCTGAAGCCCGGCGGCGTCTTCGTGGCCAAGGCCTTCCAGGGCGGCGAAACCGCCGAGGTGCTGCGCACCCTCAAAGCCCATTTCGACGATGTGAAGCACGTCAAGCCCAAGGCCAGCCGGGTGGACAGCTCTGAGGTCTTCCTGGTGGCGACGGGGTTTAACGGGCATCGGGGCGAGGGCGGCTGATGCGCCCATCCGGGTCGCCGCTCCGCACCCTTATCCTGGTGGTGGCGTTTGTCGCCGTCACCATCGTCATCTCCACCATCGGCTATATGCGCGTCGGCTGGAGCTTCTCCGACGCCATCTATATGGTGATCCTGACGGTCTACACCGTCGGGTTCCGCGAGATCCGCGAGATCGACACGCCCTTCCTGCATGTCTGGACCATCGGCACCATCGTTGTCGGCTGCACCGGCATGATCGTCTTGACGGGGGCCCTGGTTCAGTTCTTCACCATAACCGGCCTCCAACAGATCTTCGGGCAAAATCGAGTGAAAAGCTCCATCGACCGCTTGAACGGCCACGTGATCATCTGCGGCTTCGGGCGCCTCGGGGTGATGCTCGCCCGCGACCTGAAGGCTGGCGGCGTGGAGTTCCTGATCCTGGAGCGCAACGAGCGGCGGGTCGAGGAGGTCTCAGCCCTGGGCTATCTCTTCCTGCAGGGCGACGCCACCGATGAGAAGGCGCTGCGGAGCGCGGGGGTGGAGCGGGCGCGCACCCTGGCCACGGTGCTGCCCGACGACGCCGCCAACGTCTTTATCACCCTCACCGCTCGCAGTCTCAGCAAGACCTTGGAGATCATCGCCCGGGGCGAGGCGCCCTCCACCGAGAGCAAGCTGATCTACGCGGGGGCGAATCGGGTGGTGCTGCCGACCCACATCGGCGCCGAGCGCATCGCCGAAATGATCCTCTATCGCGACAGCGCCCAGTTTATCCGCGGGTCCGTCCACATGCAGGACACCGAGCGCAAGCTGAGGGACCTCGGCCTTGAGATCGAGGTCCTGCCCGTTGCCGACGACGCCGCCGTCTGCGGCCTGACGGTCGATGAGGCCGAGCGGCGGGCCAAGGGCGGCTTCCTCATCGTGCAGATCGAGCGGCGGGGCGGAGAGACCCTGGCCCGTCCGCCGGGGGATACGCTGATCAAGGCCGGCGACGGGGTGGTGGCGGTGGTGCGGGGAGGGCGGGGGGCTTTGAGCGCCTTCCAGGAGACCACAGAGCCGGTGAAGGCCGGGCGGATGGCGTTCTAGCGACCAAACCCTGCTCACATGGCCCGGTTCGCTCTTCTGTTCAAGTCTTGTTCCCGTCCTACCTCCTCGATATATCAGGCTCGCAAAACGGAGGCTCCCATGGAGATTCGCGAAGGCTTAACCTTCGACGATGTTTTGCTTGAACCCGGTCCCAGCGACGTCATGCCTGGCGAGGTGTCCACCTCAACCAAGCTGACCAAGTCGATCGATCTGAACATCCCACTCATCTCGTCGGCGATGGATACGGTGACTGAAGGTCGCCTGGCCATCGCCATGGCTCAGGCGGGGGGCCTGGGCGTCATCCACAGGAACCTCAGCGTCGAGGAACAGGCGGACGAGGTGCGCGCAGTCAAACGCTATGAATCGGGCATGGTGATCAATCCGATCACCATCCACCCGGACACGCCGCTGTCCGAGGTGCGGGAGATCAAGTCTCGTCGCCGGGTCTCCGGTTTTCCGGTGGTGGAGCGCGGCACGGGCAAGCTCGTGGGCATCCTCACCAACCGCGACGTGCGGTTCGAGATCGATGGTTCGACGCCCGCCTCGGCCTTGATGACCCACCAGGGTCTGATCACCGTCCGCGAAGGCATCGATCAGGAGACGGCGCGGGGCCTGCTTCGCCGCCACAAGATCGAACGGTTGATCGTGGTCGATGACGATTTCCGCGCCGTGGGCCTGGTCACCGTCAAGGACATCGAGAAGGCCGAGGCCTTCCCCTTCGCCGCCAAGGACGAGAAGGGGCGTCTGCGCGTCGGCGCCGCCTCCAGCGTCGGCGACACCGGCTATGAGCGCTCCATGGCCCTGATCGACGCCGGCGTGGACGTGGTGGTGATCGACACCGCCCACGGCCACTCCATCCACGTCGCCCGGGCGGTCGAGCGGGTGAAGCGCGAGAGCAATCGCGTGCAGATCATCGCCGGCAATGTCGCCACCTATGACGGCGCGCGGGCGCTGATCGACGCGGGGGCGGATGCGGTGAAGGTCGGCATCGGGCCGGGCTCCATCTGCACCACCCGCATCGTCGCCGGCGTGGGCGTGCCGCAGCTGACCGCCATCGCCGAAGCGGCCCGCGCGGCGAGGGGAAGCGACGCTGCGGTGATCGCCGACGGCGGCATCAAGCATTCGGGCGACCTGACCAAGGCCCTGGCCGCCGGAGCCTCTGTCGCCATGATGGGCTCGATGTTCGCCGGCACCGAGGAGAGCCCAGGGGAAGTGTTCCTGTATCAAGGCCGCTCCTACAAGGCCTATCGGGGCATGGGATCGGTGGGGGCGATGGCCCAGGGCTCGGCGGACCGCTACTTCCAAAAGGAGGTTTCGGCCCTAAAGCTCGTGCCCGAGGGTATCGAGGGTCAGGTGCCGTTCAAGGGGCCGATCGACGTGATCCTGCACCAGCTGGTCGGCGGTCTTCGCGCCGGCATGGGCTATGTGGGGGCTCAGACCATCCTCGATCTTCAGGAGCGGGCGCGGTTCCTGCGCATCACCGGCGCGGGGCTGCGCGAAAGCCACGTCCACGACGTGCAGATCACCCGGGAGGCGCCCAACTATCCGACGAGCGCCTAGGGGGTAGACGGACCTTGGGGAAGCTCGCCATGATTGCGGTCTTAACAACCAAAATCGGGAGGGCGACCTAATGAATACCGAACTGACCTATCTGGCGGCGACGCTGGTGCTGGCCGTGCTGCAGATCCTGTGGGCCGATGCGGCGCGCACGCGGCAATATGGCTTGAAGTGGAATACCAGCGCGCGGGATGGCGACATGCCGCCGCTGGCCCCGATGCCGGGGCGCCTGCTTCGAGCTCAGGCCAACCTCTACGAGACCTTGCCGCTGTTCGCCGCCGCTATTCTGATCGCCCATGTGGCGGGGCGTGAAGGCGCCCTCACCACCTGGGGCGCGGCGCTCTATTTCTGGGGCCGCGTGGTTTACCTGCCCCTCTATGCCTTCGGCGTACCGCAGATTCGCTCCCTGGTCTGGACGGTCTCCTTTGCGGGGCTGGTCCTGACCATCATCGCCTTGTTTTTGAAGTAAAGAGACTGAGTGACCCCAGCCGCCCGCATCGCCGCCGCTATCGAAATCCTGGATGAGATCGCCACTGTGCGGGGGCCGGCGGATGGGGTCATCAAGGCCTGGGGGCGAAACCACCGCTTCGCTGGCTCCAAGGACCGGCGGGGAATCGCCGAGCACGTCTATGTGGCCCTCAGAGCCCGCGCCCGCTCCCAGTGGCGCATGGGCTCGGACAAGGGCCGGGCGCTGATCCTCGGCGTAATGGCCGGCCAGCCTTTGGATGAGATCAACGCTCTGTTCGCCAGCGGCGGCCACGGTCCAGAACCCCTCAGCGACGACGAGCGCAACCGCCTGGTTGCGCCCCTTCCGATGCTCCCCGACTGGGTGAGCGCGGGCCTCCCCGAATGGATCGCCCCCCTGTTTCAGGCCCGCTATGGCGCAGACTGGATCGCCGAAGGGCAGGCGGCGACGCTGGAGCGCGCGCCGGTGGACCTTAGGGTCAATGCGCTCCGCGGCCCCGTCGAGAACGCCCTGAACTTGCTGGCCCATGAGGATGTGAAGCCGGAACGCACGCCCTTTTCCGCCTGGGGCCTGCGCCTGCCCGCCGGCTTCGCCACCGATGTGCATACGCTGAAAGCCTTCACCACTGGCTGGGTGGAGGTGCAGGACGAGGCCAGCCAGATCGCCGCCTTCCTGGCCCGCGCCAAGCCCGGCGGCCTCGTTATCGACTACTGCGCCGGCGGCGGCGGCAAGACCCTGGCTCTGGCGGCAAGTCTGGCCGGTCGCGGACGCCTCCTCGCCTGCGATGTCGATCAGAAGCGACTTGACGCCATGGACGAGCGGCTGAAGCGCGCCGCCGCCAAGGTGGAGGTCAGGCGGCTGGAGCCGAACGGGGAGGGAATGGCCGAGTTCGAAGGCCAGGCCGACCTGGTTTTCGTCGACGCCCCGTGTTCAGGCTCAGGTACCTGGCGCCGCCACCCCGAAGCCGCCTGGCGGCTGAACCCGGAGACGGTGGAGCGGCTCTCAGCCCTGCAACAGACCATCCTCGCCCGCGCCGCCAAGCTGGTGAAGCCCGGCGGCCGCATCCTCTACGCCACCTGCTCCATGCTGGAGCAGGAGAACGACGCCGTGGCCATAGCCTTCGCCGCGTCGCACCCCGATTTCCACCCCATTCCCATCGTCGAGGCGCCCACCGCCAACCTCAACGAGCCCGGCCGCGTGCGGCTTGCGGCCCTGGCGGCGGGCGGCCATACCCTGCAACTCACCCCCCACCGCACCGGCACCGACGGCTTCTTCGCCGCCCTATTCGAGAGGACCGCATGAGCGAGACCCACCACCAGCGCGTCCTGATCGTCGACTACGGCAGCCAGGTGACCCAGCTGATCGCCCGCCGGGTGCGCGAGAGCGGCGTCTATTGCGAGATCCATCCCTACGACAAGGTGGACGCGCCCTTCCTGCAGAGCTTCCAGCCGGCGGCGGTGATCCTCTCGGGCGGCCCCGCCAGCGTGCACGAGGAATATAGCCCGCAAGCCGATCCGGCGGTCTTCACCCAGGGCGTGCCGGTGCTGGGCATCTGCTACGGCGAAATGGCCATGTGCCAGGCGCTGGGCGGCCTGGTGGAGAGCGGCCATCAGCGGGAGTTCGGCCGCGCCGACATCACAGTGCAGACCGAAAGCCCCTTCCTGGAGGGCCTGGGCGGTCCTGGCGCCTGCGAGCCCGTCTGGATGAGCCACGGAGACAAGATCACCGCCATCCCGCCAGGCTTTGAAGTGCTGGCCACATCCCCCGGCTCGCCCTTCGCGGTGATCGCCGATCCGGTCCGCCAGCTCTACGGCGTGCAGTTCCACCCCGAAGTCGCCCACACGCCCAGGGGCGCCATGTTGCTCCGCAACTTCACCCACCGCATCGCCGGTCTTTCGGGCGATTGGAGCATGGCTGCCTTTCGCGAGGAATCCATCGCCCGCATCCGCGCCCAGGTGGGGACGGAGAAGGTGATCTGCGGCCTATCCGGCGGGGTCGACAGCTCCGTCGCCGCCATCCTGATCCACGAGGCCATCGGCGCCCAGCTGACCTGCGTCTTCGTCGACACCGGCCTTTTGCGCTCGGGCGAGGCGGACCAGGTGGTGAGCCTGTTTCGGGGCCACTACAACATCCCCCTGATCCATGTGGATGCGGGCGATGAGTTCCTGGGCGCGCTGAAGGGCGTCTCCGAGCCGGAAGCCAAGCGCAAGGCCATCGGCAAGACCTTCATCGATGTGTTCGACCGCGAGGCCGCCAAGATCGAAGGCGCCAGCTTCCTGGCCCAGGGCACCCTCTATCCCGATGTGATCGAGAGCATCTCGGCCAAGGGCGGCCCGTCGCAAGTCATCAAGAGCCATCACAACGTCGGTGGCCTGCCCGAAACCATGAAGCTGAAGCTGGTCGAGCCGCTCCGCGAACTCTTCAAGGACGAGGTGCGCGCGCTTGGCCGCGAGCTTGGCCTCGACCCCGCCTTCGTCGGCCGCCATCCCTTCCCGGGGCCGGGCCTAGCCATTCGCATCCCCGGCGAAGTCACGCCCGAAAAAGTCGTCGTGCTGCAAAAGGCCGACCTGATCTGGCTGGACGAGATCAGAAAGGCCGGTCTTTACGACACCATCTGGCAGGCCTTCGCCGTGCTCCTGCCGGTGAAGACGGTGGGCGTGATGGGGGACGCCCGCACCTATGAAGACGTCTGCGCCCTCCGCGCCGTCACCTCCACCGACGGCATGACCGCCGACTTCTTCGAATTCCCCTGGGCGGTGCTCGGCCGCGCCGCCACCCGCATCGTCAACGAGGTCAAAGGCATCAACCGCGTCGTCTACGACGTCACCTCAAAGCCCCCAGGGACGATCGAGTGGGAATGACCTTAATCGTGAGTATAAATAGCAAATAGTCAAACGCCCCGTCGATGGCGTGTCGTGGAAGATAAATGGGCGCTTCGTCCAATGTTCGATTTACGAATTCTTGGCGAGCCTGTGGAATTTGTCGGTGTTCTCGCAGCCGTCGGCGAAGGTCGGCGAGCCGGCGAAACGCCGAGCTTTTCATTGGTCTCACCATGGCCTCCGCGTTCGGCACGGCTCAGCGGATGGACGCCGTTTGCGGACTAAGAGCGCAGGCGCAGGTTTTCCGGGTCGAAGGGAGAATCGGCGATCACGGTGGCCTGGAAGGTCTCGGCAAGGATGGTGAGGGTGAGGCGGGTGCCGACGGCCGCCAAATCGGGACGAACCATGCCCAGAGCGAGAGACTTGCCCACCCGCCAGCCATAACCGCCCGAGGTGGTGCGGCCGACCAATTCGCCGTCGAGGTAGATGGGTTCTGATCCCCGCGCATCGGTGTCCGTTGCGCCATGCACCTCCAAGGTGATCGCCTTGTTGTTAAAGCCGCGTTCTTGCCAGGCGAGGAGCGCCCCCTTGCCCACAAAGCCCGGCTTTTTCAGGCTGACGAAACGTTCAAGGCCGGATTCAAAGGCGGCGTATTCGATGGAAAGCTCGCGGGGGATCAGCTTGTAGGACTTCTCCAGCCGCAGGCTGTCCATGGCGCGGATGCCGAAGGGCTTCAGGTCGAACTCAGCGCCCGCCTCGAACAGCTTGTCGAAGATGTAGTTCTGCATCTCGATCGGGTGGTGCAGCTCCCAGCCCAGCTCGCCGACGAAGTTGACCCGCAGGGCCTTGGCGTGGGCGGCGCCGACGCTGATGGTCTTGGCGGTCAGCCAGGGGAAGGCGGCGTTGGAGAGGTCCGTATCGGTCAGCTTGGCCAGGAGCTCGCGCGAGCGCGGACCGGCCAGCACCAGGACGCCGTACTGGGTGGTGACCTTCTCCAGCCGCACCGAGCCGTCGGTGGGCAGGGCCTTTTGGAGATAATCGTAGTCGTGGCGCTCAAGCGCGCCGGCCGAGACCAGATAGAAGCGCTGCGGCCCTTCCCGCAGCACGGTGAATTCCGAGCGCACCCCGCCGTTCTGCGAGAGCAGATAGGATAGGCTGAGCCGGCCGATGGCCTTGGGCAGGGCGTTGGTGAGCAGGCCGCCGAGCCAGGCTTCCGCGCCCGGTCCGGAAACCTCGAACTTGGCGAAGGCGGTGAGGTCCAAGACGCCGACCTTTTCCGTCACATGCCGGCACTCGGCACCCACATGCTCGAAGTAGTTGGAGCGGCGAAAGCTCCAGCACTCCTGGATCGGGGCGCCTTCGGCGACTTCAGGATGGTTCTCGTTCAAGAGCACGTCCGGCTTGTTAAGGTCGGCATCGGTCAGGGCATAGCCCTTGGGCGCGAACCAGTTGGGCCGTTCCCAGCCGAACACCGTGCCGAACACCGCCCCCATGGCCTGCATCCGCTCGTAGCAGGGGGAGCGCTTGATCCCCCGCGCGGCGGTGCGTTCCTCGTCCGGGTAGTGGACGGTGAAGACCTTGGCGTAGGCCTCCTCGTTCTTTTCCTTCAGGAAGCCGCGCAGGGCGTAGGGGCCGAACCGGCGAGGATCGACGCCCATCATGTCGATGGAGGGCTCGCCCTCGACGATCCATTTGGCCAGCTGCCAACCCGCGCCGCCAGCGGCGGTAACGCCAAAGCTGTGACCCTCGTTCAGCCAGAAGTTCTTCAGCCCCCAGGCCGGGCCGACGATGGGGCTGCCGTCCGGCGTATAGGCGATGGCGCCGTTATAGACCCGCTTCAGACCCACCTCGGCGAAGGCCGGCACCCGGGCGACGGCGGCCTCTATGTAGGGGCCCAGCCGATCCAGATCCTCCTGGAACAGCTCGTATTCAGAGTCCGGATGCGGGCCGTCCATATAGCAGGCGGGCGCCCCGATCTCGTAGGGGCCGAGCAGCAGGCCGCCCGCCTCCTCGCGCATGTAATAGGAGGCGTCGGATTCCCGCAGGACGCCCATTTCCGGCAGGCCGGCGGCCTTGCGCGCCTGAATCGCCGGGTGGGGCTCGGTGACGATATATTGGTGCTCCACGGGGATCACCGGCACGTCCAGCCCGACCATGGCGCCGGTCTTTTGCGCAAAGTTGCCGCTGGCCGAGACCACATGCTCGCAGGCGATGTCGCCCTTGTCGGTGTGGACGATCCAGCCGCCGCCGAGTTGTTCGGTGATGTCGGTGACTTCGGTCTGGCGATAGATGGTCGCGCCCATGGCCCGCGCCCCCTTGGCCAGGGCCTGGGTCAGGTCGGCCGGCTGGATATAGCCGTCGTCGGGATGGCGGATGGCGCCGATGACTCCGGTGACATCGCACAGGGGCCAGATCTCCTTCACCTGTTCGGGCGTCAGAAAATCGACCTTCACGCCCAGGGTTTTGGCGACCCCGGCGTAGTAGCGGTACTCGTCCATCCGGTCCTCGGTGCAGGCCAGGCGGATGTTGGAGACCTGTGCAAAGCCCACCGCTTGCCCGGTTTCGGCCTCAAGGGTCGGGTAGAGTCCCACCGAATATTTGTGCAGCTGGCCCACCGAATAGCTCATGTTGAACAGGGGGAGCAGGCCCGCCGCGTGCCAGGTGGAGCCGGAGGTCAGCTCCTTCCGCTCGATCAGCGCCACGTCCGACCAGCCGAGCTTGGCCAGGTGATAGAGGGTGGAGACGCCGACGACGCCGCCGCCGATGACCACGACACGGGCTTCAGTTTTCATGGGGCGATCCAGGGGCGGGAAAAGTGGGGGGTCAGCATTCGATGAAGTTCACGGCGAGGCCTCCCAAGGAGGTCTCCTTGTATTGGGACTTCATGTCTTCGCCGGTGCGCCGCATGGTGGCGATCACCTTGTCCAGCGACACGTGGTGAGAGCCGTCGCCGCTGAGGGCCAGGGAGGCGGCGTTGATCGCCTTGATGGCGCCAAAGGCGTTGCGCTCGATACAGGGGATCTGGACCAGGCCGCCGATGGGATCGCAGGTCATACCCAGGTGGTGCTCCATGGCGATCTCGGCGGCGTTCTCGATCTGCGCGTTGCTGCCGCCCATCAGGGCCGCCAGCCCCGCCGCCGCCATGGAGGAGGCGACGCCCACCTCGCCCTGGCAACCGACCTCCGCTCCGCTGATCGAGGCGTTCATCTTGAAGAGGGCGCCGACGGCCGAGGCGGTGAGCAGGAAACTGCGCACGCCCTCCGCGCCCATGTGGGGCCAGAGGTTGCGGTGATAGCGCAGCACGGCGGGGATCACCCCCGCCGCGCCATTGGTGGGGGCGGTGACCACCCGCCCGCCCGCCGCGTTCTCCTCGTTGACGGCGATGGCGTAGAGGCTGACCCGGTCCATGATCTCATGGGGCGACGGCTGGTTGCTGCCCCGCTGCGCCTCCAGCCGGGCGAGAAGCGCCGGCGCGCGCCGGCGCACCTCCAGCCCGCCTGGCAGGACGCCGGGGGTGGCGACGCCGCGATCCACGCAGGCCATCATCACCGCCGCGATCTGGTCCAGCCGCGCCTCCACCGCCTCCAGCGGCAGGCGGGCGCATTCGTTGGCCAGGACGATCTGCGCGATACTCAAGCCATCGCGGGCGCCGATGCGCAGCAGTTCGGCGGCGGAGCGGAAGGGGTAGGGCAGATCGCCGTCGATCGCTTCAGCCAGACCCACGTCAGATTCCAGCACCACGAAACCGCCGCCGACCGAGCACCAGCGCTCGCTCTGCAGCACCGCGCCGTCCGCGCCAAGGGCGGTGAAGGCTAGGGTGTTGGGATGAACCGGCGCCGGGGAGACGGCGTCGAACACCACGTCGGTTTGGGGATCGAAGGCGATCCAGCGATCGCCAATCTCCAGCCGGCGATCGGCCTCGGCTTCAGCGATGATCGCGTCGGCCCGGTCGGGATCGAGGGTTTCGGGGCGTAGGCCTGCGAGGCCGAGGATCACCGCCCGCCCGGTCCCGTGACCCTTGCCGGTCCAGGCCAGGGAGCCGAACAGCTCGACGCGGACTGTTTGCAAGGCGGGCAGATGACCGTCCCGCGCCAGCCGGTGGGCGAAGGCGGCGGCGGCCTTCATCGGCCCCACCGTGTGCGAGGAAGACGGTCCTATGCCGATCTTGAAGATCTCAAAGGCGCTGACCATCAGGGCGTGAACTCGTGACTGGCTTCTTCGAGCAGCCCTAGCACATAGGCGCGAAACGAGCGCCAGACCTCGATGCGGAAGGCGTCCGGTCCGGTGCGCCAGAGCACGATCTCCGTCTTGGCGAAGACGGTGCGCGTGTTCATGCCGATGGGGAATTTGGAGAGGTGCAGGTCGAGCGGGCAGCCCACGGCCAGCATGGCCTCGGCGTGGGGGCCGCTGATGCCGAGCCCCGTTTGGCGATGGCTGATGTCCACCAGCGAATGGGGCTGCCCGATCAGAGCGTTGGCTAAGCGGACCATGGCGGCGGGCGCCGCGCCGTCCGCCAGGATGAGCAGCTCTTCGTCGGGACCGAGCCAGAGCGCGGCGACATCCGCCACTGCGACGGCGCGACAGGCGAGCGTGGGCAGGGTGAGGCCGAACGCGGCGCCCGCCGCCGCCATCACCTCCCGATCGCCGCGCAGCAGCAGGCGGTCCGCTGTCGGCGCGTTGGTGAGACAAGGGCTCTTGGGCGCAGGCGGCGCGGCGCGGGTCAGGGGTGTGAGGTCAGCCATTCACCCGCGCTCCATCCGGATCGTAGAAGACCGGCGCGGTCACCCGCACCGGCACGTCGCCTTCCGCCGTCGCCGCGTAGAGCGTCTCGCCCATCCGCGCCCGCCCGCCCTGCACCAGGGCCAGAGCCAGGGAGCGGCCGAGCGCAGCGCTGGGGTAGGACGAGGTGATGTGACCGATCAGGCGCTTAGGCGTGGGCTGGCCGGGGGCGGCGACGATCTGCACCCCATCTTCCAAGACTAGCGCCGGGTCGTCCGTGAAAATCCCCACCAACTGCTTGCGATTGGGCGCCGACATGGCGGGGCGGGCGAGGGAGCGCTTGCCGACGAAATCGGGCTTGGCCTTGCCGATGGCCCAGCCGAGGCCGACGTCGTCCGGAGTCACCGTGCCGTCGGTCTCCTGGCCGACGATGATGAAACCCTTTTCAGCGCGCAGCACGTGCATGGCCTCGGTGCCGTAGGGGAGCAGGCCGTGGGGCCGGCCGGCGGCCCAGATCGCCTCCCACACCGCCCGGCCATATTCGGCGGGCACGTTGACCTCAAAACCCAGCTCTCCGGAAAAGCTGACGCGGAACAGGCGGGTGGTCACGCCGCAGATGCGCGCCTCGACCACGCTCATGTGCGGCAGGGCCTCGGGCGAAAGGTCGACGCTCTCCACCAGACCTTCGAGGATCAGCCGCGCCTTGGGGCCTTGCAAGGCGATCACCGCCCATTGTTCGGTGGTGGATGTGGCCCAGACCTTCAGCTCGGGCCATTCGGTCTGCAGATAGTCTTCCATCTTGGCCAGGACGCGGGCCGCGCCGCCGGTGGTGGTGGTGATGTGGAAGCGATCCTCAGCGATCCGCCCCACCACCCCGTCGTCCACAATAAAGCCGTCTTCGCCGAGGAGCAGGCCATAGCGGCACTTGCCGACGCTGAGCTTGGTCCAAGCGTTGACGTACATGCGGTTCATGAAGACGGCGGCGTCGGGGCCGATGAGCTCGATCTTGCCCAGCGTCGAGGCGTCGAAGATCCCGCAGGCGGAGCGCACGGCCAGGCACTCGCGGGCGACGGCGGCGTGCATGTCCTCGCCTGCTTTCGGGAAATAGCGGGCGCGCTTCCAGGCGCCCACATCCTCGAAAACCGCGCCATGCTCCACCGCCCAGTCATGGATGGCGGTGGCGCGCACCGGTTCGAACAGGTCGCCGCGGGAGACGCCCGCCAGGCTCCCGAAGGTTACCGGCGTATAGGGCATCCGGAAGGTGGTGAGACCGATCTCGGCCATCGGCGCGCCCAGGGCATGGGACACCACGCCCAGAGCATTGAGGTTGGAGGTCTTGCCCTGGTCCGTAGCCATGCCGGTGGTGGTGTAGCGCTTGATGTGCTCGATGGAGCGGAAACCCTCGCGCGCAGCCAGATGCAGGTCCTTCACCGTCACGTCGTTCTGCCAATCGACGAAGGCTTCGCCGGTCTTGGTCGACGCCGGCTGCGGCAGGGCGCCGATCACGCTGTCGGCGCTGGCCTCGGTCGCTTCGGCGGCGAAGGTCTTGGGCGCGACGTCGAACCCGGCGGCGCGGGCGGCCTCGGCCCCCGCGTTGGCGCCATCCGCTAGGGCGGCGGCGAGGCCGAAGCTTCCGCGACAGGCGCCGGCCGACCGCTCCCGCTCGACCGAGGCCCCCGGAACGTAGGTCTTCAGGGCGTCGTCCCACACCACCTTGCCACGGCTCTGGGAAAAGAGGTGGACGCTAGGCGTATAGCCGCCGGACATCAGAACGGCGTCGCAGGGGATGGTTTCACTGACCCCACCAACGCTTCCGTCCGCCCGCACAGGGGCGAGGCTGACGCTGGTCACGCGACGTGCGCCGCCGGTTCCGGTGACGGTCATGCCGGCGCGCACGATCAGTCCCGCCGCTCGCGCGGCGCGCAGCAAGGGCCCATCGGCGGCGGGGCGCACATCGGCGATGACGGCGAGCGTCACCCCGGCGGCGTGCAGATCTAGGGCGGTTCGATAGGCGCCGTCACAACCGGCGACGATGGCGACCCGCCGGCCGGGCGTCACGCCATAGCGGTTCAGATAGGTGCGCGCGGCCCCGGCCAGGAGCACGCCGGGCCGGTCGTTGCCCGGAAACACCAGGGGCCGCTCCAGGGCGCCGGCGCAGATCGCCACCTCGGTCGCCCGCACCGACCACATCCGCTCGCGCACGCCCGTGGCCTGCGCGGTGGGCAGATGCTCGGTCAGGCGTTGGTTCAGGCCGATGAGGTTGTGGGCGAAGTAGCCGAAGGCGGCGGTGCGGGGCAGGAGGGTGACGTTGGGCAGGGCGGCCAGGGTCGAAAGGGCGTCCGCCAGCCAAGCGTGCGTCGGCTGGCCGTCGATAAGCGCTCCCTGATCCGTGAGCAGCGATCCGCCCAATTCCGCCTGCTCGTCGCACAGCATCACCCGCGCGCCTGACGCTGCGGCGGTGAGGGCGGCGGCGAGGCCGGCGGGACCGGAGCCGATAACCAAGACGTCGCAGTGAGCGTAGCGACTGGCGTAGCGGTCGGGATCGGCCTGCGTTGGCGCCTTGCCCAGGCCCGCCGCTGCGCGGATGAAGGGCTCATAGAACCGGTCCCAGGCTTTGCGGGGCCACATGAAGGTCTTGTAGTAGAAGCCCGCCGCCAAAAAGGGCGCCAACAGCCGCGCCGAGGCCCCGACGTCCAGGCGTAAGCTCGGCCAGCGGTTCTGGCTTTCCGCTTGAAGCCCCTCGTAGAGTTCGACCTCGGTGGCGCGCAGGTTTGGGGTGTAGCGGGCGTCGTCGCGGCGCACGGCCACCAGGGCGTTGGGCTCATCGCTGCCGGCCGACAAGACGCCGCGCGGCCGATGATATTTGAACGAGCGGCCCATCAGGTGCACGCCATTGGCCAAGAGCGCTGAGGCCAGGGTGTCGCCCTGCACCCCCTGCATCCGCGCGCCGTCGAAGGTGAAGTTCAGGGTGCGGCTGCGGTCGATCCGCCCACCGGCCTCTGTGCGATAGGGCGCGCTCATGCGGCGCCTTTCGGATCGGCGGCCAGTGTCGGGCGCGGTTCGCCGGTGCGATAGCTGGCGAGGATCATGTCGCTCGTAGTGTCGCGCACCAGGTTGAAGAAGTGTCCGCAGCCATGGGTGTGGCGCCAGCGTTCGGCGTGCGGCCCCTTTGGATTGTCGCGCATGTAGAGATATTCGGCCCAGGCCTGGTCACTCAGCGCGCTGGGATCGGCGGGGCGGGCGATATGGGCCTGGCCGCCGTAGACGAATTCCAGTTCGGGGCGGTCGCCGCAGTGGGGGCAGGGGATCAGCAGCATCCAGGATCCCTCAGTGCGCCACGGCGGCGGCGGCGGCTTCGTCGATCAAATGGCCGTCGCGGAAGCGCTCGATGGTGAAGGGGGCGTTGATGGGGTGGGGCTGGTCCTTGGCCATGGTCCAGGCCAACAGGTGCGCCGCGCCAGGCGTGGCCTTGAAACCGCCGGTGCCCCAGCCGCAGTTCACATAGAGGCCCGGCACGGGGGTCTTGGCGATGATCGGCGAGCGATCCGGCGTCACATCGACGATGCCGCCCCAGTTGCGCAGCATCCGCATCCGGCGGAACTGGGGGAAGAGTTCGCAGACGGCGTCGAGCGTATGGCTGTTGATATGGAGCCCGCCGCGCTGGGTGTAGGATGTGTAGACGTCGGTGCCGGCGCCGATGACCAGCTCGCCCTTGTCCGACTGGCTGATATAGGCGTGGACGGTGTTGGACATGACCACGCAGGGAAATACCGGCTTGATCGGTTCTGACACCAGGGCCTGCAGGGGATAGCTCTCCAGCGGCAGGCGCACCCCCGCCATGCCCAGCACCACGCTGGTGTGGCCCGCGGCGGAAACCCCGACCTTCTTGGTGCGGATCGGGCCGCGAGTGGTCTCCACCGCCTCGACAGCGCCATTAATGTCGCGCTGGATGCCGACAACCTCGCAGTTTTGCAGGATATCCACGCCGAGCGCGTCGGCGGCGCGGGCGTAGCCCCAGGCCACCGCATCGTGGCGCGCTGTGCCGCCGCGCCGCTGCAAGGCGCCGCCGAGCACAGGGTAGCGGATGTTGGCGGTGATGTTCAGGGGCGGGCAGAAGGCCTTGGCAGCCTGCGGCGTCAGCCACTCGTTGTCGACGCCATTGGCGCGGTTGGCGTGGATGTGACGTTGAAAGCTCTGCACGTCGTGCACCGTGTGGGCCAGCATCAGGACGCCGCGCTGAGAGAACATGACGTTGTAGTTCAGGGTCTGGGACAGCCCCTCCCAGAGCTTCAGCGCGTGGTCGTAGAGGGCGGCGCTCTCGTCGAACAGATAGTTGGAGCGGATGATGGTGGTGTTGCGCCCGGTGTTGCCGCCGCCGATCCAGCCCTTTTCCAGCAGCGCGATGTTGGTCAGGCCGTGTTCCTTGGCGAGGTAGTAGGCGGCGCCTAGCCCATGGCCGCCGCCGCCGACGATCACCGCGTCATAGGCCGGCTTTGGCTCAGGCGTGCGCCATTGGGGCGTCCAACCCTTCTGCCCCTTGAGGCCTTCCCGGAACAGGGAGAATGCGGAGAACGGCTGCATGGCGATCCAGAACTGCGATGGCGGCGATGATGGGCCGGAATGTCGTGGGCGCCGCGTATCGGCACGCCGTCCCGCTGGAAGAAATACGACATGGCTTGTTTTGAAGCGACGCGCCAGCGGCCCGCGATCGGGCCCGCCGCCTGTCGCAATTGGACAAGCATTCGTCGTTTGTGGGAAAGCTTGGGGGCGCGATCACGGTCAGACTACCGCCGCTCGTTCCGCCCACCCGCCAGGACCGCCCGCCATGTGGAATTCCGCCGCTCCGCCGCTTGCCGAGCTGATCGCGCGCCGCAAGCCCGGCCACAGCCTGGAGCAGGCCTTCTACACCAGCCCTGAAGTGTTCAAGGCGGACCTGGAGCTGATCTTCGGCCGCCACTGGATCTATGTGGGCGTAGAGCCCGACGTGCCCGAGCCCGGCGACGTGATGACGATGGAGATCGGCGAGACCTCGGTTGTGATCGTGCGCGACGACGACATGCAGGTCAGCGCCTTTCACAATGTCTGTCGCCATCGCGGCGCGCGGCTGGTGTCGGAGCCTAAGGCGACCGTTGGCAATCTGGTCTGCCGCTATCACGCCTGGACCTATGGGCTGGACGGAAAATTGCTGTTCGCCAACCACATGGGCGAGGATTTCGACATGAGCTGCCGGGGGCTCAAACCCGTGCATCTGCGCTCGGTCGCTGGCTTGCTATTCATCTGCCTGGCCGATCGGCCGCCCGAGGATATCGCCGCCATGGATGCGGCCATGTCGCCCTACCTCGCCCCCCATAGCCTGTCCGACGCCAAGGTCGCCTTCTCCGCGGATCTGATCGAGAACTGCAATTGGAAGCTGACCATGGAGAACAACCGTGAATGCTACCACTGCTCGGGCAACCATCCGGAGCTGACCATTCCCCTGTTCGCCTACGGCTTCGGCTTCTCGCCCAAGACGCTTGACGAGACCGAGCTAGAGCAGGCGGATCGCTACGCCGCCATGGTCACCGATCTGCATGGGCGCTGGGAGGCGCGAGGCCTGCCGTCGCGGGAGCTGGAGCATCTGGCCGACCGGGTCACCGGCTTTCGCACCGAGCGCCTGCCCATCGATCGGCACGGCGAGAGCCAGACCTTCGACACCAAGGTGGCTTCGCGCCGGCTTCTCGGCGGCATCAACGATCCGCAGTCGGGGGGGCTGTCCTTCTGGACCCAGCCCAATAGCTGGCACCACTTCATGAGCGACCACGTGGTCACCTTCTGCGCCATCCCCATCGGGCCCGAGCAGACCCTGGTCCGCACCAAGTGGTTGGTGCACAAGGAGGCGGTGGAGGGCGAGGACTACGACATCGAGAACCTCACCGCCGTCTGGGCCGCCACCAATCGCCAGGACGCGGACCTGGTGGAGATTTCCCAGGCAGGGATTCGCAGTCCGGCCTATGAGCCCGGCCCCTATTCCCCCTATACCGAAGGCTTGGTGGAGAAGTTCTGCGACTGGTATCTGGGGCGACTGTCGGCGGGATTGGCCGCTTGAGCACGCCGGCCGCGCCGCCCTATTGGGATCCGGACAGGGACGAGACCCTGGTTTGCCGCGCCGTGCGGGACGAGACCCACGACGTTCGCACCTTCATCCTGCAGGCGCCTGAGCCGCACCTCTTCGCCTACCGGCCGGGCCAGTTCATGACCTTCGAGATTCCCCTGGCAAGCCAAGGTGGGGGCGGGCAGGGGGTGCAGCGTTGCTACACCCTCTCATCCAGCCCGACCCGCCCCTATGCGGTTTCGATCACCGTCAAGCGCACGCCGGGCGGGCCCGCATCAAATTGGCTGCACGATCATTTTCGCGTCGGCGATAGGCTGAACGCACTCGGCCCCATGGGCGAGTTCACCAGCGACGGGCACGCTGACCGCAAGCTGCTGTTCCTTTCGGCCGGCAGCGGGATCACGCCCCTGATGAGCATGGCGCGGGCCCAGCACGATCTGGCGAGCCGCCAGGATGTTGTCTTCGTCCATAGCGCTCGCTCTCCCGCCGATATCGTTTTCCGCGACGAGCTGGCTCTGATGGCCCGCGCGCGTTCGGGCTTTCGCACCGCCACCATCTGCGAGGCGTCGGGCGGCGGCGCGCCGTGGGACGGCTTCACCGGCCGGCTCAGCCTTTCCATGCTGTCCCTGATCGCGCCGGACTTCATGGAGCGGGAGATCTTCGTCTGCGGTCCTTCCGGCTATATGGCCGGGGTGTGCGCCCTGCTGGCGGAGGCCGGCTTCGACATGGCCCGGCATCACGAGGAGAGCTTCGTTTTCGGCGAGCTCAGTACGCTGGAGCAGGCCGAGGTGCGCACGGCTGCACCTCGGCCCCACGCCGCCGCCCACAAGGTGGAGTTCACCAAATCGCGCCGCACCATCGAGGTGGACGAGCAGACCTTTGTGCTGGAGGCGGCTAAGAGCGCCGGGATGCGGCTCCCCTCGTCCTGCACCAAAGGCCTCTGCGGGACGTGCAAGAGCAAGCTCATCTCCGGCACGGTGGAGATGACCCACGCCGGCGGCATCCGCCAACGAGAGATCGACCAGGGCATGATCCTGATCTGCTGCTCCAGACCCACCAGCGATCTGGTCATCGAACGCTGATGACCCCGGCGGCCTTTCCCGGCCGCCCGGCCAAGCTCGGACCAGATGCGGATAAAACTGACACATAACGGCGCCAGGGGAGTAGGCGCCGATCATACCCCGGCGCCCGCCGCGGGGCGCCGGACAGCTGATTCGTCAGTGGCTGCCGCGTCGGCCGGGGCGCCAAGCTTGATCCGTGATACAAACATTTAGAATTTCGCCGGTGGGGATTGATGGGCCGTTCAATAATTGCTGCAAAACAGGCGGCCAGGGCGGCGCCGCGGCTGTTGCTGCTGTCGGCGCTGGCCCTGGTCGGCGCCTGCGCGCCGCAAAAGCGGGTGGTGGTCTATACGGCGGCCGAGGCGGACCAGTTGCCGATGTACGCCGCCGCCTTCAAAAAGGCCCATCCGGATATCGAACTGGTCTGGGTCCGCGAGTCCACCGGCGTCCTGACCGCCAAGCTCTTGGCGGAAAAGAAGGCGCCGCGCGTGGACGCGGTGTTCGCCACCGCCGCCACCTCCATCTCCGAACTGGATGAGCAGGGGGTGTTGGCCCCCTATACGCCGCTTGGCGGAGATCGGCTGGACCAGCGCTTTCGCGACCCCGAACAGCCCCCATACTGGAACGGCGAGGCGCTGTTCTCTTCGGCCATTTGCGTCAACACCATCGAGGCGGCCAAGCGCGGCCTGCCCATTCCGCGAACCTGGGAAGACCTGACCAAGCCCATCTACAAGGGCGCCATCTCCATGCCCGATCCGGCCTCGTCCGGCACGGGCCTATTGACGGTGAACGGGTGGTTGCAGGCCTGGGGCGAGACCAAGGGCTGGGACTATATGGACCGGCTGGACAAGAATATCGTCAGCTACGACCCCTCGGGGTCCAAGCCCTGTAAGGACGCCGCCCGAGGCGAGGTGCCGATCGGCATATCCTTCGATTTCCGCGCCTCGCGCACCAAGGGGGAGGGGGCGCCGATCGAGGTGGTCGTGCCGCCGAACGCCGTGGGCTGGGATCTTGAGGCCTCCGCCGTCGTGGCCGGCGCGGCTCACCCCAAGGCGGCGCAGATCTTCACCGATTGGGCCATGTCCGATGACGCCATGAAGCTCTACGCCGACAGCTTCTCCATGGTCGGCGTGACGCGCTTTAATAAGCCCGCGCCCTATCTGCCCACGGATCTGGCCAACCGCCTGGCGCCGATGGACCTGGCCTGGACCGCGCGCAACCGGGTCCGCATCCTGGCCGAATGGAGCAAACGCTATGAGGGCAAGGCGGCGCACAAGGAATGAGCGCCCCCGCCATGTTGTCGGTGCAGGGGCTCAGCAAGCGGTTCGGGGCGGCGGTGGCGCTGGACGGCGTCGATCTTGAGATCGAGCGCGGCGCCTTCACCTGTCTGATCGGCCCGTCCGGCTGCGGCAAGACCACCTGCCTGCGGGTCCTGGCGGGGCTGGAGCCGGCGACGTCGGGGGTGGTGCTGAGCGAGGGGCGCGACATCACCGGCCTGTCGGCGGCTGCGCGCGGGGTGGGCATGGTGTTCCAGTCCTACGCCCTCTTTCCCAACATGACGGTCAGTCAGAACATCGCCTTTGGCCTCTCGCGGAAGACCTCGCCCCTCGTGCGTCAGCGGCGCGTGGACGAGCTGTTGCAGATGGTGGGCCTGCCGGGCTTTGGCGCCAGGCGCCCGGTACAGCTCTCCGGCGGCCAGCAACAGCGGGTGGCCATTGCTCGCGCCTTGGCGCCCGAGCCGCGGGTGTTGCTGCTGGACGAGCCCCTGTCGGCGCTGGACCCCCAGGTGCGCGAGCGCCTGCGCGGCGAGTTGAAGGATCTGCAGCGGCGCCTCGGCGTCACCACGGTGATGGTCACCCATGACCAGGCCGAGGCCTTGGCCATCGCCGACCACATCGCGGTGATGCGCGCCGGCCGGGTCGAGCAGTCGGGCGCCCCGCAAGACATCTATGACGCCCCCACCTCGGCCTTCGTCGCCGGATTTGTGGGAGCGATGAATCTGCTGCCGGCGCGGGTGAGCGCCGCCGGCGTGGTGGAGGCGGCTGGCCTCGGCTCCATGGCGGCCGCCACCGCAGGCTTCGCCATCGGCGAGGCCGTGCAGCTGGGGATCAGGCCCGAAGCCATCGTCCTTGCACCGCCTGGAATGGCCGATGGCGTTGGCGCGCGCATTCACCGCCGGGAGTTTCTCGGCGCCGTGGTGCGGCTGGATGTGCTGGCGGGCGTCGGCGCGGTCCCCCTGCTGGTGGACGTGCCCGCCCATTGCGCGCCCCTGAGCGACGACGCCCTGAGGCTCGTCTTGCCGCCGCAGCGCCTCCGGCTGTTCGCGGTCGACTGAGATGGCCGGGATCGCCACACGACTTGCGTTTTCACCGAAATTCGCTCGGTTCGGCGGCGGTGCAGGCGCGGTGGCGCTGCTCTACTGCGCCTGCGCCGTGATCGCCCTCATCGCGCCCTTGGGGGTTCTAGCCTGGCGGTCGGTCAGCGGCCCGGACGGCGGGATCACCCTGGCCTACTATGGACGATATCTTTCCTCGCCCTCCTTGCGGCGATCGCTGATCGACACCGGCGTCCTGGGCGGCCTAGCCATCGTCTCGACCCTGCCGCTGGCCTTCCTGTTCGCCTATGGACTGGAGCGCAGCAACATCCGGCTGAAGGGCGCCTTGGCTGCTATCGGCACGCTGCCCTTGTTGGCGCCCTCGCTCCTGCCGGCCATGGCCCTGGTCTATCTGTTCGGTCGCCAGGGCCTTTTGACCCCGTGGCTGCACGGCCATGTCATCTATGGGGCGGGCGGGGTGCTTTTGGCTGAGGTGGTGGGGGCGTTTCCCCATGCGGTGATCCTCTTGCGCACCGCCCTCTCCGCCGCCGACGGTCGGCTCTACGAGCAGGCGCAGATGCTGGGAGCCAGCCCTTGGCGCATCTTCTGGACCGTCACCTTCCCCGCAGCCCGCTACGGCCTGGTGTCGGCGGCCATGGTGGTCTTCACCCTGGCCATCACCGATATTGGCGCGCCGGTGGTGATCGGCGGCGATTTCAACGTGCTCGCCCTGGATGTCTATAAACAGGTGTTGGGGCAGCAGAATTTCGAGATGGGCGCGGTGGTGGCCATGCTGCTCTTGGCCCCCAGCGCCCTGTTCATGGGTCTGGAACGCATGGCCATGCGTCGCCAGTCGGCCATGATCTCCGCCCGCTCGACGGGGTTTGTCGCAAGCCCCAGCCGACTGCGCGATGGGGGCCTATGGCTCGGCTGCGGCGCCATCGCTCTGGCCATCGTCGGGCTCTTGGCGGTCTGCCAGATGGTCGCCCTGGTGAAGATGTGGCCCTATGACCTTAGCCCGAGCGCCACCAGTTACGATCTCGGCCGCTATGACGGAGGCTGGATCAGCATTTTGAATTCTGTCGAGCTCGCCCTGGCTGTCGCCGTCGTCGGCGCGGCCGTAGCCTTCGCCGGCGCCTATGTGACCCAACGCACTCGCGGGACGCCGGCTTTGCGCCACGCCTTCTCGCTGATGGCCCTGCTGCCGGCTGCGGCGCCGGGGCTGGCTCTGGGGCTGGCCTATGCCCTCTTCTTCGACGATCCGGCCAACCCGTTTCACTTCCTCTATGGCGGCTTCGCCATCCTGGTGATCGCCACGGTCACTCATTTCTATACCGTGGCGCATCTGACCTCGATGTCGGCGCTGAAGGCGCTGGACCCGGAGATGGAGCCGGCGGCGGCGATGCTCGGGCGAGGGCCCGCGACGGTGTTCTGGCGCATCGCCACGCCCATCTGTGCGCCGGCGCTCGTCGAGATCGCCCTCTATCTGTTCGTCAACGCCATGACCACGGTGTCGGTGGTGGTCTTCCTCTATCCCGCCGACTTCAAGCTGGCCTCCGTGGCGGTGCTGAATATGGACGACGCCGGCGACATGGGCCCCGCCGCCGCCATGGGCATGTTGATCTTCTACGTGAACCTGGCGGTGCGGATCGCCGGCCAGTGGGGCGCGGGCGTGCTGAGGCGCCGCCTGGCGCCGATTCCCCAGGCCAGCCGGGGCTAAGGCGACCGATGGCGCCGGCCGCGCGGCGCGGACCGGCCATCATCGATCCGTCACATGCGCGAAGTACAGTTCAGCATAGATTTTCCCCCGATAGCGCTGGCTATGGGTGCGCCGGGCCGTGCATCGGTCGCTGAATCGCCCGCCTCCAGCGGCTTCGCAGGGTGGAGTCTGGTGGATAAGTTGAATGACCCTTCAATTTATCCTGACCTGTTGCCTGGCTGCATCTTTCGCCTAAACTTGTATCATTTTGGGCATATTTAGCGAAAATAACGCTGGATTTTCATCCATAGCCATCGATCGCGCGCGAGCGTCGGCGGTCCCAATGGCGGATTTGGGTTTTTGGTGAACACTCGTTCAATCGTCGGGCGGCGCTATCGGTTTGATTTTTTCGCCTCGTCGGCCTTCTGGCGGCGCGGACGCTGGGTAAGTCGAAAATAAGTAATAAAACTGTTGCACGAAAAAAGTACGCCATCCCCGCTCGGCGGGGGACCATCGTTTCAGGCGATAGAGCGTAATTCGACGTCTTGAGCGGCGCAGCCGCCTGGGCAAAAAGGGGATAAATCAATGTTGAAGAGAACGCTGCTCGGCTGCGCCATGGGCGTCATGCCATTTTGTGTCAGCCCGGTTTTCGCCGCCGACGCGGCCAGCGCGCCAGTGACGGCGAGCGCCGCCGAACTGCCTGAGATCGTGGTCATGGGCGCCGGCCAGACCCGCCAGATCCAGACCATCAGCGCCGTGCAGATCGAAGAGGTCGTGCCCGGCACCAGCCCGATCAAGGTGCTGCAATCCCTTCCCGGCGTGAACTTCCAGTCGTCCGATCCCTTCGGCGCCTATGAGTGGGCGACCCGCATCTCGGTGCGCGGCTTCGACCAAGAACACATGGGCTTCACCCTCGACGGCGTGCCGCTGGGCAATATGTTCTACGGCAACGACAACGGCCTGCACATCTCGCGCGCCATCTCATCGGAAAATCTCGGCGCCAGCCAGTTGTCCGAAGGCACCGGCGGACTTAGCGCGGCCTCCACCTCCAATCTCGGCGGTGTTATCGAGTTCCATTCGCGCGCGCCGTCCAGGGACTTCGGCGTCGATGTGGAGGGGACCTACGGCAGCTACAGCACCCAGCACGAGTTCATCCGTCTGGACACCGGCGAGTTGCCCGGCGGGGGTACGGCCTATCTGAGCTACAGCCACCAGGAATCCGACAAGTGGAAGGGCTATGGCAAGCAGAAGCAGGATCAATTCAACGGCAAGATCGTCCAGCCGATCGGCGACAAGGTCAAGGTCACAGCCTTCGTCAACTATTCTGATCGCGCAGAGAACGACTATCAGGATCTAAACCGCTCGCTGATCAATCAATTCGGCTACAAGCTGGATAATATCAGCAACAACGCACCTCTCGCGATCGCGTTGGCGAATGCCTATAACAACCACACCGCCTATCCGGCGCCCTTCACCAATACGAAGGACGGCGATGCGATCGACGCGGTCTATTACAATGGGTCGGGCCTGCGCAAAGACACCCTCGGCGGCTTTACCGTTGATTGGGACATCCTCGACAATTTGACGGCTCACCTGACGGGCTACGGTCACAACAACACCGGCCAAGGCACATGGGATACGCCCTACTTGGCGTCGCCGGACGGTACGCCGATTTCTCTGAGAACTACTGAGTACTATATCATGCGTGAAGGTGGCATAGGGTCTTTGGAATACAAGATCGCTGGCCACGATATCGAAGGTGGTTTTTGGTATGAGCGTAATAACTTCAATGAAGCGCGGCGTTACTATGCACTTAATTCGACGCTATCAAATCGTAATAATTTAGATTTCCAAATTGATCCATTTTATACCCAGAGGTACAGCGAGTATTCTACGGACACGACGGTGTTCCATTTGCAAGATACCTGGAAGATTACCGATGAGCTCAAGCTGAACTACGGCTTCAAGACCCAGGACGTCGATGTTACCGCTATATCAAGGGTTGGGGGTCTGGCTGCTGGTGAGATCAAGGCCAGCGACGACTTCCTGCCGCAGGTAGGCGTGAACTACAGCCTGCACCACTTCGGCGAAGTGTTCGCCGACTATGCTCAAAATCAAAACGCCTTCATCGGCGCAGAGACCGAAGGCCCCTTCTCCACCACTCAAGCGGGCTTTGACGCGATCAAGGGCAGTCTGAAGCCCGAAACGTCCAAGACCGGCGAGGTCGGCTACCGCTACCACGAGGGGCCGGTGCAGGGCTCCATCGTCGGCTACTACACCAAGTTCGATAATCGCCTTTTGGGGGTTTCGTCCGGAGCGGCGATCATCGGTGCGCCAGTGGTTCTGGCCAACGTGGGATCGGTCACCACCAAGGGGGTCGAGCTGACGGGCGCCTGGAAAATCATTCACAACTGGACGATCTCAGGCTCCTACGCCTACAACGACTCCCGCTATGATCAGAACGTCGGGACTCAACCCACCGGCGGCAAGACGGTGGTCGACAGCCCTAAGAACATCGCCCACCTGTCATTGGCCTATGACGATGGTTCGCTGTTCGCCAATGTCGACGGCGACTACATGTCCAAGCGTTATTACACTTACGACAACGATCAGTCGGTCGGCGGACGCACCATCTTCAACCTCAGCGCCGGCTACCGCTTCAGCGGTCCGGGCGTGCTGAAGGGCGTGGAGATCCAGGGCAACATCACCAACGTCCTCGACAAGAAGTACGTCGCCACCATGGGCACCAATGGCTACACCTTCACGGGCGACTATCAGACCCTGCAGGCGGGCGCCCCCCGCGAGGCCTTCATCACCCTGCGCAAGCAGTTCTAAATCCAAGGGCGCCGCAACCGGGGGCTTCGGCGCCCGGTCAGCGCTGCGGCCGGTCCTTCGGGGCCGGCCGTTTTCGTTTGCAGGTAGTGCTAGGCGGCGTTTTGGGCGGCGGTGCGTCCAGCGGTGAGCGCCTGCAGGATCTCGTTCTGGCAGCAGACACCCACCATCGCCCCGTCCTGCACCAAGACGATGGGGTGGCCGGAACCCTGACGCAGTTCGATCAGGATGCGCAGAGAGGCGTTGGCCTCCGCCATCATCACCCGCCCGCTAGGCGTCCCGTCCTCCTCGATGAAGGTGGCGAGAAGCTGCGGCGCCCCGTCCAGGGCCAAGGCCAAGGGCGCGCCCTGTGCATCGAGAGTCAAGCGATAGCGACCCGCCGTGTCCAAGAGCACGGCCTCGCCGCTTCTGGGCAGGTCCTCCGCCCGGCGCATGATCATGCCGCCGGTGAGCACGGTCAGGGGGTTCATGTGGGCGACGAATTCGGCCACGTAGTCGTCGGCGGGGCGCAGCATGATGTCGTCGGCCGTGCCGGTCTGGATGATCCGTCCGCCCTCCATGATGCAGATGCGGTCGCCGAGCTTCAACGCCTCGTCCAGATCGTGGCTGACGAAGAGGATGGTCTTGCGCATCCGTTCTTGCAAGGCCAGGAGCTCGTCCTGAAGCTTGGCGCGGATCAGGGGGTCGAGCGCCGAAAACGGCTCGTCCATCAAGAGGATGTCGGCGTCGGTGGCGAAAGCCCGCGCCAGGCCCACCCGCTGCTGCATCCCGCCCGAAAGTTCGCTGGCGTAGCGGTCCGCCCATGGGCTGAGGCCGACCAGGGCCAGCTTCTCGTCCACTACCCGCCGCCGCTCATTGCGCTCGGAGCCGCGCAGCTCCAGACCGAAGCCGACGTTCTCGCGCACCGTTCGCCAGGGCAGGAGGCCGAACTGCTGGAACACCATGGCCACCCGCTCGCGCCGCACTTGGCGCAAGGCGGCCTCGTCGCAATCGCTGACGTCGGTCATGCCCATGCCATTGCGCACCAACACATGACCGCGGGAGGCGGTGTTGAGGCCATTAGCGGCGCGCAGAAGCGTGGATTTTCCAGAGCCGGAGAGGCCCATCAGCACGCAGATCTCGCCCTCGGCCACCGTCAGATTGGCTCCGCAGACGCCGACGATGACTCCCGTCCGATCGGAGATTTCGCTTCGGCTCTGCCCCTGATCCAGCAAGTCGAGGGCGGTCTTCATGGCGCGGGCGCCGCCCGAGCCGCGCCCGCCGCCGAACAGGATGTCCACATCGCGAAACTCAAGGGCGGTCGTCATGCACACCTCCTGCCTCGGCCGCAGCCGCGACGCGAGCTTAGCATTCGCGGCGCGCACAACAATTGATCAAGCATTTAATCGCCCGCCGCCCGCGCCGCCCGGTCGTCCTTGAGGCCAGGGCGTTTGTGTGCCAAAAATACCAGCATGTTGCGACTCCGGCGCCCGAGTATAGACCGGAATACTCTTGATTATCTCAGCTTTTGCAATCGGGCACGCAGCGGCGCATCGATTGAATAATCATTCAATTTTGGAGACTCTCGGTGGTTCGGCAAACGCAAGGCGTGGCAAAAGCAGGGCTGGAAGACGGCCGGCGCGCTCAGCTGATCGAAACCACCATCGATAGCCTGTCGGCGGTGGGCTACGTCGCTAGCACCCTGGGGCAGATCGCCGGTCGCGCCGGCGTGTCCGCCGGCTTGGTCGCCCATTATTTCGGCGACAAGGACGGCATGTTGGAGGCGGCCTTCCGCACCATGCTCACGCGCGTGGCCAACGGAGTGCGCTCTCGCCTGGCCCTGGCCCGCACACCCCGCGCCCGCATCCAGGCGGTGATCGACGCCAATCTCGCGGCCGAGGAGTTCGACCAGCGCACGGGCGCCGCCTGGCTGGCCTTTTGGGGGCAGGTTCAACATGTGGACGGCCTGCGCCGGGTGCAGGCCATCTATCAGCGGCGAATGCTGTCGAACCTGCGCCACGACCTGCGGATGATGATGCCGCTGGAGGACGCCAAGAGCCTCGCGGCGATGATCGCGGCGATGATCGACGGCGTATGGCTGCGGGCCGCCCTCTCCAACTGGATCGAGGCGGACAGCGAAACGGCGCGGGGGCTCCTGACCGCCTTTATCGACAATCGGTTGAAGGTGTTGGCGCCGCCGCCGGTCGAAGGCGTCGCCGTCGGCTCGCCCCGCGCCGGGACGAGCTTCACCACCCTCAATCCCGCCACCGGCGCGGTGCTGGCGACCCTGACGGTTGACGGCGCCGCCGAGGTGGACGCTGCCGTGCAAAGGGCTGTCGCCGGTCAGCGCCTGTGGGCCGCGATGACAGGCGCGGAGCGGGGCAAGGTGCTGCGCCGCGCCGCCGATCTGTTGCGCGCGCGCAACGACGAGCTGGCGGCGCTGGAGACCAGCGACACTGGCAAGCCGATCCAGGAAACCAGCGTGGTGGACGTGATCTCCGGCGCCGACTGCCTGGACTATTACGCCGGGCTCGCCGCCAGCCTATCCGGCGAGCATCTGGATTTCGGGCCGGATGCCTTCGGTTACACCCGGCGCGAGCCGCTTGGAGTCACCGCGGGCATCGGCGCCTGGAACTATCCCTTGCAGATCGCCTGCTGGAAGTCGGCTCCGGCTTTAGCCTGCGGCAACGCCATGATCTTCAAGCCGGCGGAGCTGACCCCCCTGACCGCCATCGAACTCGCCAAGATCTACACCGAGGCCGGCCTGCCGGATGGGGTGTTCCAGGTGGTGCAGGGTTTCGCCGACACCGGCCGGCTGCTCACTCGCCACCCCAAGATCCGTAAGGTGTCGCTGACCGGCGAGGTCTCCACCGGCAAGGCGGTGATGCGCGACGCCGCAGAGACGCTGAAATATGTCACGCTGGAACTCGGCGGCAAATCCCCCCTGATCGTGTTCGAAGACGCCAAGCTGGATAACGCCGTCTCCGGCGCCCTTTTGGCCAACTTCTATTCCGCGGGAGAGGTCTGCTCTAACGCCACCCGGGTGTTCGTACATCGCAGCATCAAGGTCGCCTTTATCGAGAAGCTTGTCGCCCGGGTGCAGGCCATGACCGTCGGCGATCCGGCCGATCCCGCCACCCAGGTCGGCGCCCTGATCTCCGAGGATCACATGCGCCGGGTGCTGGCCTATATCGCCCGCGGCCGGGCGGAGGGGGCGCGGATGCTAGCGGGCGGGGAACGGGTTGTCGACGGCGCCCTCTCGGCAGGCTTCTTCGTCGCCCCCACGGTGTTCGACGACTGCCACGACGACATGACCATCGTCCGCGAAGAGATCTTCGGTCCGGTGATGACTATCCTTGCCTTCGACGACGAGGAGGAGGTGATCGCCCGCGCCAACGCCACCGAGTTCGGCCTCGCCGCCGGGGTCTTCACCAACGACCTGACCCGCGCCCACCGGGTGATCGCGCGGCTGGAAGCGGGGACCTGCTGGATCAACCACTACAACATCACCCCCGTTGAGCTGCCATTCGGCGGGTCGAAGATGTCGGGGCTCGGGCGGGAAAACGGCCGCGCCGCCATCGAGCATTACACCCAGCTGAAGAGCGTCTATGTCGCCCTGGGCGATGTCGATTCGCCCTACTAGGACCCCCCTCCAGTGTCAGATGAGGTTTTCGATTACGTCATCGTCGGCGCGGGCTCGGCCGGCTGCGTCTTGGCCAACCGGCTGAGCGAGGACGGTCGGCACAGCGTGCTCGTGCTGGAGTATGGGGGATCGGATCGCTCGATCTTCATCCAGATGCCTACGGCGCTGTCGATCCCGATGAACATGCCCAAATATAATTGGTTCTACGAGAGCGAGCCGGAGCCGCACCTGGGCGGGCGGCGCCTGCACACTCCGCGCGGCAAGGTGCTGGGCGGCTCGTCCTCGATCAACGGCCTTGTCTATGTGCGCGGCAATCCCTTGGATTTCGACCGATGGGAGGAGGAGGGGGCCTTAGGCTGGGGCTATCGGCACGTCCTGCCCTATTTCAAGCGCTCTGAGACCAAGGCGGGGGGCGGGGACGCCTATCGCGGGGATTGCGGGCCCCTGCAGACCCGCTATGGCGCCCTCGACAATCCCCTGCACGCCGCCTGGGTGAAGGCGGGGGAAGAGGCCGGCTATCCGGTGACGGGGGACATCAACGGCTATCAGCAAGAGGGCTTCGGTCCCATGGACATGACCGTGGGCCAGGGCCGCCGCTCCAGCGCCGCCAACGCCTACCTTCGCCCGGCGATGAAGCGGCCTAATCTGTCGGTGAAGACCCACGCCCTGGCCACCCGTCTGACTTTTAAGGGGAAGCGGGCGACCGGTGTGGAGTACCGTCGCGGCGGCGGCGTCCATACGGTGAAGGCGCGGCGGGAGGTGATCCTGGCCGGCGGCCCGATCAATTCCCCGCAGTTGCTGAAGCTATCGGGGGTAGGGCCGGCGGCGGAGTTGAAGGGGCACGGCATCGACGTGGTGCATGACCTGCCCGGCGTCGGCGAAAACCTGCAGGACCACCTAGAGTTCTATTTCCAGGTCGCCTGCAAGCAGCCGATCACCCTCTATTCGGCGACCAATCCGCTCGCCAAGGCGCTGATCGGCGCCCGCTGGCTGCTGACCCGCGGGGGCCTCGGCGCCACCAACCATTTCGAGAGCTGCGGCTTTATCCGCAGCCGGGCGGAGGTGCGCTATCCGGACATCCAGTACCATTTCCTGCCCATGGCGGTGAGCTACGACGGCGCGTCCCTCGCCAAGGAGCATGGCTTCCAGGTCCACGTCGGCCCCATGCGCTCCAAGAGCCGGGGATCGGTGCGCCTGGCCTCGGCCAAACCGACCGACAAGCCGATCATCCGCTTCAACTATATGAGCCACGCGGACGACTGGACCGAGATGCGCGCCTGCGTGCGCCTGACCCGCGAGATTTTCGCGCAGCCGGCCTTCGCCCCCTACGCCGCGCGGGAAATCCAGCCCGGCGTCGGCGTGCAGACCGACGACGAGATCGACGACTTCATCAGGGCCAAGGTGGAGAGCGCCTACCACCCCTCCTGCAGTTGCAAGATGGGGCGGGCCGACGATCCGATGGCGGTGGTGGATGCCGAGACGCGGGTGATCGGGCTTTTAGGTCTCAGGGTCGTGGATTCCTCCATCATGCCGTCGCTCACCACCGGCAATCTGAACGCGCCCACCATCATGCTGGCGGAAAAGGCGGCGGACATCGTCCTCGGCCGGCCCGCCCTGCCGACGTCGAACGCGCCCTACTATGTAGCGGAGGGCTGGGAGGTCGCTCAGCGCTGAGCGTCGCCCAGCCTGGGCCTAGCCGAACACCCGCATTCCGGCGGCGTCGCTGTCCGTGGCCGCGCGGGGCTGGCGGCGGCGCATGGAGGGGGACAGGCCGTAGCTTTCCTTGAACTGGCGCGAGAAGTGCGAGCCGTCGGCAAAGCCTGAGTCCAGGGCGATGTCGGTGACCGAACGGGTTGTGTTGTCCACCAGCCAATGGGCGTAGCGCAGGCGCATCTTGCGGTAGAGGGCGCCGGGGCTCATCCCCACCGTCGCCTGACACAGCCGCTCGAAGTGGCGCGCCGACAGGCCGAGCTGGCGGGCCACCTCCGCCACCGTGAGTGGATGGGCTAGGGTCTGCTCCATGATCAGCAGGGCTTTGCGCATCCGGGGGTCGGCCAGGGTCCCAGCGACGGGGGGGTGAGGCTGGGCCTCGCTGCCGGCGCGGGCGCGCTCGAACAGCAAGACCTGGCTGGCCTTCTGGGCCAGGGCGCGGCCGAGATGACGCTCGATCAGGCAGATGGCCAGATCGGCGGTGCCGGCGCCTCCGGCGCAGGTAATGCGGTCGCCATCCTCCAGAAACAGCCGATCGGCGGTCACCGCATGGGTGGGGAACTCATTGACGAAATCCTGGTGGTGATACCAGCTGACGCAGGATCGCCGCCCCGCCATCAGCCCCGCGCGGCAGAGGATGAAACTACCGGTGCACAGGCCGACCAGGGTGGCCCCGGCCTTTGCCGCCGCTTGCAGATAGCGGTTGGTCGCCTCGTCCACCTGACGCCCGGCGTGCAGCACCCCGCCCACCACCACCACATAGTCGAGGGTCGCGGGGTCGATGAAGCGGTCGGTGGGGGCCAGCATCACCCCGCAACTGGCCCGGATCGGCTCGAAGCGATGGGACATGATCGACCACTGCGCCCGCACCGGCCGGCTCATGTCGCCCTCGTCCGCCGCCAGCCGCAGATGATCGGTGAATAGGGCGAAGGCGGAGAGGGTGAAGTTGTCGGCTAGGATTAGGCCCACCTTCAAGGAAGGCGGGGGCGGGGGGCTTGGGCAGGGCGTGCGCGGATTGGGGGGCATGGCTGAATGAACGATCAATGACGGGTCTTGGCAATCGGCCCAGGCGCGGGGCCGTTCAAGCGGGCGGGGCTGCGCTATATTTGCACAGGCTGTCGGTGGGGAGGGGCGGATGATCGCAGACCCCGAAGGCTCGGCCGCCGCCGTCGCGCTGGGGATTGCCAGGGCGCAGGTGTTGAACGACTAATCAACCGGCGCCGTCGGGGAGACCATGCTGCATGAGGGGACTTGGACTATGCGCCCTCCTCGGGGTGCTTTGGACGGGGCTCTTGGGCGCCGCGCCCGCCGCCGCCGATCCGGCCGCCTGCGGCAGTGTGCGGCTGGCCGACATCGGCTGGACCGACGTGGCCGCCACCACCGGCGTCGCCAGCGTGATCCTCGACAAGCTGGGCTATCGGCCCAAGGTCACCGTGCTGTCGGTGCCGGTCACCTACGCCGCCATGAAGAACAGGGACGTGGACGTCTTCCTCGGCAACTGGATGCCCTCCCAGGCCCACGACCGCGCTCCGTTCATGGCCGACGGTGCGGTGCAGGTGGTGCGACCCAATCTGGTGGGCGCCAAATACACTCTGGCCGTTCCTGCCTATCTCTACGAAGCTGGGCTGACGGATTTCAGCGATATCAAGCGCTTCAAGGATCAACTTGGCGGCGTGGTTTACGGCCTTGAGGCCGGCAACGACGGCAATCGCCACGTGCTTGACATCATCGCCAAGAACGCCTTTGGCCTGGGCGACTTCAAACTGGTGGAGTCCAGCGAGCAGGGCATGTTGGCCGAGGTGGAGCGAGCCTATAAGGCCAAGAAGCCGGTGGTGTTCCTGGGCTGGGCGCCTCACCCGATGAACATGCGCTTCGACATGCGCTACCTCACCGGCGGCGACGCCTATTTCGGCCCGGACTTCGGCGGCGCGGTGATCTACACCAATGTCCGCTCAGGCTATCTGCAGCAATGTCCCAATGTCGGGCGCCTCTTGAAGAATCTGTCCTTCAGCCTGATCGGCGAAAGCCAGCTGATGGGGCTGATCCTCGACAAGGGCCTGGCGCCCCTGGCGGCCGCGCGCACCTGGCTGAAGGCGAACCCCAGCGTCTTGCCGGCGTGGCTGGATGGGGTGACCACGATGGACGGACGTCCCGCCTTGGCAGCCTTCCATGCGGCGGCCGCGCCGACCGCCGGCTTTCGCTTCGAGGATTGGCTGGTGGCGCACAAGCTGCCGGTCGGGAATGCCGTGGCCTATGGCATCGAGCTGGTGAAACGGCACATGACGCCCTTGTTCGACGGGATTTCCTTCGTCGCCGGCGGAGGGGTGAATGGGCTGACCGCGCTCCTGACGGCGATTCCCGCGCCGGTGCTGATCCTGGCGCTGGGCCTCGTCGCCTACGTCATCCGGCGCTCGATCCCGCTGTCGATCTTCGTGGTGCTGGCTTTGCTGTTCATCGTCAACCAGGGCTATTGGGGCGAGACGGTGGAGACCCTCTCCTTGGTGCTGGTGTCCGCCTTTGTCTCCACCGTCTTGGGGGTGCCGATCGGCATTGCGGCGGCGCATCGGCCCTGGCTGAATGAGGCTTTGCGCCCGGTGCTGGATCTGATGCAGACCTTGCCGACCTTCGTCTACCTGATCCCCACCCTGGTGCTGTTCGGCCTGGGCGTGGTGCCGGGGCTGATCTCCACGGTGATCTTCGCCATGCCCGCGCCCATCCGCCTGACCCAGATGGGTATAGCCTCGGCGCCCAAGGCCCTGATCGAGGCCGGCCAAGCCTTCGGCGCCACCAAACAGCAACTCTTGTGGAAGGTGGAGCTGCCGGCGGCGCGCGGGGCCATCATCGCTGGCGTCACCCAGTGCATCATGCTCAGCCTCTCCATGGTGGTGATCGCCGCCCT
>JAMFTA010000034.1 GCA_026225565.1 Caulobacter sp. | reverse complement strand
CGCCGGGGCGGGGAGAGCTTGGCGGCGTTGGCGCGAGAGGTTCTGAAGGAAGATCCCTATAAGGGCGTCATCGTGATCTTCCGTTCACGGCGGGCCGATCGCATCAAAATCGTGACGTGGGATCAGACAGGACTTGTGATGCTTTGGAAGGCTTTGGACGGAGCGAAGTTCCAATGGCCGCCGGTTGTGGACGGCTGCATTCAGCTCTCAGCGTCACAGGCGGCCGCCCTTCTGGAAGGGCTGGAGTGGCGGCGAATTTATCCGCGTGACGTGGCGGCGCCGACGGCGTCTCGCTGACAAAACCCTTATGGCGCAGAGGAAATCCTAGGGCGAGGCCCTTGTTTATGCTATATAAACAGGGTGACACCCCCTCGGACACCGCCGAACCTGACGAGCGTTCCGCGCTCGTGGATGAGGTCGATCGCCAAGCCGAAGAACTCGAGCAACTGAGGCGGCAAGCAATCCATCTCACGGAAGAGAAGGCTCGCCTCGAATCTGTCGTCACCCAAATGACGGCCCTTCTCAAGGCCCGGGATGCTTTGCTCGACAAGCTCGCCCAGGCCGTGAAGGACCTGCGTACACTCAAGTTCGGTAAGCGCTCGGAGAAGCTGGCGCCCGGCCAGCTCGCCCTGGCCTTCGAGGATCTTGTGCTTACGGTCGCCTCCCTAGAGACGCAGATCGATCGCATCGAGGAAGCCGCGGCAAAGGTGAGCGGCGGCGAGGATCAACTTGAGGAGAAGCGTCGGCGACGCAGGCGCGATCCAGATGACGTGCGCGCCTCGTTGCCACCGCACCTGCCGGTGATCGAAGAGGTGATCGAGCCGGACAGCCTTGAATGCCCTTGCTGCAAAGGGGCGATGCACCGCATCGGTGAAACCGTCGCCAGGCGGCTGGACGTGGTCCCGGTCCAGTACTTGGTGCGCGCCACGATCCGACCCAAGTACGCCTGCAACGCTTGCGAAACGTCGATCGTCCAAGCCCCGGCGCCGGCCCATGTGGTGGACATCGCCGCCGGCAAAACCTCCAAGCCTCGCGTCGGCAGCCGCGGCGCCACCACCACCGGCGGCGAAGGCGTCGCCGCCCGCACACTGTCCACGCTGCACGCCATTTTCGAACATGCCGTGCGTCTGGAGAAAATCGACCGCAACCCGGCCAAAGGCGTTCGCCGTTTGGCGAGTACGCCGAGGGAGCGGCGCCTGAGCCGCGCCGAACTTCAAAGGTTCGGGCAGGCCTTGCGGAAGGCCGAGGCGGCGGGTGAGCATCCGACGGGGCTGGCGGCGATCCGCTTCCTGCTCCTGACGGGGTTTCGACGGATGGAGGGGCTGGGCCTGAAGCGCGCATGGCTCGATCAAGAGCTTGGCGCGGTCCGTTTCCCCGACACCAAAAGCGGAGCCCAGACCCGCATCGTAGGGAAGGTTGCGATGGACATTCTACTGGCCCAGCCCGACATCGGCTCTGCCTATGCGTTCCCCGCTGATTGGGGCGACGGGCACTTCGTCGGGGTCGTGCGGGTGTTGGATCGGGTCTGCGGGGTGGAGAACCTCGACGGAGTGACGCCGCACACCTTGCGCCACACGTTTGCAAGCGTCGCCGGCAATCTGGGATTTTCCGAGCTGACCATCGCGGCCCTGCTGGGTCACGCGTCCCGCGGCGTGACCCAGCGATATGTGCACATCGACCAGGCGCTTCGTCTGAGCGCCGATCGGGTATCTGAGGAACTTATGCTCCTTCTGGGCGGCGGCGAGTCGTCAGTGGGATCAAGTGGTGCGGCACGCCCTCCGCCAGGCCCCAAACCGGACCGGGCTGCCTACGATGCCGTCTCCTCCGAGCGATAGGCTGCCGGATCCGCCATCCAGCGGGCGATAGAGGATTCTCGCCAGCCGGCGCCATTGATGCTGATGCGAAGCTGCCGAGGAAAGGAGCCATCCCGGATCTTCCGGTAGAGGGTTGATCGACTGAGGCCTGTACGCAGCATCACGGTCTTGATACGGAGAATGCGGTCGGGGTCGCGCATCAATTTGCTCCAAATTGTCATTTTGAGCTATTCCTTGGCACAAGATCGATCTAAGCCGCAGCTCCATCAAGTATCTCCCCATACTTTTTAATTCCTTCATGTAAAATGGAGTGCCGTGGGTTAGAATATAATGCTTCCTTCGGTCGCGTTGGTGCGGCATCGATACGAATGAATAGGCGCAGCCCCTTGGAGAATTCCGAATCATGGACATTCGCTTCACCTGAATATGGCGGCCGCTAGGGCGCTCTTTGACGCCCGCTAGCGTTCGAGGTCACATTACATATCTCTTACGGCGATTGCGTCTACCATTCGCCGCAATTTTTGCGGTAAAATAGGTTGCGCCCTGCGGTGAATAAGGGCAATATTCGCTGCACATTAAGCGGTGAATGATCCGCGTATTCGCCGCACGGGGATCGCAATGGCGACATACATCCACGAATTAAGCGCTTGGCCCAAGTTCGCTTGGAGCTACGAACGCATTTCCGAACAGTTGGCCGCCACAAGCCGCCACCAGGGCCGCTTGATCGGACGCATGGAGGGGCTGGGTTTCCAACTGCGTACCGAAGCGGTGCTTGAAAGCCTTACCGAGGAAGTCATCAAATCCAGCGACATCGAAGGCGAGGTCCTGGACAAAGGCCAGGTTCGCTCATCGATCGCGCGCCGCCTTGGTATCGATATAGGCGCGCTTGCCCCGATCGACCGCAATGTTGAGGGGGTCGTTGAGATGATGCTGGACGCGACCCAGGGTTATGATCAGCCGCTCACTGAAGATCGGCTCTTCGGCTGGCACGCGGCGCTGTTTCCGACAGGGCGCAGCGGTATGACCAAGATAACGGTTGGGGGCTGGCGAAAGGATGACGCAGGCCCGATGCAGGTGGTGTCCGGCCCCATCGGCCGCGAGAAAGTTCACTACGAGGCGCCGACAGCCGATCGGCTTTCAACTGAGATGCGCGGCTTCCTTAAATGGTTCAATGGCGCAGAGTCTGTCGACCCGGTGCTGAAGGCTGCCGTCGCTCATCTGTGGTTCGTGACCATCCACCCCTTCGAGGACGGTAACGGCCGCGTCGCCCGCGCCATCGCAGACATGGCGCTCGCACGCTCAGAACACAGCCCGCGGCGCTTTTACAGCATGTCGGCGCAAATCCGAGCCGAGCGGAAAGCCTACTACGATACGCTTGAGGCGACGCAGAAAGGCGACCTCGACATTACGGCTTGGCTGCAGTGGTTTCTCTCATGTCTGGACCGAGCATTTGACGGAGCCGACATCATCCTCTCGTCGGTTCTGCGCAAAGCGCGCTTTTGGGAAGCAAATGCCCGCGCGAAACTCAACGACCGCCAGCGCCATATGCTCAACCGCCTGATCGACGGATTTGAAGGCAAGCTAAAGGTCTCAAAGTGGGCGAGCATTGAAAAATGTTCCACCGATACGGCGCTTCGCGACATCGATGATCTTGTCCAGCAAGGAATCCTCATCAAAGACCAAGGCGGCGGTCGCAGCACCAGCTATTCCCTGGCCGAAATCAGCTGACACGACCCCGCCTGTCGCGCGCTGCCGAGCCGATTCCGGCAAGCATCCCTTCGGGTTGCAGCCCGTAGGCCCGTAGGCAAGCTACGCTGGGATGACACCAAGGCTATGGAATGCCTTCCGAGCAAAACCCCACGAGGCGGATGGCCGCTTGGCGCCCAGAGCTGCCGATCATCTTGCTCCAGCTTTGAGACGTTCGCTGTGGCCTACTGCGGCGCCATACGCGGCCGTGCGTCGCTTAGAGAGACGTGCGATCAGAGCGGCCGCAGATAGGTCGGCAGTTACGTTGCTTGTGGTGACGATCACACTCGGGTGGCGGCCCATTCCCATACCGGATCTGATGCGAGCGGGTGCGGATTTCACGCAGGGTCGCGACGACCTGGCCGAGGCCCGGAAAGGGCGGGGCGCCGCCTCCCGGAGGCGAGGATTCGGTCATGAGCGACTCCGCGCCGGCGATTCATGTCCGGTGGATTTTGACCCAAACACCCTATCTGGCGCCAACAAGATCGTTCACGTCGAACACGCGCCCGTTGGAGACGACCTTGCGGACGTTGACGGTGTTGGAGATGTCCTGGCGGGGGTCGCCTTCGACCAGGGTGATGTCGGCGAGCTTGCCGGGGGCGATCACGCCGGCGTCGAGGCCCAGGACTTCGGCCGGCGTGGAGGTCGCGGTCTGCAGCGCCTGGAACGGCGTCAGGCCCGCCGCGACATAGGAGGCGATCTCGGCGTGCAGGTTGATGGCGATCGGCGTGTCGGTGCCCGCCACCAGCCGTGCGCCCGAGGCGTACAGCCGGCGGATCGCGTCCGCATTGCCCGCGGTCATGCCGGTGAGGAAGGCCGGCAGGTGGTTGGTGCGCACCGACTCCTGCGCCCAGCCGGGATAGAGCGACAGGCGCGGATCGTGCGCCAGCGCCGGATGCGCCTGGACGTAGGAAACGAGGGCGCCGAAGTTGGTGGGGGTGATGGTGCGCCGGCTCTCGCCGATCAGGGCGATCCCGTCCTCGTAATAGCGGCCCTGTGGTCCCTGCTTGGGGGAATAGCCTCGGCGACTGGTGGCTCCGAGGTGCTCAGTGGAGTCGACGCCGACGAAGGCAGCCGGATAGATCTCGTGGGTCGCGACCGGCACGCCCATCTGGTTGTGTGCGAACTCGACGATCCGGCGCTGCTGCAGGTCCGGCATGCGGACATAGCTCTTGAGCAGGTCGTACTTCAGCGCCTGGGCCCGCTTGAGTTCGAGTTCGAGGTGGGCGGGCCCCGAGATGGCGACGCCCATCTTGTAGTAGACCCGCTGCCACTCCATCAGCTGGCCGGTCGCATAGATGCGCGGCGCGATCAGGACGCCGGCCTCGCTCTCCTCACGGTTCTCCACCCCCTCATAGGGCTGATTGCCCGGACTGCGCACGGTGGTGACACCGAAGGCCAGCCAGGCCCTGTAGGCGTTGGCGCCGAAGTCCTTCTGGGTGTGGGCGTGGGATTCGATCAGGCCGGGAATGGCGGTGAGGTTCGAGGCGTCCACCACCCTGGTCCCGCCCGCGTGCAGGGCCGGGTCGTGCGGCCCGACCGAAACGATGCGATTGCCCTCGATGACGATGTCGACGTTCTCCTGGGTCCTGTCGGTGATGGAGTCGATCATCTTGCCGGCGTGGATGACGACACGCCCGGTGGGTTTGGCCAGGGTGTAGGTCAGGTTCAGCGGTACATCGGTGATCTGGCCCGTCTCGACGTCGACCTTTTTCAGGCTGTCGTTCGACTGGAACAGGAGGGTGCGCGAGTCGCCTGCCCAGGACGGCGAGTGGGCGATCTCGGAGGTCAGGCTGCGGGGCGGGCCGAGCGGCGCGCCGTCGGCGGAGACCGGCCAGACCCGCAAGGTCCCCTCGTAGATCGCCGCCATCCTCGTGCCGTCCGGCGACCAGACCGGGCCCGCGCCGCCGCGGGTGTCGATGGACAGGTTCGGTACGGGGACCTGCCAGACGGGCTCGGCCTTGTGGTCGGAGGGGAAGACGGCGATCTGGTTTGTGCCTTCCCGGAAGCTCTTGGAGAAGGGCAGGGACAGGCTGATGGCGATGGTCTTGCCGTCGGCCGACCAGGCCGGCCGGCCGGGCTGGCCGAGGGTTGCGCTCAGCGCGGTGACCTTGCCGCTGGCGACGTCGACAACACTGAGTTGGGCCGTGCCCCACATGCCGTCGACGGCGATGAAGGCGATCCTGCTTCCGTCGTGGGACCAGACCGCCTCCAGCGGCTGCAGGTCCAGGCTGGTGAGCTTGTGGTCCTGGCCCGAGGCCATGTCGTGGATCCAAAGCTGCGGCAGGCCGCCGCCCTTGTCCGAGGAATAGACCAGCTTGGATCCATCCGGAGACCAGGCCGGGTCCTCATCCATGGCGCTGTCATGGGTCAGGTTCTGCGGCGCGCCGCCGCCGGCGACCGGGGCGACATAGAGGTCTCCGATCGCGGCGAAGGCGAATTTCGTTCCATCCGGCGAGATGGCGGGGCGCTGGATCCCCAGCACCCTGCGCGGCGCGGTGGAGTCGAAATCGCGCCGCGCCTTGGCATAGACGGGGCGGGTGACCTGCAGCCGGGCGGAGAACTCCACCGTCTTCAGGGCGTCGCCGGCCCCGGAGCGGCGCCGGATCTTGCCGTCGGAGACGTAATAGAAGCCTCCGTCCTTCGGCAGCCATGAGACGCGGAAGGGGAAGACGTTCTCGGTTCCTGAGACGGATCTGCCGCCGATCTCCAGGTGGCTGGAGGTTTTGTCCGCCACCACATAGGCGAACTGACCGTCCGGGCCCCACGAGGGCGCGGCCACCGTCCCCTCCACCTTACGGAGCAGATGTTCCTGCGTGGAGCCGAGGGCGACCGCGTAGATGCCGGAGACCTCGGCGCGGGTGCTGGCGTAGGCGATCTGCCTGCCGTCCGGCGACCAGGTGGGAAGGCGGTTCTCGAACGGACTGTTCGTCACCTGCTCCAGCCGGCCGCTGGCGAGGTCGAGAGTCCAGATGTTGTAGCTGTCCTTGCCGGGCTCGCCGCGGTCAGAGGCGAAGGCGATCCTGGTCCCATCCGGCGACCAGGCGGGATCGCGATCGTCGAACGGTCCGGTGGTGAGTTTCTTCTCGTCCGTCCCGTCCGGCCGGATCGACCAGAGGTCATAGCCCCCGTCGCGGAAGGCGAAGAAGGCGATGGTCTTGCCGTCGGGCGACCAGACCGGCTGGCGGGCGTCGTCGAACAGGCCGGTGATCCGGCGGGCGGGGCCGCCGGTCGTGGGCATGATCCAGAGGCTGCCTTGCAGGTCCATGACCAGCTGCCTGCCGTCCGGCGAGACCGAGACGGCCATGGAGGTGCCCTCGGTGACGGTGACCTCGACCCTGACGTCGCCTGGGGACACCTTGCCCGAGAGCTGGGGCGGGTCCGGTGGGGCCGCCACGGCGGCGGGCGTGGCCAGGGCGGCGAACACGCCGGCTATGAGATACGTCTTGGTTTGCCGCACAGGGAAAACTCCAGCTGGATCAGAACTTGCGGGCTAGGCTGACGTAGGAGAGGCCCAGGCATGGCGGCGGGCGGGCCCACCGTCGTCGAGTGTTTCGAATGTTCCTGGCGAAGGTCAGCGGGTCATCAGCACGCCCAGGGTCACGATGCCGTCGAACAGATTCCCGAGACGGATGTTCTCGTTCGCGCTGTGCTGGTTGTCGTCGTAGTTCGCCGTCGGGATGCCGATGGTGGGGACATTGTACGCCTCGATGAAGGGCGACGCCGGCACGCCTCCCCCCAGGGTGCGGATCAAGACCACGTCCTTGCCCCAGGCCGATCGCACGCTGTCGATGGCGAACTTCGCTTCGGCATGGTCCGGATCGGTCCGCCAGGCGCCGCTCTTGCCGCCCGGCGGCGTTTTCGCCGTGACCTTGGCGATCCGTTCGTGCGCTAGCAGCATTGGCAGATCCGGGTCCTTGTCGATGATGAAATAACCCTGAGCGCGAAGGTGACCGATGATCCGGTCGATCATGACCTGCGGGTCGTTTTCCTTCACCAGCCGCATCTGGATATCCGCCGTCGCATGGCCGGCGATGACGCTGCCCGGTTCGCCTCCGCTCAGGGTGTGTATGCTGAGGGAGGGCAGATTCAACGCCTCCTGCAGCGAACTGGCCGCCCCGTCCAGGGAGCCAATACCAAAGGTTTCGCGCATTCTCGCAGGGTCGTCGGGAACCTCTCGGATCATGGCCGAAGCCTGTTTGCTGAACGGCTTCACGTCATCGTAGAAGCCAGGGATGATCACCTTCCCCGTGGCGTCGACCATCGAGGAGAGCAGTTGCGCCAGGCGCATGTTGGCGTCCGGCACCCAGTTTCCGTAATTTCCGCTATGCAGGCTTTGCTTGGCGGTGAAGACGGTCGCCGACACGCCGGCTCCGCCTCTGGCTCCGAAATAGAGGGTCTGCCTGCCGCTCGGATGCTGCGGCCCGTCCAATATGACCAGGAGGTCAGATCGCAGCTGGTCCTGGTGCTGAGAGATGGCCTCCGACAAGCCGGGGCCGCCCCCCTCTTCTTCACCGTCGAGGATGATCTTGATGGTGCTTCGCGGACTGGAGTGAATGGCGTCGAGCGCGCTCAGGAGCGCGACGATGGGCGCCTTGTCGTCAGCGATCGCCCGGGCGTAGATTCGCCAGGTATCGGGATATTGCGCGTTGGCGAGATCCGTTACGGGGCGGCCCCCGGCTTCGATGGAGTCCGTGCGGACGACGGGAGTGAAGGGGTCCGGCTGGCTCCATTGCCGCGCGTCGACGGGCTGCCCGTCATAATGGATATAGAAGAGGATCGTGCGTTTCGCGCCCGCGACGCTCCGCTGCCCGAAGACGACGGGCGCGCCCGAGGATGTTCGCCAGCGCTCCGTCTGCATGCCGCGCTGGGCGAGCATCTGCACCAGCAGGTCGGCGTTCCTGTTGAGCTGAACGATATCGCCGTGCAGGTCGGGCACGGACGCCAGACGGACAAGATCGCCGACGATCTGCGCCCTATGAGCGTCGACATAGCGCCGGATGTCGCCGGCCTCCGCCGCCCTCGTTGCGGAGGAGAAGAGCGTCGCCGCCGCTAGGACTGCATACAGCAGGCAGCTTCTGGCAAGCCAAATCATCTGCAATCCTCTGGCGACGGCGGAGCTCAGAACTTGCCGGACAGGCGGACGTAGTAGAAGCCGCCCGACTGGCCGAAGGGCTCGTACTGCTCATAGTAGCTGAACGGCGG
>JAMFTA010000033.1 GCA_026225565.1 Caulobacter sp. | reverse complement strand
GCAACCCATCCGCCGCCGCTGGCGAGCGCCCCATGCTGTTCCTCGGCATGGCCCTGACCGAGGCCCTGGGCATCTTCGCCCTGGTTATCGCCTTCCTCATCCTGTTCGTGAAAATCGGTTAGTCGCGGACAGTCTGAACTTCGGAAACGGGTGGGCTAATGCCTCAGTTTGATTTCGGCTACTGGCCGGGCCAGATCTTCTGGCTTCTGATCACCTTCGGGGTGCTCTACACCCTCTTGACCACGTGGCTGTTGCCCCGCGTGCGCGGCACGCTCGACGCGCGGGAAGACCGCATCGCGGGCGACATCGGCGAAGCCCGGCGCCTGCGCGATCTGGCCGAGACCGACGCCAAGATCGCCGAGGCGGAGATGGTGGAGGCGCGCGCGCGCTCCCACCGCACCGCGACGGAATCCAAGGCCAAGTCCGCCGCCGAGGCCGCCCAACGCCAGGCCTTGCTGGAAGCCGAGCTCGGCGAAAAGCTGGCCAAGGCGGAGGTGCGCATCCGCGCCACCCGTGACGAGGCCATGGGGCACGTCCGCAGCATAGCCGAAGACACCGCCAAGACCATTGTCGAAAAGCTCACTGGCCTTGCGGTCAGCGACGCCGACGGCATGACGGCATAGGAACGCAGATGGCCATTCTTCAAGAAGCGGAACTTTGGGTCGGCGTCGGGCTGCTGCTCTTCTTCGGCCTCCTGGTGTTCCTCAAGGTACCCAACGCCGCCGCCAAGGCGCTGGACGCCAAGGGGATCAAGATCCAGGCGTCGCTCGACGAAGCCCAGCGGCTGCGGGACGAGGCCACCGCCCTGCTCGCCTCCATCAAGGCCCGCCATGCCGCCGCCGAGATCCAGGCCGCCCAGATGATCAAGGAAGCCGAGATCGAGGCCAGGCGCCTGGAGGTTGAAGCCAAGGCCAAGTTGGAGGACCAGATCGTCCGCCGCACCGCCATGGCCGACCGACGCATCGCCATCGCCGAAGCCCAGGCGGCTCAGGACGTGAAGGCCGCCGCCGCAGACCTCGCCGCCGAACTGGCCGGACAGGTGCTGACCCAGCGCATCAAGGGCGCCAAGTCCGACCCCCTGATCGATCGGGCGGTGAAAGACCTGGCGACCCGTCTGCAATAGGGTTCCCCCATCGATACAGACAAGGGCGGGGATCGATCGATCCTCGCCCTTTTTCGTTGGGCGCAGGATTTTGCCGCTGGAGCGCGCTGTAGTAGGCTGATGCGATGGACCGCGAGCAGATCCTTGTGAGTTTGAGGCGTCACGCAGAGGATTTGCGCCAGCTTGGCGCGTCTCAGCTTTTCCTGTTCGGTTCGGTCGCCCGGGGCGAGGCCAAGGCGTCCAGCGATGTGGACCTCTTCTTCGACTTCGACGACCCCGCTTTCAGCATCGTGGAGCTGGTCGCCCTGACCGCCCGCATCAGCGCCATCGTCGACGCGCCAGCCGATGTGATGAGCCGCGCCAGCATCCATCCCCGCCTGAGACCTTCCGTCGAAGCTGCGGCGGTGCGGGTGTTCTGACGTGGTGCGGACGGTTCGCCTGCGGCTTGAAGATATGGCCGAAGCAATCAGTGGGATTTACCAGACTCTTGAGGGCGTTGACCTCGACAACTTCAGCAACAGCTGGGCGTTGCAGCGCGCGGTCGAGCGCGGCCTGGAGATCATCTCCGAAGCCAGTCGCGGCCTGCCCGAGGCAGATAAGGCGGCCTATCCCGATGTGCCCTGGTCCGAGATCGCCGGCATCGGCAATATCCTTCGCCATGAATACCACCGCGTCGAGCCGAGGATTATCTGGAACATCTTCTGGACCCACTTGCCCGTTCTCACCGCCGCGGTGAACGACATGCTGTCGAGTGGAGCGGCAAATGGCGCGTGAGCGGTATAAATCGGCGTGACATCGCAAGCCCGCCACGCCGTCATCGCGTAAGCTCAGTCTTCTTCAGCCCGAGGAGATCGTCCCATGGCCGCAACCTTTCGACACTTCGCCATCAACGCCGACGACGTGCAGCGCGCGCGGCGCTTCTATGAGACCGTGTTCGACTGGCGCTTCGACCCCTGGGGTCCGCCGGACTTCTATCAGATCAAGAACGCCGGCGAGGGGCTTTTGGGCGCCCTGCAGGCCCGGCGTGAGCTAAAGCCCGGCGTCCGCATGGCGGGCTATGAGGTAAGCCTCGGAGTCGCGGATCTGAAGGCGACCATCGCGGCGGTACAGGCCAGCGGCGGCAAGATCGTCATGCAGCCCTATCGCATCGAGGGGGTGGGCGAGCTGATCTATTTCGAGGACACCGAGGGAAATCTGGTCGGCGCCATGCAGTACGATCCGGGCGTCTTCGACTGATGCCCCACGCCCATGTGGTGGCCGACGGGTTTGGCGACGGGTTCGACGTCCGCTCCCTGGCCATCACCCTGCGCCAGGGCGCCGTGGTTTCCGCCCATCGCCATCCCTGGGCGCAACTGGTCTTCGCCCGCTCGGGGGTGATGCGGGTGATGACGGAAGACGCAGCCTGGCTGACCCCGGCGACCAAGGCCATCTGGCTGCCCGCCGGGATGGAGCATCGGATCGAGATCCAGGGGGAGGTCGCCATGCGGACCCTTTACCTCGCGCCCGAACGGGCCGTGGCCCTGCCCCACGTAGCCGCCACCCTGGAGGTCGCGCCGCTCTTGCGCGAGCTGATCCTGCATATGGTCAAGCTGGGGATGCTGAGCCCGTCTCGCCCCGAGCATGATCGGATGGCGGGGGTGTTGGTCGATCTCCTGGCCACGGCCCGGCGCGAAGACTTATCCCTGCCCCTCCCCCGCGATCCCAGGGCCGCAGCCCTCGCCGACCGCTTGCGCGAAGCTCCCAACCGGAGCGATCTGACCGCCCTGGCCAAGGACAGCGGCGCCAGCCTTCGCACCCTTCAGCGCCTGTTTCCGCGCGAAACCGGCCTCACCCTGAAAGCCTGGCGGCAAAAGGCGCGGCTGATCCATTCGGTCGCCTGCCTGGCGTCCGGCGCCGCGGTGACCACGGCCGCCTTCGACAGCGGATACCAGAGCGTCGGCGCCTTCATCGCCGCCTTCTCCCACCAGTTCGGCATGACGCCGGGGCGCTACGCGGCGGCGGCGCGCCGATCTTGACCCTCGCTTCTCGCGCGCTTCGCGAACGCCGCCCCATCGACTATGGCTTGCCGGCGACCACCCGCCCCGATGACATCGAGCCAACCCGCCTTGAACCCTGTTGCACGCCACCTCGATCAGGCGCGATCGGCCGCCTCGGCGCGCCGTTTCAAGGACGCCCATGCGGCCTGCCGGGCGGCGCTTGAGCTGGATTCTCGCTGCGGGGAAGCCTGGCTGATCCTGGGAGATATCGCCTGGACCGTGGGCGACTTGGCCCAGGCGGCTGAACTGTTTCGCCAGGCCCAGGCCGCAGCGCCCAAAGATCCCAGGCCGCTGGCCAGGCTGTCGGCGGTCCTGGTGGCGCTCGATCATCCGGCGGCGGCGCGCCAGGCCGTCCGCCAGGCGCTGGCGCTCTCCCCCGACGACGCCTTCACCCTGGAGACCCTGGCGGTCAGCTGCGCCAAGACCGGCGACTATCGGGAGGCCACGCCCCTGTTCGAGCGGGCCGTCGCGCGGGCGCCGGGCAATCTGGGTCTGCTGCTGAACCTGGCCTTCGCCCGGCAATACATCGGCGATTTCGCCGGCGCAGAGGCGGCCTGCCGCCGGATCATCGCCATCGATCCCGAGCACGAGCGCGCCTATCTGGCCCTGGTGGAGACGGTGCGCCAAACCCCCGAGCACAACCTCATCGCCCCCCTCACAGCGCTTTTCGACAAGGTCGCGACCTCGCCCGAGCGCAGCCTGACGGCCGGTCACGCCCTGGCCAAGGTCTATGAGGATCTCGGCGATCATCCGACGGCGCTGGATTGGCTCGCCAGGGCGAAAGCCGGGCGGATACGAGCGACGCCTTACGATCCCGCGCGCGATCAGGCTCTGTTCAAAGCCGCCGCCAACGGACCACGCGCCTCATCGTCGGCGACGGGCGCTTTAGCCGACGCGCCCATTTTCGTGATCGGGATGCCGCGAACCGGCACCACCCTGGTCGACCGCATCCTCTCCAGCCACCCCGCCGTCCGCTCCCTGGGCGAGTTCCACGCCTTTCCCGCCCTGGCCATGGGCGCGGCGGGCGCATTGGACAGCGCAGCGGTCGGGGCCGCCTATATGCAGGCGGCTAGGGCGGCTGCGGGGCCCGGCGAAGGGCGGCTGGTGGATAAGCTGCCGTTCAACTTCTTCCACGCCGGGCCGATCCATCGCGCCTTGCCGAACGCCAAGATCGTCTGTCTGCGCCGCGATGCGATGGACACCTGCATCGCCAACTATCGCCAGCTCTTTGGAAGTGAATCGGCGGACCACGGCTATGCCTACGATCTCAGCGACATCGCCCGATACTTTGTCCAGTTCGACCGGCTGATCGCCCATTGGCGCCAGATCCTGCCACCCAACCGATTCACCGAACTTTCCTATGAGGCGCTGGTGGACGGCCAGGCGGCGCAGACCCGCCGGTTGCTGGATTTCTGCGACCTCGCCTGGGACGACCGCTGCCTCGCCTTTCATGAGAACCAGGCGGGGGTTTCGACGGCCAGCGTCGCCCAGGTGCGCCAACCCCACTATCGCAGCGCCATCGGCCGCTGGCGTCGGTACGGGGATGGGGTCGCCGCCGCCCAAACGGTGCTGCAAGCCGCAGGGCTGATCGACCCCTGAGCGCCCCGTCCTACCCCTTGGGCGGCGACAGCAAGGCCAGATCGAGATCGCTCTCATCCTTCAGCGCCACCCCCGTTGCGGCCCGGCGAAAGGCCTCGCGCATCAGCCAGGCCAGTTTGAACGCCGCGCGGTCATATGCGAGCCCAGCGGGGCGGATGTTGGAGACGCAGTTGCGCTCCGCATCGCTCCGCCCCACGACGGGGTCGAGGGTCAGATAGGCGCCCAGGCTATCGGGCGAAGACAGCCCCGGCCGCTCCCCCACCAAGACCATCGCCATGCGGGCGGCGAGGCTTTCGCCGACCTCATCCCCTAGAGCCACCCGAGCCTGCGATGCCAGCACCACCGGCCCCACGCTCCATCCTCCCTCTTCGATGTGGATGCGAAGGGCGCGGAGCAAGGGGACGACATGGGCGTGGACCGCCGCGCTGGAGAGACCGTCAGCGACGACAAAGACGATGTCCGACCGGCCCTTGGGGCGTCCATCCAGCAAGCGCCGGCTATCGTCCGACAGACGCCGGCCGAGATCCGGCCGCTGCAGATAGGCGTTGCGGTCTCCCGCGGCGCTCTTCACCGAAAGGGTCTCGTAACCGAGATCGGCGATCCGGCCCGCCATCGACGCCGCGTCGAACGGCGCATGAACCGCGTCCCGCGCGCAGGCGTGGGCCAGGGCCAGTTCGAGCACTTGGCGGGTGGGCAGGGCTGCGCCGGCGCGACCGAGGGCGATACGCGCCGGGGTGAAGGCGCCCAGGCCCGACCACGGATCTAGTCCCGGTCCGCTCACGGGGCGGCCGTCAAGAGGGGGTGGCCGCTGCGAGCGGGCAGCAACAGGCCGCCCGGTGCGGTCAAGCCCATCCGCTCCAGCCACGCCTCGAACTCCGGCGCCCGCTTCAGCCCCAGCACTTGGCGGACGTAGAGGGCGTCGTGGAAGGAGGTGGACTGGTAGTTCAGCATCACGTCGTCAGACCCCGGCACCCCCATGATGAAGCTCACCCCCGCCACCGCCAGCAGGGTTAGCAGCGTATCCATGTCGTCCTGATCGGCCTCGGCGTGATTGGTGTAACAAACGTCGCAACCGAGCGGCAGACCCATCAGCTTGCCGCAGAAGTGGTCCTCCAGCCCCGCCCGGATGATCTGCTTGCCGTCATAGAGGTACTCAGGCCCGATGAAGCCGACCACGGTGTTGACCAGCAAGGGGTCGAACGCCCGGGCCACCGCATAGGCCCGCGCCTCCACCGTCTGCTGATCCATGCCATGATGGGCGCCGGCGGAGAGGGCCGAGCCCTGGCCGGTTTCGAAATACATCACATTGTCGCCGAGGGTTCCGCGCTTGAGGCTGAGCGCCGCCTCCCGCCCCTCCTTCAGCATGGCGAGATCGACGCCGAAGGATCGGTTGGCCGCCTCGGTGCCCGCCACCGACTGGAACACCAAGTCCACCGGCGCGCCTCGCTCGATCAGTTCGATGGCGCCGGTGACGTGGGTGAGCACGCAGCTCTGGGTGGGAATCTCGAACCGTTGGATCAGGTCGTCCAGCAGGCGCACCAGATCGCCGATCGCCGGCAGGCTGTCGGAGGCCGGATTGACGCCGATGGTCGCGTCGCCGGACCCATACATCAGCCCATCGAGGATGGAGGCGGTGATGCCCTGGCGGTCGTCGGTGGGGTGGTTGGGCTGCAGCCGCACCGCCATGGTTCCAGGCAGGCCGATGGTGCTGCGAAACCGGGTCACCACCCTGCATTTGCGGGCGACGGCGATCAGATCCTGATTGCGCATCAGCTTTGAGACCGCCGCCGCCATCTCCGGCGTCACCCCCGGCGCCAGGGCGGCCAGCACCGCCCCGTCGGTGGTCTCGGCCAGAAGGTGATCGCGAAATTCGCCGACGGTGAGATCGGCGACCGCGGCGAAGGCCGGGGCGTTGTGGGTGTCGAAGATCAGCCGGGTGACTTCATCCTCGGCATAGGGAACCAGCGGCTCGTCCAGGAAGACCCGCAGCGGGATTTCCGCCAAAGCGAGCTTGGCGGCCACATTCTCCTCCGCCGAACCAGCGGCGACACCCGCCAAGACATCTCCCGAACGCAGCGGCGAGGCCTTGGCCATCAGCACCTTCAACCCGTCGAAGGTCCAGCGGGTGGCGCCGATGGTCTGGCTATGCAGCAACGCCGCGCCCTAACCCGCCGGAACGCGGGGAAAGCGGGCGCGGGCCTCCAGATCGTCGAGCTTGATGGTGTTGCGCATATAGAGCCGGCTGGCGTCGCGAACCGGCTGGTGATCCCACGACTTGTGCTGCCCCTTGAAGAGGGCGCCGTTCACCAGATGGCGACGCGCCTGGCTGGCCAGCACCGTCTGGTGCAGGGCGGGCAGATCCCAGCGGGCGGCGACCTGGCCGTTGAAGTTGGCCAGCACAGCAGCGTGGGCCGGATCGCCGGCCAGATTGTTCAGCTCCTCGGGATCGCTGTGCAGATCGTAGAGCTGGTCCGGATCGGCCGGGCAGTGGACGAACTTCCACGTCCCCTGGCGCAGCATGACGATGGGCGCGATGGCGGCTTCCCCCAGGTATTCGCCGACCACCCCGTCAGGCCCCGCTTCGCCCAAGAGGTGCGGCGTCAAGGAATGGCCGGCGATGGGCGCGGCGTAGTCAGGGGCGGCCCGGGCCAGGTCGGCGAAGGTCGGCAGGATATCCACCAGGGAGACGCTGGCCGCCACCCGGCGCGGCTGGAATCGGTCGGGCGCATGGATGATCATCGGAATCCGGCAGGCCGGATCGAAGAAGCTCATCTTGTACCAGAGGCCGCGCTCGCCCAGCATCTCCCCATGGTCGGCGATGACCACGATGACGGTGTTCCGATTGAGCCCCGTATCGCGGAGCGCCGCCAGCACCTGGCCAAAGCCGTCATCGACGAAGGCGCAGGCGCCATAATAGGCTCGCCGCGCCGCCTGGGTCTGCTCGTCCGTCACCGGCTGCCGATCCAGGCCGATCACATGGCGCACGCGAGCGGAGTGGGGATCGGCGGGCGCGGCGGCGGCGGGGGTGCGGGGGCGGTCGACCTCGGCTTCGCTGTGGCGACTCCACCAGGGCTCGGGGATGGTGAAGGGGTCGTGGGGGTGGGTGAGGGACACCACCATGCAGAAGGGCCGCCGGTCGCTGCCCCGCGCCAGGTCGAACAGCCTTTGCCGAGCGGTGAACACCACCTCCTCGTCGAAATCCAGCTGGTTGGTGCGGACACACGGGCCGGCCTGGGTGACGCTATCCATGGTGTGATACCAGTCCAGCCGGTCGCCGGGGCGGGTCCAGTCCGGCGTCCAGCCGAAGTCGGCGGGATAGATGTCGGTGGTCAGCCGCTCTTCGAAACCATGAAGTTGGTCGGCGCCGCAAAAGTGCATCTTGCCGGAGAGGATGGTCAGATAGCCGGCGGCGCGCAGATAGTGGGCGAAGGTGGGCGTCTCGGCCGGAAACTCCGCCGCATTGTCAAAGCCGCCGGTGGCCGAGGGCAGCTGGCCGGACATCAGCGCATAGCGGGCGGGAGCGCAGAGGGGGCTGTTGGTATAGGCGTTCTCGAACACCACCCCTTCCCTGGCTAGCCGGTCGATGTGCGGGGTCTTGGCCACCGCGCCTCCGTAAGCGGAAAGCGCGTGGGGCGTCATCTGATCGGCCATCAGGACCAGGATGTTGGGCGGGCACTTCGCGCTCACGGGGTCTAAACTCACGATTGGCCGGCCTTTTCCGCCGGGCGGGTGACTCGATCCAGGATGATGGCCAAAAGCACGATGGCGAAGCCGGCCTCGAAACCCATGCCCACCTGCACCGTGTTCAGCGCCCGCACCACCGGCACGCCCAGGCCTCCGGCGCCGACCAGGGCGGCGATCACCACCATGGAGAGGCTGAGCATGATGCACTGGGTGATCCCGGCGACGATCGCCCCGCGCGCGGCCGGCAGTTCCACCTTCCACAGCAGCTGCCCCTTGGTGGCGCCGAAGGCCTGGCCGGCCTCGATCAGGGCCTTGGGGGCTGAGGCTATGCCCATCTGGGTCAGGCGGATGGGGGCGGGCATGGCGAAGATCACCGTGGAGATCAGACCCGGCACCACGCCCAGACCGAACAGCACCAGGGTGGGGATCAGATAGACGAAGGTCGGCAAGGTCTGCATCAAATCCAG
>JAMFTA010000032.1 GCA_026225565.1 Caulobacter sp. | reverse complement strand
CTGGAACAGGATCGCCCCGTCCGCCGAGCCCAGGTCCGCCTCGAACGCCCGGTCCGGGTGGGGCATGATGCCCAGCACATTGCCGGCGGCGTTGACGATGCCGGCGATGGCGCGGGATGAGCCGTTGGGGTTGTCGCGGTAGCGGAACAGCACGTGGCCCTCGCCCTCCAGCCGGTCCAGGGTGTCCTCGTCGGCGAAGTAGTTGCCCTCGCCATTGCCCACGGTCATGGTCGCCTGGCGCGTATCGCCATAGCCGGCGGTGAAGCGGGTCTGGGCGTTGACCACGTCCAGCGCGACTGGCTTGCAGACGTACTTCAGCGCGGCGTTGCGCAGCAGCGCGCCCGGCAGCATCCCGGCCTCGCACAGGACCTGAAAGCCGTTGCAGATACCCGCCACGGCCACACCCCGATCCGCCGCCGCCTTCACCGCCCCCATCACCGGCGAGAGAGCCGCCATGGCTCCGCAGCGCAGATAGTCGCCATAGGAGAAGCCGCCCGGCAGGACGATCAGGTCCAGACCCTGCGGCAGTTCGCTCTCGGCGTGCCAGACCATGTGCGCCTTGGAGCCCGTGGAGCGCTCGATGGCGACCGCGCAGTCCCGATCGCAGTTGGAGCCAGGGAAGACGACGACGGCGGATTTCATGGAATGGCGTTCCCTTCGGAGGGGGTGATCATAGCGCCGGCTCCATCAGTCCGAGGCGGCGGTCTAGGCGGTCGAGGCGCACCTCGTTGCGACCCATGGTGGCGTAGATGTTGGCGATGTCCTGCTGGGTGGCCAGCATGTGCCCGCGGATCGCGTGAAGCTCGGACTTCACCTCACGAACGTCATGACGGGTCTCCGCCATGTCTTCCTGAATCTTTTTCAGGACTTCGTAGATTAGTTCATTCGAAACGTCCGCCACGACCCGGCTCCGTTCAACCTATGGCCACCTTATAACTTTCGATCACTTGGTTGGCGAGGAGCTTGTCGGCCATCACCTTGACCTCGGCCTCGGCGGAGGCGGCGTCCGTAGCGACCAGATCCAGCGTAATCACCCGGCCGACGCGCACGTCCGACGCGCCGGGAAAGCCCAGGCCATGCAGGGCGGCCTCGATGGCCTTGCCCTGCACATCCAGAACGCCGGGTTTCAGGAAGACTTCGACTCTGGCTTTCATCGGCTCAACCCTTGCCGCCTTGGATCACCGTCGGCATCTCGTTCATGATGCCCAGGCGCCGGGCCACTTCGGTGTAGCTTTCGATCACATTGCCGAGGTCGCGGCGAAAGCGGTCCTTGTCCAGCTTCTCATTGGTGGTCGAGTCCCAAAGCCGGCACGAATCGGGGCTGATCTCGTCGGCCAGGATCACGCGGGAGAAGTCGCCTTCCCAGATGCGGCCGTATTCGATCTTGAAGTCGATCAGGGTGATGCCCACCGCGCCGAACATGCCCGACAGGAAGTCGTTCACCCGAAGCGTGGTGGCCAGGATGTCGTCGATCTCCTGGGTGTTGGCCCAGTTGAAGGCGGTGATGTGCTCTTCGGTGACCAGCGGATCGTGCAGCTCGTCCTTCTTGTAGTAGAATTCGATGATCGAGCGGGGCAGGGCGGTGCCCTCAGGAATCCCCAGGCGCGTGGACATGGAGCCCGCGGCGACGTTGCGGCAGACCACTTCGAGGGGAATGATCTCCACCTCCTTGATCAGTTGCTCGCGCAGGTTCAGCCGGCGGATGAAGTGGTTCTGCACCCCGATTCCGGTCAGCTTGGTCATCACATATTCGGAAATACGGTTGTTGATGACACCCTTACCCTCCAGAATAGCCTTCTTGGTGGCGTCAAAGGCGGTGGTGTCGTCCTTGAAATACTGGATCAAGGTGCCGGGCTCGGGTCCTTCGTAGAGGATCTTGGCCTTGCCTTCGTAAATCTTTTTGCGGCGCGTCATGGCCTTGGTCGCTCCAGAGGAGGCTTTCCGTCGAAAAACGCACGGCGATTTCGACTCGGGCCCAGCCTCGATATAGGTCGGACTGTACCTAGATGAATGAGGGGCCGGGCGCAAACCTGCGGCGGCATGATGATGGGAACCTGAGTGGACCAAGCAGAGGTCATGGACGCGCCAGGGATGGCGCAAAGCGTTGAGGCGGAGCCGCTTCCTGAGTGCTCCCCCCATGTGCGCGCCGCCGAATCCAAATGGTCGCAGCCCCTGCCGCCGCTGTTCCCGCGCACAAAGACGCCCGGCGCTTTCAACATTCGCGGCCGCCGCCACAGCGTCAGGGACGTCTATCATTGGCTGCTTACCGTTTCCTGGCTGACGTTCGCCGGGGTGGGACTGGCGGCCTATCTGGTCTCCAACGCCCTATTCGCTCTGCTTTATCTGTTCGATCCGCACGGCATCGCCGGCGCGCGGCCAGGCAATTTCGCCGACGCCTTCTTCTTCAGCGTCGAGACCATCGGCACCATCGGCTATGGGGTGCTGGCGCCTCGCGACCTCTACGCCAACATCGTGATGACGGGGGAGAACTTCTTCGGTCTGTCGTTCATCGCCGTGGCCACCGGAGTGATCTTCGCCCGGGTGTCGCGGCCGACGGCGCGAGTGATGTTCTCCGAGAACGCCTTGATCACCGTCCACGACGGCGAGACCACCCTGATGTTCCGCGCCGCCAACGAGCGCGCCAATCGGGTTTTGGAGGCTGAGGTCAGCGTCTCCATCACCCGCGACTTTCGCACCGTCGAGGGCAAGAGTATGCGCCGGTTCGAGGAGCTGAAGCTGGTGCGCTCGCGCTCGCCCCTGTTCGCCCTAACCTGGACGGTGCTGCACATTATCGACGAGAAGAGCCCCTTCTACGGGATGACGGAGGAGGGCCTGCTCAAGGCCTCAGGGCAGATCCTGGTGGTGCTCTCGGGGATGGACGAGACCTTCGCCCAGCGCATCCACGCCCGCCACTCCTACCTGCCCGAGGACCTCGTGTGGAACCGCCACTTCGCCGACGTGATCACCGAAGATGAGCATGGCCGCCGCCTCGTGGACTACACACGGTTCCACGAACTGGAGGAGGAAGGCGAGCCTTCGCTGACGCGGGAGGTGGAGGCGGCCGACCGCTCCCTCGGCTAAAAAATCAGCCGACGCCGAACACCCGGTCGAACACCGTATCCACATGCTTGAAGTGATAGCCGTTGTCGAACAGGCCTTCGAGCTCCTCGTCCGTCATGAACGGACGCACATCGGGGTCGGCCTTCAGGAAGTCGATGAAGCGGCCTTCGCCGCGCCAGACCTTCATGGCGTTCTTCTGCACGGCGGCATAGGCGACTTCGCGGGCCACGCCCTTTTGGGTCAGGGCCAGGAGCACCCGCTGGGAATGCACGAGGCCGCCCAGGCGGTCGAGGTTCTTCAGCATGTTTTCCGGATAGATCACCAGCCGCTCCATCACGCTGGCCAGGCGGCGCAGGGCGAAGTCCAGGTGTACGGTGGCGTCCGGCCCGATGCCGCGCTCGACGGATGAGTGGCTGATGTCCCGCTCGTGCCACAGCGCCACGTTTTCCAGAGCCGGCGTCACGGCTGAGCGAACCAGGCGGGCCAGGCCGGTGAGGTTCTCAGTCAGGATCGGGTTGCGCTTGTGCGGCATGGCCGAGGAGCCCTTCTGGCCGGGATCGAACGGCTCTTCGGCTTCCAAGACTTCGGTGCGCTGCAGGTGGCGGATCTCGGTGGCCAGGCGCTCGACGGAGGAGGCGACCACGGCCAGGGCGGCGAAATAGGCGGCGTGGCGGTCCCTGGGAATCACCTGGGTGGAGACGGGCTCGACCACCAGATGCATCTTTTCGGCGACGTAGGCTTCCACCTGGGGGTCGACATTGGCGAAGGTTCCCACGGCGCCGGAGATGGCGCAGGTGGCGATCTCATAGCGGGCCATGGCGATGCGCTCTTTGGCCCTTTGGAACTCGGCGTAATAGCCGGCGAGCTTCAGGCCAAAGGTGGTGGGCTCGGCGTGGATGCCGTGGCTGCGCCCGACAGTGGGGGTCAGTTTGTGCTCCAGGGCCCGGCGCTTCAGGGCGGCCAACACCAGGTCCACATCTTCCATCAGCATGTCAGCCGCGCGGGCCAGCTGCACAGACAGGCAGGTGTCGAGCACGTCCGACGAGGTCATGCCCTGGTGCAGGAACCGCGCCTCGGGGCCGACGATCTCCGAGACGTGGGTCAAAAAGGCGATCACGTCATGCTTGGTGGTGCGCTCGATCTCGTCGATGCGGTCTGCGTCGAAGGTCGCATCGCCGCCGAGCTTCCAGATGGCTTCAGCCGAAGCCTTGGGGATCACCCCGAGCTCGGCCATGGCGTCGGCGGCGTGGGCCTCGATCTCGAACCAGATGCGATAACGGGTCTCTGGCGACCACAGGGCGGCCATCTCGGCGCGGGCATAGCGAGGGATCATGGGGGGTGGATGCGAGCGGGAAGGGGCTGAGTCAAGCCTCTTGGGGCAGCAGACTTGGCCTAGCCCCTCTCCCCCTGCCGGAGGGGGCGGGCGGCGGCAGGCGCTGGACTCTGGGTCGTGTCGCCTCTCGACGATCATGCTTTTTTGATCGGTTGGGCGATCTTGTCGTTCTGGGCAGTCTGGTCACCGCCTTCGACGTGCGCCATACGCCGTCAATCGGCGGGTCAATGAAGAGGAATGCCTATGGAAATCGTGATCGGCACCCAAAAATGGTCCTCCTGGTCGCTGCGGCCTTGGCTCGCCTTGAAGCGCACCGGCGCACCCTTCACCCAAACCGTCGTCGCCCTGCGTGAGCACGGCACGACCGAGGCGACCATCCGCGCCGCCGGCTCGCCCACGGGGCTTGTGCCGGTGTTGAAAGACGAGAATCTGGTGGTGTCCGACAGCCTGGCCATCTGCGAATACCTCGCCGACAGATTTCCCCAGGCGAACCTCTGGCCTGCGGACGTGGCCAGCCGGGCCCTCGGCCGGGCGGCGGCGGCGGAGATGCACGGCGGGTTTCACTCCCTGCGCGGCGAATGCCCCATGGATCTTTCCGCGCCCATTCACGTCGCTTCGCTGTCGGAAGCCACCCATAGGGACATCCGCCGGGTGGTGCAGTTGTGGAACGACCTGCGGGGGCGCTTCGCCGGGCGCGGGCCCTTCCTGCTGGGCGAATGGTCGATCGCCGACGCCTTCTACACCCCCGTCGCCACGCGCTTTCGCACCCATGGGGTCCAGCTCTCCGATTTCGGCGACCGCGGCGAGGCGGGACGCTATGGCGAGGCCCTTTTGGAGACGCCGGAGTTCAAAGCCTGGGAAGCCGAGGCCAATGCTTAAGATCAGGCCCAGACGGCTTTGATGCGATCGGTGTAGGCTAGACGGTCCGCCAGACCGTTCAGGCCGCCGTTGATCTTGCGGGTGATGCCCGTGCCGTCGTCAAGGTCGGCCAAGGCGTTCAGCCCATGGTCGCGCCAGAACAGGCAGGCCGTCGCCGTGGCCACATTGGGGGTGGCCGCTTGTTCAGGGTGGCCCACAAGGTCGATTTTCAGTTCAGCGCCATATTTGGCGTAGTTGGCGCGGCCGGTGATTTGGAAAAGGCCCCGGCCGCGAAAGCGGGCGCCATCCCCGGGGTGCGTGTTGCCGAGATCGGCGCGGCCGTCGTATTTGGCGAAATAACTGTCGTTCCCAAGCTCGGTCAGGTAGGCGAAACGCCCCGTCTCATGGGCCGCCTGGCCGATCCAGTGGGCGATTCTCAGGGTGGTGTTGATCTGGTAGGTGGGAAAGGCCGCCGCGAACCCGGCGCCAAGGGCGCTAAACGTCGGCGACACCGGCTGCTGCACCGTATAGCCGATCAGGGCGGCATAGGTGCGCGCACCCATCCCGCCGTCGATCGCGCCTGGATCGTAGCCGGCGAGATTCAGTGCGATCTGCAGTTCCGAGACATTCATGTCCGAGACATTCATGGATCACCCCCGTGTCGATCCATCGCGACCGATCACGCTTGGCTTCTTGGCTGATTCTGACGCTCCGCGCCAACCCGCAGGGCCGGCGCTACATTAGGCCTAGGCTGCTACATTAGGCCTAGGCTCTTGAAGCTGGCCACCCCCTCGCCGCCCACCACCAGATGGTCGTGAACCTGCACGTTGAGGGACCGGCCGGCCTCGATCACCCGCTTGGTCATATCGATGTCGGCCGGGGAGGGGGTGGGATCGCCAGAGGGATGGTTGTGCACCAGGATCACCGCCGAGGCGGCCACCTCCAGGGCCCGGCGCATGATCTCGCGCGGATAGACCGGCGCGTGGTCGACGGTGCCGTGGTTCATGGTCTCGTCCAGGATCAGCTGGTTTTTCTTGTCGATGAACAAGACCCGAAACTGCTCGCGCGACTCATGGGCGAGGGCGACGCGCACATAGCTCAAGAGCGCCGACCAGGAGGAGATCACCGGGCGGCCGCGGACGCTCTCGCGGCTGAGGCGCAAGGTGGCCTCGTAAAGCAGCTTCAGGTCTAGCGCCGCTTCGGGGCCAAGCTTCAGGGTGCGGCCGCGGCTATCGATCGCCGAGACCCGTCGTAGCCCCTCATCGTCCGCCGCCAGCACAGCGCTGAGCGAGCCGAAACGGGCCAAGAGCGCCTTGGCCAAAGGCTTTACGTCTCGCTGGGGAATCGAGCGGAACAGAAAGAGCTCCAGCAGTTCGTAGTCCGGCAGGGCGGAAAGGCCGCCGGAGCGCGCCCGCTCGCGCAGCCGCTCTCGATGGCCAAGATGCGCCGCCGCGGTCGGCGCTTCTTGGACGTCCGCCCGCGTCTCAAAGCCCATGTCCGATTGCGCCGCCATAGGGCCAGCATGGGCAAGGGATCGGCCGTGCGCAATATCCCTGCGCGCGTAGATTAAAGTTTCAACTGCAGGGCGTGACCTATTCCGCGCCGCTGAGGATCGGGGGCTTGTCCAGGTCCATGGGCGAATAGGTGAAGACCTCCACCCCGGTCTCGGTCACGCCCACCGAATGTTCGAACTGGGCGGACAGGGACTTGTCCCGCGTCACCGCCGTCCAGCCGTCCGAGAGCAGCTTCACCGCCGGCCGACCCAGGTTCACCATCGGCTCTATGGTGAAGAACATGCCCGGCTTCAGCACCGGGCCGTCGCCGCGCTTGCCGAAGTGCAGGATGTTGGGGGTGTCGTGAAACACCTGGCCCACCCCGTGACCGCAGAAGTCGCGCACCACCGAGCAGCGCTGGGCCTCAACATAGGACTGGATGGCGAAACCGATGTCGCCGGTGGTGGCGCCCGGCTTCACTGCCTTCAGGCCGCGCTGCAGGGCTTCATAGGTCACGTCCACCAGGCGGCGGGCGCGGGGGGAGACGGCGCCGACGCCGTACATGCGGCTGGTGTCGCCATGCCAGCCATCGACGATCACTGTCACGTCGATATTGGCGATATCGCCTTCGCGCAGCGGCTTTGCGCCAGGGATGCCATGGCAGACCACGTGGTTGGCGGAGATGCAGACGGTCTTGGCGTAGCCGCGATAGAAGAGGCAGGCGGGCAGGGCGCCGTGGTCCAGCACGAATTCGCGCGCCAGATCGTCCAGCGCCTCGGTGGTCACCCCGGGCTTCACGTAGGGCACAAGCATGTCCAGGCATTCAGCGGCCAGCTTGCCGGCGCGGCGCATACCTTCGAAATCCGCCTCGGTGTGAACTTTGATGCCTTGCGAGCGCACGGGACCATTGACGATGGGGGCGTCGATGGCGAGGGCGTCGGAGGCGGCGGCCAGGTTCATGCTCTACTCCAGCTCAAGGCGCGCGGCGGCGTGCTGCACTGTCATAACATAGATTGTCCCGGCTGTGGGAGAAGGGCGCAGGTCCTCGAAGACAGCGCGCCAGGCCAATGCCGGTTCCGCCGTCTCGGCCGAAAATCTTCGGGCGTCCAGACGAAAGGCTAAGCATCACAAATAGTTACAAAGGGGGAACGGCCATGGACGGCGGCCATTCCCTCTCTGGGTGCTGGGTTCTTCCAACAAGAGGAATTTCGTCATGTCCGAACAAAACAGATGGAGCGAAGACCGCTTCGGGTCAGGCCGCGACAATGGCCAGTACGCCCGCGACAACGATAGCTACCGCAATCGAGACGATTTCCGCCGAGACCGGCAAGACTTCAATAGCCGCGATGACGAACGCTATGGCGCCGCCTACGGCATTGCGTCCGACTATAACTATCTCGGCCGTTCCGCGACCAGCGACAACGGGCAGAGCGACTATAGCCAAGGCGGCGACTACAATCCCTCCCGTTATGGCCAGCGGCTGTCGGCCGAGCGGTTTCGCGACAATCGGGATTTTGGCCGCGATTCTGGCCGAGACTTCAGCCGGCAGGGGCCTGAACGTCATGGCTATGGCCGCGACTTGGGCGCCAATCGACACCAGATGGGCGACATTGGCCGCGCCCAAGAAGATCGCAGCTTCTGGAGCCAGAGCCGCGATGAGGTGTCGTCCTGGTTCGGCGACGATGAGGCGCGCCGTCGCCGCGAGCAGGACGAATTGCGGGCCGGCGAGCACCGCGGGCGCGGGCCCAAGGGCTATTCCCGCTCGGACGACCGCATCCGCGACGATGTCAGCGATCTTTTGACCGATAACGCCCGGCTGGACGCCTCCGACATCGAGGTGAATGTCGCCGCCGCCGAGGTCACCCTGACCGGGACGGTCTACCGGCGCGAGGACAAGCGTCTGGCCGAAGACCTCGCCGACTCGGTGTCGGGGGTAAAGCATGTGCAGAATAATCTGCGCCTGAAGGACGTCGGCGTCGGAGCCGCCACGCGGATCCCCGTCGGGGGCGCCTCGATCGGCTCCGGATCGGCCTCGACGGCGTTGAGCGCCGCCGGTGCGGCGGCTCAGCCCCGCACCAACTGATCGTAAAAAGGCTAGTGGCGCGGGTCGCGTCGCCTTCGAGCGCTCCGGCCTTGGGCCGGGGCGTTCGTTGCATTTCAGGGGTCGATTCGTGGGATTGAGCCGGCGATGCTCACGCCATCGACCGTCACATCGCAGCCATAGACCAAGACCTCCATTCCCGCCTCGGCGGCCCTGCGCAGGCCGTCTGCGTAGGCAGGATCGATGTCGGCGGCGGCGGCGAAGCGGTCGCAGTCGGTGCGCTGCACCACGAACAGCATCGCCGCCCGATCCCCAGCCGCCGCTCTCGCCGCAAGTTCCGTCAGGTGCCGGGCGCCCCGGGCCGAGACGCAGTCGGGAAATTCGGCGAGGCCGCCGCCGCGATTGAGGGTGACGCTCTTGACCTCCAGCCAACAGGGCGGGCGATCAGGGTGTTCCAAGAGGAAGTCGATACGGCTGGCCTCGCCGTATTTCACCTCGGGCCGAATGGAGGCGTAGCCGCAAAGCTCTGGGATCGTCCCCGCCTTCAGGGCTTCGGCGACCAGGCGATTGGGCAGCATGGTGTTGACGCAGACCGGGCCCCCGTCCGCCTGGACCAACTCCCAGGTCAGGGGGAGCTTGCGGGTGGCGGAGCCGGAGTCCGAACACCAGACCGTCATTCCCGGCATAGCCAGCCCCAGCATGGCGCCGGGGTTGGGGGTGTGGACGGTGGTTTCGCTCCCGTCTTCGAAAACCACGTCGGCGAGGAAGCGCTTGTAGCGGCGCACGAGCAGGCCGCGCTTCAGCGGTTGCGGGAACAGCATGGGATGCTTAGTCATTTCGTAGGCGCCGCCCGAACGGCGACCCGCCCCCTTATGAAAGACCGCGCACCTTGGCCAGCACCGATCGCGTCGCCGCCGCCGTCCTGATCATCGGCGACGAGATTCTCTCCGGCCGCACCCAGGACACTAATCTGCGCGACATCGCCAAGACCTTCGCCGCTCACGGGGTGGATATCGCCGAGGCCCGGGTGGTCGGCGACATCAAGGATGAGATCGTCGGGGCCCTCAACCATCTGCGCGCCCGCTATGACTATGTGGTCACCACCGGCGGCATCGGCCCCACCCACGACGACATCACCGCCGATTGCGTGGCCGAGGCCTTTGGCGTCGCCCTCTATGAGCATCCAGACATTCTCGCCATGATGCAGAGCCGCTGGCAGGGGGAAATCACCCCCGCCCGCCGCCGCATGTGCCGCGTGCCGGAGGGCGCAAGCCTGGTGCTGAACCCCGTGAACGGCCCGCCGGGTTTCCAGATCGGCAACGTCTTCGTGCTGGCCGGCGTGCCGCAGGTGATGCGCGGCATGTTGGAGGACGTGGTCCCGCGCTTGCGTTCCGGCTCTGTGGTGATCTCCAGGACCGTGCGGGTGGAGGGAACCGGCGAGGGGGTGATCGCCGCCCCACTGGAGACGGTAGCCAAGGCCCATCCGGATCAGTCGCTGGGCTCCTATCCCTTCTTCGGCCCCGACGGCTATGGCACAAACCTGGTGGTGCGCGGGCGCGATGGGGCGCAGGTCGAGGCCACCGTGTCGGAGTTGCTGGCCGCCCTTCAAGGGGTGGGGGTGACGGGGATCAAGCCCGCGGAGGAAGGGTGACGGAGGCCGCCTGGTATGTGTACGCCCAGGACCGGGCGTGGGGCCCCTACACCGAGCCTCGGATGCGGGCCTTCGTGGAGGAGGGCCGGGTCACCGCCGGCGCCCTGATCGCGCCAACGCCGGACGGCCCGTTTCTGCCCGCGGGAGAAGACGCCGTCTTCAGCCATCTGTTCGATATCGCCCCGATCCAGCCGATCCAGACCTTTCCCGAGCCCGCGCCCGTCGCGCCGCGCACCTTCGCGGCGCCCGTGGAGCACGCCGGGGCGGCCCGCCCCCTTCTGGTGTTCGCTATCCTGGGCGCCTTGCATGGGACGGCGTTTGAAGCCGCCCTGGCCATTCATGGCCCGTTCGAGCGGGTCGCGCAGGGACTGTGGCTGACCCGCGCGCGGCTCGCCCCCGCCGCGCTCCGCAACGCGCTCTCCCGGCGCCTGCGGGGCGAGGGCGCCCTCTTGGTGGTCGAAGCGAGCTTGGATCACGTCGCCTGGTTCAACCTCGACCAAGCCGAAGAACGCAAGCTCCGGACCCTCTGGCTAGGCTAGACCCGCGCCAGCCCCGCGGCGTAGCGCTTCCAATTGGCCACGTAGCTGGCGGCCGATAGGGCCAGCATGGCCGCCGCCCCATCGTCGAGAGTGCGAATCACCTTGCCGGGCGAGCCCATCACCATCGAATGGTCGGGGATTTCCTTGCCTTCGGTGATCAAGCTGTTGGCGCCGATCAGGCAGCCGCGCCCAATTTTCGCGCCGTTCAGAATCACCGAACCGATGCCGATCAAAGAGCCGTCGCCAATGGTGCAGCCGTGCAGCATCACCATATGGCCGATGGTGACGTCGCTGCCGATGGTCAGGGGAAAGCCTGCGTCGGTATGAAGCACCGAACCGTCTTGCACATTGGTATTCTCGCCGACGATCATCGGATCGTTGTCGCCGCGTAAGATTGCGCCGAACCATATGCTGGCGTTTTTCTTCAATGTGACGTTTCCAAGAACCACGGCGCTTGGCGCAACCCAGTATTCGCCTTGGGGCGGGAACTGTGGCGCTATGTCGCCCAGGCGATAGACATGCTCATTTGTATTCATCCGTGCGCGCCCTAATTGTGAATTCTTGCTCGTTAAACTCTTGGAAACCCGTATAGCATCAACCTTGTCAGGTGATTCGAGGCCATGATCGCCTCGTACAGCACGGAGTTCGGTGTGAAGCCTTCATCCCGGCGAACCTCAGGTCCGCCCAGAGCGATGGTAGAAAGCGGCCCACCCGGCGTCGCAAGCACCGACTCCCATGATCCTAAAGCAAGGCGCAGCCCATCGGGCCGCGCCTTTTTTCTTGTCCCATCCTGCTCGTTTTATCGGAGGCTCCCATGACCAAGCGTGCCCTGAAGCGTCTTGTCCGTGAAGGTGAAGTCGACTGCGCCCAATTCGGCGACGAGGCGAAGGTTCGCCGCCTGCCGCTGGAGCGAAGCTGGTCACCGCTACGCGAGCACCGAAGCGCCAACGACGTGCCGCGAAACGAGGAGCGTGAGCAGGGCTATCTGAAGACCATCAAGCCCAAATCGCCCGGGCAGGAGCGCCTCTTGGAAGCGGTGGACGCCAAGAGCCTGGTGCTGGCGCTAGGGCCCGCCGGAACCGGCAAGACCTATCTGGCCATCGCCAAGGCGGTGGAGGCGCTGGAGGCCGGCAAGGTCGGGCGCATCGTGCTTTCCCGCCCAGCGGTGGACGCCGGGGAATCGATCGGCTTCCTGCCCGGCGAGATGGAGGACAAGCTCGCCCCCTATCTGCGGCCCCTCTACGACGCCCTCTCCGACCGGCTCTCCATGAAGCGGGTAAAGATGCTGATGGCCGAGGGGCTGATCGAGATCGCCCCGGTGGGCTTCATGCGCGGGCGCACTTTGAACAACGCCTTCGTGGTGATCGATGAGGCGCAGAACTGCACCTATGTGCAGCTGAAGATGCTGCTGACGCGGCTCGGCTGGAACTCCACCATGGTGGTCACCGGCGACCCCCACCAGTCCGACCTCCTGCCTGGCTTCTCGGGATTGGCTGACGTGGCCGGCAAGCTGGAGGCGCTGCCGACGGTGGCGGTGGTGCGTCTGCAGGACGTGGATATCGTCCGCCATCCCCTGGTGGCCGAGATGCTGAGCGTGCTCTAGGAGGCCCGCTCAGGTCGCCTTCGGAGGAAACGGCGTCACCGACGTCGCGGCCTCCGGGGCGGCTCCGCCGGCGTCGCCGGTCAAAAGGTGCGAGCCGGCCTCGGTGATGACCCAGCCTTGCTGGGTGCGCAAAGCCAGGCCGAGCTCGGTCAAGGCGCGGGCGTCGGCGATATTGATGAAGTCGACGTCCTCGCCGTTCTGCTTCTTGGAAAGGTTGCGGAGAGCCTGAAGCTCTGTGTCACTGATGCTCATCGCGGTCCTACAGCCATTATCCCGGTTCGTCTGCCGGGCGCCGGCGCCGCATGATAGCACGGGCTTCAGGCCTTGCGGCACGCCGCGTCGCTATTCCAGGTCTTCGGCCAAAATCGCCATTTCGAACATGAAGGAGCCGTCTTCATCCTCGTCCTGATAGATGACGCCAATGAACTCGCCCTTCAGCTCGACCTCGGCGCTGTCCTTCTGCTTGGGCCGCGCCTTCACGGCCAGATGCGGATTGCCGAAGGTGCGCTTCAGATGCGCTTCGACGCGCTTGATGTCGGTATCTTCCACGAAGCTGATCCTTGCCGCGAAACCTGACGCAGACCCTTAAGGCCGAACCGCCATGAGGAAAACCCCGGGGGCGGCAAACAGTTCAGATGGCGCTCATGACCGGCGGCGGCCCTGGAGTGTTGCGACCTTCCTCCAAGAGCCAATCGCGAAACTGAAGCGCGGCGGGATTGCGCCGCCCCATCGGCTGTTGAACCACATAGCGCGTGTTCGTCGCAACGAACCCGAACGGCGCGGCCAGGCGCCCTTGTTCGATGTCGCTCATGACGAAGGCCCAGGGGCAGACGGCGGCGCCCAGGCCGGCGACGGCGGCTTCGATCATATAGGTATTGTGTTCGAAGGATCGCTTGTGTGGGCTAGGATCCAGGCGGATGCCGAAATTGCCCAACCACTCTTCCCACGATTGGGGATAGCTTTGGGCGTGGAGACGGGGGAGGGCGGCCAGAACATCCTTTACGTCGCGGTGTTTTTCGAGGAGATGCGGCGCCAGCACCGGTCCGTGAAATTGTTCGAGGAAGGCCGTGCTGTCGCCGCTGTATTCACTGGCTGACGTTCGAATGGCGAGATCGACGGCGTCTTTGCGAAAATCGCATGGCAGATAGGACTCAGTAATCCGCACCTGCACAGTCGGATGGGCGGCGTGGAAGCTCGGCAAACGCGGAATGAGCCACTTCATCGCCAATGTGCCGAGGCACGACACATGGAGGTGATGGCGCGACGGATCCGCAGGGGCCGGCAAAGCCGCCTCGACGATGCGGAACGCTGTGGTCAATTGTTCCGCCAAGGCGAGGCCGACTTCGGTGAGTGCAAGTCTGTTTTTCGGGCCCTCCACAAGGGCCACGTCGAGCCGGGCCTCAAGCTGGCGAATTTGCCGGCTGACCGCGCCGTGAGTCACGCAGAGCTCGTCGGCCGCAAAGGTCATGCGGCCTCGCCGGGCGAAGGCCTCAAAGGCGTAGAGCCCATTCAGCGGTGGCGATTTCATGTGTGAAAAGCTCACAAACGACGTCGATTAAATCGATTGGCGCAAGCGGGCCAAGACCGCAATACCCTGGCGATGGACCGAACTTCAAAAACGCGTCACGCCAACGGTTATATCGCTGTCGGCATCGTTTGGGCGCTGGTGCTTCTGGGATTTTGGGCGCCCAAGCCTCCAAGGGCCGAACGCCCCAGGGTCTGGGCCAGCTGCCTGCGGTGACTCCGCCTAGATCACGTAGTCGTAGACCGCGTCCCCAAGGGTCTGGTCCATGCTCTTGGCCGGCTCGGCGCAGGAGGGGCAGTTGACCAGGCGGGCGGGGACGCCGGCGGCGGTGCAGCCGGCGGGGACGGGTTTCAGCACCACCGAACCTGCGGCGATCTTGGCGTAGTCGCCGATCTTAATGTTGCCGATCACCTTGGCCCCTGCGCCGAGCAAGACGCCCCGGCCGATCTTGGGATGGCGATCGCCGCCTTCTGCGCTGGTGCCGCCCAGGGTCACCCCGTGCAGCATGGAGACGTCGTCGCCGACCACCGCGGTCTCCCCGACGGTGATGCCGGTGCCGTGGTCGAGGAAGACGGCCGAGCCGATCTGCGCCGCCGGATGGATGTCCACCTGGAACAGCTCCGAGGAGCGGCTTTGCAGGTAGAAGGCCAGGGTCTCGCGCCCCTGATACCAGAGCCAGTGAGCGACCCGATAAGTCTGCAGCGCCTGGAAGCCCTTGAAGAACAGGAAGGGCTGCAGATAACCCTTGCAGGCGGGATCGCGCTCGAACACGGCCTGCAAATCGGCTTCCGCCTTGACGAGAATGGATGGGTCGCCGTCGAACGCGTCCTCGGCCACTTCCCGCATACTCATAGCCCGCAGCTCCTGATCGCCGATCTTGCGGGCCAGCTGATAGGAGAGGGCGCGGCCCAGATCGTCGTGGGCGAGGATGGTGGCGCTGAGCATGGAGGCGAGGCTGCCTTCGGCGTTGGCGGCGTGCTTAGCCTCATTGCGGAGCGCCGCCCAGACCGGCGGGGCGCCCTCGGCGGACACCAATTCGAATCGACGCGACATCGGATTCTCCCGGCTAGGGTCCGAGGATCGCCGATGCGAGCGTCGGATCAAGATCGCCTTCATACGCCATATGGTGGACGCGGAACAGCATCGCCACCGTAATGGCGTCCTCAATCGCTCCCGTGGCGGCGGCGGCCAGGGCCTGGCGAAACGGAACCCGGACGATGGCCAGGTCCTCGGTGTCGTCGGGGCTGAGCGGGACGGGGGTCAGGCCCGTGGCCAGATAGCCGGTGGCCCGCTCATTGGATGAGGAATTGGAAAGCTGCAGGCTGAGAATCTGTCGCCACTCGGCCGCTTCCAGGCCCGCCTCTTCGCGGAGCTCGCGCTTAGCGCCGTCGAGCGGCGTTTCAGCCTTGGGCACGCCGCCTTCGGGGATCTCCCAGCTATAGGCGCCGAACGGAAAGCGCCACTGGCCAACCAGGGTGACGGTTCCGTCTTCGTGCAGGGGCAAGGCGCCCACCGCGTGGGCCTTTATGTCCAGCACATAGTAGTCGGCGGGCGCGCCGGTGGGGGCGACGGCGGCGTAGTGGTCGACGGCGAACCAGGGATTGTCGAGCAGGGGCCGGGGCGGCCCGGCGGTCCAGGGGCGGCCCTTGGGCTGCAGCCACTCGGGGATTTTTCCGCTCATTCGCCGGCTCCACATTGCGCTCGTCGCTCATAGCGCATAGCTGTGCGAGGAACCTAGTTAGGAATGGTTCTCAAGAAGGCATGTGATGGCCGCAGTTGTTCCGCCGGCGCCGGACTTTGGCGCGCCTTGTCCGATCACGCCGTCCGCCGAGACCCTGGCCCTGCTGGCGGGTCGCCGCTCTAGCGCGGCCCAAACCCTCGTCGCGCCCGGACCCAGTGAACAGCAGTTGGCCGACATACTGCGCATCGCGGCCCGCGCGCCTGACCACGGCAAGCTGGAGCCATGGCGGTTCATCATCCTAGAGGGCGCCGCCAAGGCTTCTCTGGTCGCCAGCTTCCGGCGTCTGGCGGCCAAGCAGCCCTCGCCGGACAAGGCGGCGGCGGTCTTGACCAAGCTTTCCGCCCCGCCCCTGACCGTCGCTGTGATCTCGGCCCCCAAGCCCGGCGGCAAGCCGGTTTGGGAGCAGGAGCTCTCGGCCGGAGCGGTTTGCACCCTGATGCTGGTGGCGGCCGAGGCCATGGGGTTCGGCGCCAACTGGATCACCGACTGGTACGGTTACGATCCTGAAGCCCTGGCGGCCCTAGGCCTCAAGGCGGGGGAAAAGCTCGCGGGATTTGTCCATCTGGGAACCGCCTCCGAGCCGCCGCTGGAACGGGTGCGGCCGGATTTGGCGGCGATCGTCACGCGACCGTCGATCTAGGGCGCCGCCCCCGCTCGGTCGGGTCATCCCTTGGGGAAGGGCGTGCTCAGAACCTCCGGAGCGGGATCGGAAGGGTGTCGCACCGTCGGCGGCGGGACAGGGTCCAGGGGCGGCGGCCCCGGGGTCGATGAGCTCGGCTGCGCCTGGATCGGCTTGGCCGGGGTTGGCCTCATCCCCGCCGGCCGGGGCTTGAGCGGGCCGGGCGCGCGGGCGTGAACGGTGATGTCGACCGTGACGAGCCGGGTCTCCCCATCCGCCGTAACCCCGCGCAAAACCACCTGGTCGGGGCCCGCGTAGCCTTTTTCGGCGGTGTAGACGGCGAGCACGCCGGTGACCAATCGGCCGCTGCAATAGGCGCGCGGGTGCCCTTCGGGGTAGACTGCGTACAATTCACCGTCCCGGATGAGGACGCTTCCGTGCGCGGCGGGCGTGACGACCTCCAACCGGGTCTCCCCCGCCGGGGTGCAGTCCGAGCCCAGGCTCGTGTCCGCCCACAGTTGCACGGGGGTTTCAGACAAGGCGATCTTGTCCAGATGGCCCTTCAGCACCACGCGCTTCTCACCGATGCCGATAGCGGTCAGGTCGATGTGGGGAAGGTGAAAGTTCGATAGCTCGATCGCCTTGGCGTTTTGGCCGAAGAGCGCGGTCGCTAAGCTCAGGGTCAGTAGTAGAGTGCGGCGACGGATCGACATGCGTCCGCTTTTATCGGACTGCGCCGGCGAGTCGACGACAGTCTTGTGACGGTCAGCCTCGCCCCCGATAAGCCGCTACACCAGGGTCGGGCGCCCACAGGCCCTCGGGAGCTGCGCCCGTCTGCCAGAAGACGTCGATGGGGATGCCGCCGCGCGGATACCAATAGCCGGCGATGCGCAGCCAGCGGGGCGCCGCCGCCTCAACGATCTTCTTGCCTATGCCCACGGTGCAGTCCTCGTGAAAGGCGCCGTGGTTGCGAAATGCGGTCAGATAGAGTTTCAGCGACTTGGACTCGATCAGCCAATCCTGCGGCGCATAGTCGATCACCAGGTGAGCGAAGTCTGGCTGGCCGGTGACCGGACAGAGGGAGGTGAACTCCGGCGCCGTGAAGCGAGCCAGATAGAGAGAATCGGGGTGCGGATTGGGCACGCGCTCTAAAATCGCCTGCTCGGGGCTTTGTACTTGAGGGGCGTGGCGACCCAATTGGGTCAGATTGGACGTGTCGGTGCTCATCCAGAGGAGTTAATCTTCCCGGTGGCCGGGTGCAATCGCCGCCCGCCGGAAGCGAGGCGACCGGGGTTTATATCTCGCTTATGCGCGGTATTCTTCCCCATGATGGCGCCCTTATCGCCCCCCATAAATCGCCTAGAAATAAGTCATTTTCCTTCAAAAACGCATGATTATTAATCATATTCTCGTGGTGTGATCCACAGGCGAGTGGAAGCTTTGCGGGCGTCTAGCGCCCTGGCCATGGTTTGCCACCGACGCGCGCACCACGACGCGTCGCAACAAAAGGGGAATAATAATTATGAAGCTCCATCACTTTCTGATGCTGACGGTCGGCGCCGCTGTGGGCCTGGGCGGAAGCGCCCTGGCGCAAGACGCCTCGACTCCAGCGCCACCGGCCGCAGCGCCCGCAGCCGCGCCAGCGGCGGCTCCGACACCCGATCTGGTGATCGCCTACAACGTTGGCGCTCAGACCGACTACATCTTCCGGGGGATCAGCCAGACCAAGGAACGCGCTTCCGGCTTCGCCGGCATCGACGTGACCTATAAGGGTCAATTCTACGTGGGCACCTGGACCTCGAACGTGGATTTCAGCCCGTTCGGCGACACGTCCACCAACGAGGAGATCGACCTCTATGGCGGCTGGAGACCCAGCGTCGCCGGGTTCAATCTCGACCTGGGCTATCAATATTATGGCTACGTGGATCAGACGCCCCATGTGCCGGAGGACTATTCGGAAATCTACCTGAAGGGCACCCGAGGCTTTGGGCCCCTGACGCTCGGCGCATCGATCTACTATTCGCCCAACTTCCCTGGCCTGGCCAAGGATGCGGAATATTATGAAGTGAACGCCGCCTACACGATCGATCCCAAATGGGCGATCTCCGGCGCGGTCGGTCGGCAGGACGAGTCCAAGGCCATCTACGTCACCGGCGGGGACAGCGTGGACTTCAACTACACCACCTGGAATGTCGGGGCGACCTACACCATCAACGATCACACCTCGCTGGACCTGCGCTATTGGGACACCGACGAGCATAGCTCCGGCAACCCCTTCCACTCCCACGTGGTTGGCCAGTTGAAGGCGACCTTCTAACAGGCGCGCGGCGCAGATCGGGGCCAAGCCGCCTCGATCTGCGGTTGGCTTAACTGCTCAGATGAGAATGGAGCCGCGTCCGCAAGGCCGCGGCTCTAGCCATGGGCGGCGTCAGCCATAGTCCTAACATGGTTTCGATCCGCCGTCGGGGCGGGGCCGTTAGGCGGAAAGCGCGAGCTCATCCTCAATCAGGTCCAGCGACAGCACTTGCTCGATGGCGGCGAACAGTTCGGCGCCCTCCACCGGCTTGGTGACGAAGGCGTTCATACCGGCCTTCATGCAGGCGGCGATGTCCTCGGCGCTGCCAGCGGCGGTCAGGGCGATCACCGCCACCGCCCTGTTGGGACCGGCCACCTTGCGAAGTTGGCGCACCACATCCAGGCCGCCCATGCCGGGCATGTTCACATCCATCAAAACCACATCGAAGGCGAAAGCCGCCAGGGCGTCGAGGGCTTTTAGCCCATCCTCGACGGCAGTGATCTCGGCCGAAGCCGCTTCCAGCATCAGGGTGAAGGCGCGGCGATTGAACTCGTGGTCGTCGGCGATCAAGATCCGTAGCGGCCGCTCGGAATCCAGCATCATCGGAACCACGTCGGAGGCGTCGGTGCAGATCTCGGCGCCCAAGGCGAGCGGGATCGTGAGGCTGAACGCCGTACCCTGGCCCTGGGTGCTCGACGCCAAGATGTCGCCCCCCATTAGCCGGGCGAGGTCCCGGCTGATGGCCAGTCCCAGGCCTGAGCCGCCGTGGGTGCGCGCCGTCTGAGCGCCCAATTGCTCGAAAGCGGTGAATAGGCGCCCGATCTGCTCGGCCGTCATGCCGATGCCGGTGTCGATTACATGAAAGCTCACCTGCAGGTCTTCGCCAGCTGCGACCGTGGACAGCGACAGGGTGATCGATCCCTCGTCGGTGAACTTGATGGCGTTGGACATCAGGTTGTTGAGAATCTGGCGAAGTCGCGTCGGGTCGCCCATGACCCAGCGGGGCAGACGCCCGGCGCCTTGCAAGCGGACGCGCAGTCCTTTTTTCTTGGTTTCCTTGGACCAGAATCTGATGGTGTCGAGCACCAGGCCGCGCAGATCGTAGGGAATCACCTCCACGCTCATGCGTCCGGCCTCAATCTTGGAAAGGTCCAAAAGATCGTTCAGCAGGGTGCGCATCATCCGGCCCGAATCGCTGATCAAAAGCCCGTTGGAGCGCAGTCCCGGTTCCGCCGCGGCCCGTTCGACCTCCGCGGCTCCAGCCAGGATCGCGCTGATCGGCGTGCGAAGTTCGTGGCTGACCATGGCGACAAAGGCGGACTTGGCGGCCGTCGCCGCCTCCGCTTCCGCCTTCTTGCGTTCCAGTTCCTGGCGCGCCTGTAGTTCCGCCTCGTAGAGCTTCTGAGAGGCGGCCCAGACGGTGGTCCCCACCATCAGGTTCAGCACCCCGGCGACGATCACCGCGCAACCGTCGATCCAGGGAGCGCCGGCGGCTACGGCGAAGAGCGGTGCGGTGAGATAGAAGAGGGCCGAGGGCAGCGCCTGATAGATGAAGGCGTGTTTCGACCCATTGGTGACCACCACGGCGTTCATGATCGAGCCCGCCCAGAGCAGACAGGCGCACGCCACGCCCCAGGGGCCGCCGCGCAAGGCTTCTTGGAAACCGAACAGTCCAAAGACCAGGGTGTCGACGCTGAGGAGCAAAAGGGCGCCGCGATAGCGGAGCGGCGACTGCAAGACGGCGAGCGATTCGTCTCCGAACAGCTGCTGCCCCATGAGTTGAACGGCCACGTAGACCGCAAACCAAGCCGTCGCGAAAATCCAGCCGGTAAAACCGAAGAACAGGCCGGCGATCACCGCCGCGACCACCAATCGCATGGCGAATTGGCGGTGGCGGACGATCATGACCCTCGCCAGCCGCTCAACGGCCGAGCTGTTATTCGCTGACATCGACGCCAGTCTCCTAGCTTTCGCAGAGACTAATTGCCGCGCCCTAACAACGGGTAAAAACGAGGCGCTTCGCGTCGCGATGGGCCCTCTACCTTAGATTGAAAACATAAGGTTTTTTCAGTTTTCGCAGGTGAAGGCTCAAATAAAAAGTGCGAATTTATAGAAATCGCCAGCTTATTTGTCGCGACCGGGGCGGCGTCAAGGGGCGCTTTGTCACGCCTCCCTTTCGCAAGTTATAAGGACAAGGTTCCTTCACGCGGCAAGGCCCGTAGGGGTCAGGTATAGAAGGCGCGCTAATCAGGCGGCCTTGGGAACCTTCGCCTCGGCGCCCAATACCTTGATCAGGGTGACCACCGCGCGCCGGGCCTCTGGATCGGGCATCCGGACATAGGCCTCCAAAAGGTCCAGAGCGCCCGGAGAGGCGAGCTTCTGGTAAACCTCGTGAGAGTGTCGATCGGTGTCGTTCTCACCCACAAGGGCGCCGACGGTTGTCTCAAGTTTCGTAGCGATCTTCACCAGCATCGACGCGGAGACGCGGTTGGCCCCCCGTTCATACTTTTGCACCTGCTGAAACGTCAGGCCGAGGGCCTCCGCCAAGGCGGACTGACTGAGGGAAAGGTATTTGCGACGCACGCGAATGCGGGCGCCAACTTCAATGTCGATAGGATCGGGAGCGTCGTTCGCGGCCATCTAAGTTCCAATTGCTGGTGTTCAACTGAAATGTAACACACTAAAGCAAAAGCTTCATATAAATTAGTTGCAGCCGTCAATAGAATTTTCGATGCGACAGATTGACCGCATAAATAAGGCGACATCGCAGCAACTGCCCAAAAATCTCGCCATACATGGAGATAATGGGTGCGCGTGGATCATAACTTTACGGCGGTCCAGGCAAGAACCCGGTGAGACATAAGGTCGCCTATTCGATCCGTCATCGCCGTTGAGGCGGAGGGAGTGGTAGGCCGGGTGGGGGTCGAACCCACGACCACTCGATTAAAAGTCGGGTGCTCTACCACTGAGCTACCGGCCCCTGCGCAAAACAGGAATAGACAGAGACGCGCCGGTTTGGGGGCGCGCTCTCAGGTCTCGCGCACGCTCTCTATCCGCTACCGTCCTCTGGCTCAACAGCGATGAAAGCGGCGGCGGCACGAAAGTTTGATGGCGAGCGCCGGCGCCCGGTCTTATTGTGCCCTCGTTGAGACGGAGCGCTTCAATGGATAACCGTATTTTCCGGGCGCTGATCATGACTTGTGCGTCAGCGGGGCTTAGCAGTTGCGCCATGCATACCCCGGATGTGGCCGGCGCCACCCACGCCGCGCACCAGGGCGCCGACGCCGTCAGCCAGGGGGCTGAGGAACACATGCCTGGGGTCAACGACGCGGTTCGCGCGCCCTTGCGCGATCTGAACCTGGTGCAGGACAATGTGCCCACTATCCTCGTGCGCGCCTACGCCAAACCCTATGACGCCACCGGCCTCGATTCGTGTCAGGCGATCTTGGACCAGGTCTCGGCGCTGGATCTGGCGCTCGGGCCCGATGTGGACATCCCCAGAAGTCCTTCGGCGCAAGAGGACATGTTCGCCAAGGGGCGGGGGCTGGCGGGGGAGGCGGCCCTGGACGCCGTTCGCTCGGCGACCACGGGGGTGATTCCGGTGCGCAGCTGGGTGCGGCGCTTCTCCGGCGCCAATCGGGCGGAGCAGGAGGCTAAGGCCATCGTCCTCGCCGGCGCGATCAGGCGCGGATTCCTGAAGGCCGTGGGCTTGCAGCAGAACTGCGATTGGCCCGCCGCGCCGCTCGACCTGCGCAAGGCGGCGCTGAAGGCGCGCACCCTCAATTCGGCTGAAAAGAACGCCCTAGGGGGCGTCTCCAAGGAGACCGCCGCCGCTGGATCGAGCGCGCCGGGCGCGGTGCGCTAGGCGGCGGCCTCACTGGATTCTTTGACGTGACGGGCGTGGAAGTCGCGGCGGAAGGCATCGAACCGCCCTTCCGCAATCGCTTCGCGCATGGCCTGCATCAAGGCCTGGAAAAAGGCGATGTTGTGCCAGGACAAGAGGACCTGGCCGAGGATTTCGCCTGAGCGAATCAGGTGGTGCAGATAGGCGCGGGAATAGTCGCGACTGGCCGGGCAATCGCTCTGTGGGTCCAGGGGCGATTCGTCCTCGGCGAAGCGGGCGTTCTTGATGTTCAAGGGACCGTCCCAGGTCCAGGCCTGACCATGGCGGCCAGAGCGGGTGGGCAGGACGCAGTCGAACATATCCACCCCGCGCGCCACCGCCTCCACCAGATCGATCGGCTTGCCGACTCCCATGAGGTACCGCGGGCGATTCGCCGGCAGCATGGGGGCGGCGAACTCCAGGGTGTCGCACATGGCCCGGTGGCCTTCGCCGACCGCCAGGCCGCCGATAGCGTAGCCGTCGAAGCCGATCTCCTGCAGCCGCTCGGCCGATTCGCGGCGCAGGGCCTCAAAGGTGGAGCCCTGCTGGATGCCGAACAGCACTTGCGAATCGCGGGTTCCGAACGCCGCCTTGGAGCGGGCGCCCCAGCGAATCGATAGGGCCATGGCCTCGCGCGCCTGATCCTCCGTCGCCGGCCAGGAGACGCATTGATCCAGCTGCATGACGATGTCCGAGCAAAGGAGATCCGCCTGGATTTCGATGGAGCGTTCGGGGGAGAGAATGTAGCGCGAGCCGTCCATGTGGCTCTGGAAGGTCACCGCCTCCTCGGTCACCTTGGAGATCTGGCCGAGCGACATCACCTGAAAGCCGCCGGAATCGGTGAGGATCGGCCCGTCCCAACCCATGAACTTGTGCAGACCGCCCAGCCGCGCCACCCGCTCGGCGCCCGGCCGCAGCATCAGGTGATAGGTGTTGCCAAGGATGATGTCGGCGCCGGTCTGGCGCACCTGATCCACCAGCAAGGCCTTCACCGTGCCGGCCGTGCCCACGGGCATGAAGGCCGGGGTGCGGATCTCGCCGCGGGGAGTCATGAGCGCGCCAGTGCGGGCGGCGCCGTCGGTAGCAGCGATCTCGAAGGGAAAGGCGCTCATGGAGCGCTCCTGAACCAGAGCCCGGCGTCGCCGTAGGAATAGAAGCGGTATCCGCCCTCGATTGCATGGGCGTAGGCGGTCCGCGCCCGCGCCGTGCCGACGAAGGCTGAGACCAGCATGATCAGCGTCGACTTGGGCAGGTGAAAGTTGGTCATCAGGATGTCGGCGGCGCGGAAGCGATAGCCGGGGGTGATGAAGATCGCCGTCTCCCCAGCGAAGGGACGCACCGTCCCATCCGCATCGGTCGCCGATTCGAGCAGCCGAGCGGAAGTGGTGCCGACGCAGATGATGCGCCCCCCGGCGGCGCGCGCGGCGTTGAGGGCGTCGGCGGTTTCGGCGGAGATTTCGCCGGATTCGGCGTGCATCTTGTGATCGGCGACCGCATCCACCTTCATAGGCAGGAAGGTGCCGGCGCCCACGTGCAGGGTGACGAAGGCCCGGCCGATTCCCTTCGCGGCCAGGGCTTCCAAAAGGGCGGGGGTGAAATGCAGGCCCGCGGTAGGGGCGGCGACCGAGCCGTCCTCTCGTGCATAGACGGTCTGGTAGTCGCTCCGATCCTGCGCGTCTTCGGGGCGCAGGGCGGCGATATAGGGGGGCAGGGGCATGACGCCCACGCGCATCACCTCGGCGTCCAGGGCCGGTCCGGAGAGATCGAAGGCCAGGGTGACGGCCCCGTCCTCCCCCTTTGATTCGATGATGGCGTCGAGGGGGGGCTCGCTTTCGTCCTTGCCGAAATGCACCCGATCGCCCACCCGCAGCCGCTTGCCGGGCTTCATCAGGGCGGTCCAGCGGGCAGGGGAGAGACGCTGCAAAAGGGTGGCCTGGACGGGAACCTTAAGGCCGCCTCGGTCCCGCTCCCCGGAAAGCCGCGCGGGAATCACCTTGGTGTCGTTGAATACCAGAATGTCGCCCGCCCGCAGCAAATCCGGCAGGTCGCCGACGCTGCAGTCCGCCATGGCGCCAATGGCGTCCACCACCAACAGGCGCGCCGAATCGCGCGGGATCGCCGGGCGAAGGGCGATCAGCTCGGAAGGCAGCTCGAAATCGAAGTCGGAAACGCGCATGGCGGGGGCAAACCGCATATTGCCCGGCCTAAGGTCAAGCGCTGTCGTTGTGCAGCGCACAGACAATGCTAAAGGGCGGCCATGCGCCTTTGGAAGATTATCGCCACCGCCACCGTCGTCGAGGGCGCTGCGATCGCCGCCTTCGCCGCCATCGCCGGCCTTGGGGGCGCGGTGTCCGGCTGGCTGGACCTGTTCAATCAACTCGCCCCAGTGTGGTTGGCCCTGGCGGTGCTGTCGGCGCCCACGGCGGCCCTGTTGATTCGGCCGGGCCGCGCCCGCCGGCTGGTGGTCGGCCTCGCCGTGGTTGCGGGGGTGATCGGCGG
>JAMFTA010000031.1 GCA_026225565.1 Caulobacter sp. | reverse complement strand
GCGTCGCCCGAAGCCCCCCCCGCCCGCCCCGGCTGACCCTGGCCGCGCAGGCGCAAGACCTGGCCCTCGGCGGCGCCCTTGGGGATGGTCACGTCCAGCGACTTGCCGTCACCGAAGGTGATGCGGCGGGTGACGCCGCCGATGGCGTCCTCCAGGTCGATATCCAGGCGCGCGCGCACATCGGCGCCCTTGGCCGCAAAGCCCCGGCCCCCGGCCCGCCCGCCGGGGCCGGCCCCGCCGCGCCCGAACATCTCGCCCAGGATGTCGTCGAAATTCACCCCCTCGAAGTCGCCGCCGGCCGAAAACCCGCCTGGACCGCCTCCCCCGCCGAAGGGCGAGCCGCCGCCCGCGCCGGGGCGAAAGCCCGGATGGGTCTCGCGCCCGTCGGCGTCGATCTCGCCCCGGTCGAACTTCTTGCGCTTCTCCTCGTCGCCCAGAATGTCGAAGGCGGCGGTGATGCGCTTGAAGCGCTCTTCTGAGGTCTTGTTGTTGGGATTGGTGTCAGGGTGGTGCGCCTTGGCGAGCTTACGGAAGCTCTTGCGGATCTCATCCGCGGTGGCGCTTCTGGCGACGCCTAGCTCTGCATATGGATCTTGCGCCACGGGCCCTCGGAATCGGCATGGTTTGGCTTGAGGCTCCACTTAGGCCATGCAGCGCCGGACGCAAGGGCGTGCGTTGCAAGAATGTCACAGTGACGTGCTGGCGGGGCGTCGTCAGGCCGCGTCGAGCGGCTGGATCTTGGCCAATTCGTCGCGCCCGGCGATGGCGGCGGCGCTGAGGTCGTGGGCCGCCTGCAGCCCCATCCAGAACTGGGCCGTGGTTCCGAACACCCGCGCCAGACGCAAGGCGGTGTCGGGGGTCACCGGCTGCTGCTCGCGCACCAGCCGCTCGATGCGGGTGCGATCCTTCAGCCCCATGGCCTTGGCCAGGGCGCCGGGAGTGAGGCCGTAGTCGGGCAGGAAATCCTCGCGCAGATGCTCCCCAGGGTGAGGCAGCGGCGTGACGAACTCGGCGAAATCATAGGCAGGCATATCTCAGCATCCTTCCCATCAGTGATAATCGACAGTCTCGACATCCTGCGGCCCGTCTGCGCTCCAGACGAAGCAGATACGAAACTGGTCGTTCACGCTGATAGACCATTGGCCTTCTCGGTCGCCCGTCAAGGCATGAAGGCGATGGCCGGGCGGAACGCGCAATTCTTCCACCTCAGCCACTTCGTTCAACCGCGCCAACCGACGACGCGCAGCCTTCACTAGATCAGCCGGAAATCCTTTTGGCGTGCGGCCTTCGAACACCGCCTTCGCCGCCTTGGACTTCCAACTCTGGATCACCGAGCCAGCCCCCGCCGCTGACATTCTGTAGCGCGAAACGCTACAGAATGCAAGGCTGCTGCGCGCCCCACCCAAACGTCGCCGACCATTGCTGCACCGTCACCGTCAGCGAGCCCGGCGTCCCGGCGGGGAAGTCGGCGGCTTGGGCGGCGGAGGAATAGGCGGCCGCGGGCGTCGTGACATCGATGGTCCGCACCACCGCCCCGGCGCTCTGGATGCTCACCCGATAGGCTTCTGCCTCTTCCGAGAGCGGCGGTTCGCCGTCCCAGTTGTCGCCGCCGACGCGGGCGCGGCGGATCCAGGAGAACTGCAGGGTTCCGTCGGCCAGCACCGTCTTGGAGAGGTGCGCCGGGGAGAAGGGGCGATAGCCGATCCCCTGCCAGGCGAAGCCGGCGCTGGCCGAGGCCAGGCCCGACGGCGGCGCGCCTGAGGGGGCGGCGGTCCAGAGCAGCGGCAGGCCGCGCTCGGAGAGGGCCACGTTCAGCCGCACGAGGTCGGTGTTCAAGAGCACGAAGGGCGCCCCCGCCGGGGTGGCCGCCATGGCCGGATCGCTCCCTTGCTGGGCGCGCAGGAGGCCGGTGAGGGCGTAGGTTCCCGGCGCAGTCAAGGTCGCGGTCTGGAACTGGATCACCTCCCACTCGCCCACGGGGGTCAAGACGACGCAGGCGTTGGCCCCGGCGAACAGGGCGGCGGGGGTGACGCTGGAGAGGACGCCGGTCTCGATCTGCACCGTCAAGGTATTGGCCAGATCGAAGCGATAGCGCGGGCCGGGGGCCAGAGCCGCCACGGTTGCGCCCACCACCGCCGCCGCCTCTGCGGTTCCCCGCACGGTCAGCGCGTCCGCGCCCGGCCCGGCGGCGATGTCGAAGGCCCGCCAGGGGCTGGCGGCCACGGCGGCCAGGGGTCGCAAATCGCTCTCGAACCCCTCCAGCGGCGGCAGATCGAGCAGTTGCAGCGCCGGCGGGCCCTGCACCGGCGCGGCGGGGGCGGCGGCGACGAATACCGAACCCGCCAGCGCGTCGGGATCGGCCGCCTCGGCGCGCAGCAGGGAGAGGTTGGGCGTCTCATGCGCCTCGGCCCGCGCCACCCGCCAGAGGCCGGAAACGCCGCCCAGGGTGACCAGGTCCCCCGGCTCGGCGGCCAACGCCGTCGCCAGGCCGGTATAGGCGGTGATCTCGTCGCGCTCGGCGTGCAGGCGCCGCAGGGTGCGGGCGGCGATCCGCAGGGCGTCGTCCCGCCCCATGACCATGGGCAGGTCCAGGTCCGAGGTCCCGCCGCCCAAGAGCACGGCGGCGCGGGCGGCGGCGGTTCCGGTCTGGTAGTCGAAGCCCTCGTCCACATAGCGCACGCGGATCACGTCCGGCGCGGGCTTTAAGGTGCGCGCGGCCTGGCGATCCGCCGATGGGCCGTCGGCGGGTTCGTTGCTGGGGAAGGCGAGATTGTCTGTGGTGAGCGCAAGGCTCGCCGCCCCGTCCCGCGCGACGGCCCAGATCAGACCGCCCCGCTCGGCCATGTCGAAGGGAAAGGCGGTGGTCAGCGGCGCGATGGCGGCGGAGAGCGGCCCCGGCCGGTCGATCACATAGCCGGTGCATTGGCCGACCGCGCCGGAGACGTCGTAGGCGGATGGCGCGACCCCGCCCCTGGCGATGATCGCCGCCAGCAAATCCGCCAGCTGCCCCGCCCCGCCCGCCCGTTCAGCCAGTGGCCGAGCGCCCAGTCCGGCGCGTCGGCCCAGACCTCGCTCCTGGCCGGAAAGTCGGGAAACGGCCGCGCATCCCAGCACCAGACCGAGAGCCCCTCGACCATCGCCCTGCCATAGACGGCGGAGATCGGATTGGCGGCGGGGCCAGACGCGAAGTGTGAGGCGATCGCCTCCAGCGCCGCCCGCTGGCCCGCATCGTCACGGGCGCCAGTGGAAAACGGCGGGAGCGCGCTTTCCGCGCTTTTCGGATCGATGAACAGGTTGGGCGCATTGGCGCCCTTGTCCACCGCCGGGCAGCCGAACTCCACCAGCCGGATCGGCTTCATTTGGGGGAGCCAGGCGGTGGAGGCGGCGCTGCGCACGCCCCCCGGCCGGTCGTGGTGCGCGTTCGACCACCAGGAGAGCAGGTCTTTCGGCCGAAACACCCAGGGCTCGCCATAGGCGCCGTCGGCGATCGGGGTGCGCGTCTGGGCGAGGCGGGCCGCCTCGCTGGCGTAATACCAGTCGAAGTCCTGGCCGCCGGCGATGTTGGCGGCCAGATAAGCGGGATCGGTCGTCCCCGAATAACCCGCCGCCGCGTCGAGATTGTCCAGCCCATCCCGCCAGTCGGTGATCGGCGGATACCAGTCGACGCCGACGAAGTTCAGCTGCGGGTCGGCCCACAGGGGGTCCAGGTGGAAGCGAACGTCGCCGCTTCCGTCCGCCGGCTGGTGGCCGAAATATTCGCTCCAGTCGGCGGCATAGCCGAGCTGGGTTGTGGCGCCGAGGAGGGTGCGGCAGTCGCCGGCCAGGGCCTGAAGGGCCGCCACGGCCGGATAGGTCGAGCCATCTGAGCGCAAGGTGGTCAGCCCTCGCATCTCCGAGCCCATCACAAACCCGTCCACGCCCCCCGCCGCAGCAGCGAGGGCCGCGTGATGCAGGATGAAGCGGCGAAAGCTCCACTCCGAAGGCCCGGTATAGCTCACCGCCCCGTCGGAAACGTGGAAATCCCCCGCCCTCGCCGTTCCGAAAAAGCTGGCGATCTGGCCGGTCGCCGCCGCCGTCTTGTCGGCGCCCACCGTCCCAGTGATGCGCCCGCGCCAGGGATAGGCCGCCTGTTCCGCGCCGCCATAGGGATCGGGCAGGCCGTTGCCAGGCGCCACATCCATCATCAGGAAGGGATAGAGATAGACCTTCAGCCCCCGCGCCTTCAGCTCCGCGATCGCCTGCAGCACGGCGGCGTCCGCCGGCGTGCCCCCGTAAGCGGGCCCGCCATCATGGGTCGAGATCAGGTGGGCGTCGGCGCGCCCCACGCCGCCCGCTTCCCAGGTCAGCGGGATTGTAGCCTTAGCCGTCTCCTCCACCCCCGGCATGATCGCGCAGTCGCCGCAGCGTAGATCGTTTCCGAACCAGGCGACCACCAGGGTCACCGTATCGACCTTCGGCAGCTGCGCCTGCAGCTGATCCAGGGAGACCAGCACATCCGGCCGATTGGCGGGATTGTTCATGTTCTCCGGGGTGGAGATGGTCAGCCCGTCCCGCCGCAGCACCGTCTCGGTCGCATAGACGAACTCCCCCGCCCCGGGGATCAGGCAGACGCCGGTCAGCTGGTCCTCCAGCCGCGACGGCCTGCCCGGGGCTATGGGGCGGCGGAACACTTCGGCGGAGATCTGCGGCGGGCGGGCGCCGTAGTTGTCCAAAACCAGGTCCTCGAACACCAGATAGGCGACGCCCCGATAAGCCGGCGCCGCGCCCTCGATGGCCTCGATCAGAGGGTCCGTGGTCTGGGTCTCGTCGCCCAGGTAGACGCGCATGGTCACGCCGGTCATGTCCATGGCCTGGCCGTCGGCCCACACTTGGCCGATCCCGTCGATGGGCCCTTCGCAGAGGGCCACCGCGTAGGAGAGGGAGTAGCTATAGGTGTCGACGGAGGGGCCGCCCTTGCCGCCGCCAGTGGTCGCCGCCACCGCCTTCTGCTTGAAATTGGCCGCCCAGATCACCTGCCCCGAGACCCGCGCCCGCCCAAAGGCGCAGGCCATGGGCGATCCTTCCGCAGTCGAATTCAGCTGCAGGCCGAGGAGCTGGCGGCCGACGATGCGGGCGGGGGTCAGGGCGTCGATCACCGCATTGTCGACCAGCGCCCCGGCCAGCTTGCCGAGCGCCCCGCCGATAGGGCCGCCGAGCGCCGTCCCGACGCCGGAGAGGATCACCTGGGCCATCGCAACTCCTTACCCCGTAGTGCACAATCCTCGTCATCCTCGGGCTTGCCCCGAGGACCCATGATCTCAAGGATGACGAATAGGCGCGCGCCGTGGGCAGAGACGCACTTGCAGCGTCAGCGCGTATGGGTCCTCGGCACGCGGCCGAGGATGACGGACATTAAGGTGGCGCAAGGCGGCGCCGGAAACCCGAACCCCGCCACGAGCCGCCGCCGCCACCAGGGGCCCAGCCAGCTCTCCACCACCGCCCGCCCCCAATAGGCGTGGATCATGCGCGGATGCGGATCGACAGCGGTGGGGGCCGCGGAAAGGATGGCCGCGTGCTTGATGGCGGCGGCGGGGCTGATGCGGAACAGCAGCACGTCGCCGGGCTGGACGTGCGCCAGCGGTATTTCCAACAGATGCCGGCGGGCGGCGGCCAGCATGGGCTCCGCAGCGCAGACCTCGGCCCAGTCTGGGCGGTAGGGCGGCGGCGGCTCGGGCTCGTGCCCATAGAGCTCGCCCCACACCCCCCGGATCAGCCCCAGGCAGTCGCAGCCCGCGCCCTTGGTCGCGCCCTGATGGCGATAGGGAGTGGCGAGCCAGGTGCGGGCGATGGCGAGGACGGCGGTGCGGGTTTGCTCACGATCAGCGCACCGGCTCCCCTCACCACCCACGCTGTGCACGGGCCCCTCCTCTCCCCGGCGGGGAGAGGGATTATTCGCGTCAGAACCCCTCTCCCCTGCGGGGAGAGGGTAGGGTGAGGGGGTCCACTGCGAAACCATGGGGAACCGCACCGCCGCCCTACTCCGCCCGCCTGGACGACCCGTCATTGCGCGGCGCGGTGGCGGCGTTCACCGCCAGGTAGTCGTCGCCCGGAATGTCGGGGAAGCCCTGGAAATTGGCCAGATTGTCGAACACGCCGCCGCAGGTGGAGAAGCGCTTGTCGCAGCCGGCCAGCACGTTAAAGCCATCCCCCGCCGCCACCGGCCGCAGCGCCGCCTCTTCCAGCACCAGCACGACGCCGGCCTCGCCCACCATGTGCGCCGCCACCCCCTGCACGGTCCCGGCGTTGGCGCCCGTGGTCCAGGTCAGCATCCCGGCGCCGAACCAGCCAGGGGCAAAGGCGTCTAAGCCTAAGACCGCCAGCCGCCGGTCCGCGCTGGCCGCCGTTACGGCGCCGGCGCTGTTGAAGGCCGCCCCGCTGACGTCCGCCCGGCAGCGCCCATCCCCCAGCGCCGCGTCGCAGAGCTTGGAATAGGTGCGCCCGGCCGCGCGCTCCAGCGCCCACAGGGGCCCTTCGATCTCGGCGGTGAAGGCCGCGCCCGTCCGCACCAGCCGCGCGACGGTCCCGCGCCAGAGGGATATGGCGGCGCCGGAGGTCCACTCGACCCGCCAGGCCTGCACCGCAGCGCCGTCGTAGAGCCCGGCGGCGATGTCGGCCTCGGTGATAGCAGCGGCGTCCAGGGCGCCCGTGGCGGTCGCCGTGCCGGCCTTCATCCCCAGCTCGCTGTCGGCGGCGCCGGCGGTCCAGCCCGTGGCGGCGGTGCAGGTCACGCCGCCCAGCACAAGCTCGCGGTCGTGGTCGGTGAAGCCCAGGCGCGTTCCGTCGCGGCGGGTGAGGATCCAGGCGGTGGCGAGCCTCGCCGCCCCGCTGTCGATGGCGGCGACGAGCTCAGTGGGGAGGGCGCGCATCAGACCTTCACCTCGATCAGGGCCACGGCGACCAGGCGGGCGGCGTCGAAACCCTCCAGGGTCATCTCGATGCGATCGGCGTCGAAGCGCACCGGGGTGTCGAACTGGAAGCTGGCGGTGATCCCCCCGCCGACCGGCGGGGGGGTGTCGAGGGTGATCACACCCGTGGTCGTATCCACGCTGAAGGGCGCGGCGATCCCGGCGACAGCCACCGACACCGCGCCGGCCACCGGCTTCTTGATCGGGCGCACATAGGCGCCCGCGGCGTCGCCATAGGTCTTGGCGAGCTGGAACACCGTGGTCGCGCCGTCGCCCACGCCGATGGGCTGGTCGACGCCGGCATAGTCGGCGAAATCCTGAAAGCGAAAGCCGTTGAGCCGCCCCCGCCGAGCCTCGAAAAAGGCGAGGAGCTCGCTCGCCTCCTCCAGCGCCCGCACCCCGCCGCCGATCAGATAGCGCCGCCGCCCGTCGGCCCAGGGGGTGGAGCGCTGCTCATAGCCCGAGGCGAGGGTGGTGATGTCGGTGCGCCGCTCCACCCCGCCGGTGGAGCCGAAGCCCAGCCGCGCGGGCAGGCGAATTTCGCTGAAGGCCATGGGGGGGGTCCTTGATACGGGTGGTGCGGCGGTTCCCCTCACCTCCCAGCCTGCGGCTGGGCCCCTCCTCTCCCCGGCGGGGAGAGGGATT
>JAMFTA010000030.1 GCA_026225565.1 Caulobacter sp. | reverse complement strand
TTCGCCTCCATCGGCCCGAGGCGCTGAACGCGCTCAATTCGGTGCTGATGAACGAATTGATCGCCGTGCTCGACCTGCTTGAGGCGGACGAGGCCGTGCGCTGCGTGGTGCTGACCGGCTCCGAGCGCGCCTTCGCCGCCGGCGCCGACGTCAAGGAGATGGTCTCAAAGACCTATGCCGATGTGTTCAAGGAAGATTTCTTCGCCAAGCCGGCGCAGCGGATCGAGCGGTTCCGAAAGCCGCTCATCGCGGCGGTGGCGGGCTATGCCTTAGGCGGCGGCTGCGAGCTGGCCATGATGTGCGACTTCATCATCGCGGCCGACACCGCCAAGTTCGGTCAGCCGGAGATCAATCTCGGGGTGGTGCCGGGCATGGGCGGCACCCAGCGCCTGACCCGCTTCGTCGGCAAGTCCAAGGCCATGGAGATGATGCTCACCGGCCGCACGATGGACGCCGCCGAGGCCGAACGCTCGGGCCTGGTCAGCCGGGTGGTTCCCGCCGACAGTCTGATCGAGGAGGCGATGAAGGCGGCCCGGACCATCGCCGGCCAATCGCCCCTGGCCATCGTGATGGCCAAGGAGTTGGTCGAGGCGGCCTATGAGACCACCCTGGCCCAGGGCCTCTTTTTGGAGCGGCGGCTGTTCCATTCCCTCTTCGCCTTCGAGGATCAGAAGGAGGGCATGGCCGCCTTCGTCGAGAAGCGCAAGCCGGACTACAAAGGGCGGTAAATACAACCGAGAGACTTTTTCATTGGAAATGCGCCTATTTCGAGTATCTATCGGGGGTTCAACGTCAACCGAGGAGCGCCCCCATGAAACACGAACACATTCTCACGCAGATTGTCGATCGCGCGGCCAAGTCCGGCGCAGGCCCGCTAGCCTCCCCCTTCGCCGTCGGCGCTAGCCAGAATTGGTTCAATGAACTGGGATCGGTGGCGAGCTTCACCTTCAACAATGGCGGCGTCTTGACCGGCAGCTACACCAGCACGGTGAGCAACGGCGGGGGCACGATCACCGGGCCCCTGGCCGGCTGGTATAATGGTTACGTCATCTCATGGATCGTCAAGTGGCCGACCAATCCGCCCACGATGACCGCCTGGGTTGGCGACTACATCAACGTCCCTGGCGGCGGCTACAACATCGAGACCATGTGGTATCTGGTCAGTCAGACCGCCACCCCCGGCGATCCGACCCAGTTCTGGACAGCGGTGAACGCCGGATCGGACCTTTTCCTCCCGCAATAGCTCAGTAGGTCGTCTTGCCAGGCCAGGTGAGCAGGGCGCGGTAGGGCGGGGCGCCGGTCGAACCAAAGGCGCGATAACCGCCTCGCCCATAGTCGCCTTGCCCGTAGCCGGTGGGCGCGCAGGTCTGGCAGGGCGGGGGCTGGCAGGCCGGCTGACCGCAGGCCTGGCCGATCACCGGAACGATCACGGGGGCGATCACCCGCTGATAGACCACCGTCGGCGGCGCATAGATCACCTGGGGCTGGCGCGGCGGCGCGTAGACCACGGGCGCCGGGGCCTGGCCACAGGCGGGCTGACCGCACGGCGCGAGCCCAGGCTGCGGGTAGGTCGCGGGATAGGGCTGGGAGGCGTAGATCTGCGGCGCCGGCGGGGCGGCGTCCAGCGCCTCCACCGTCCTCACGCTGAGATAGCCCCCGTGCTCGATGTGGCGCTGCTCTTGAAACCGCGCCACGCCCTTGGCGGTGGCGTCGTCGAAATGGCCGTCGTCGGGGCCCTGGTAGTCGCCCCACGCGTGCAGGCGCTGCTGCACGTGGCGGATCTTCTCCACCGTGGCGTCCTTGTCGCAGACCACGCGGATCCAGCCGAAGCGCTCGGGGGTGAAGGCGACCGGCGGCTGCGGCGCGCCCTGTTCGTAGTAGATGCACCAGGTGGGGCTGATCTGGCCGGGCCCCGGCGGGGTCTGCACCCAGACGGCGCGGGGCTGGGGCGGCGGCGCGCCGATGGGCTGGCCGGGGACCACCACCTTGGCGAAACACTCGCCGGCGCGCGCGTCGTTGGGGGGCGAGGTGAGAAGACCGTCGATGGGCCTGAGGGCCGCCGGCGCTTGCGGGCCGCTCACCGGATAGGCTTGGCCTTGAAAGCCGGGAGCTTGCGGAACGGGAGCTTGCAAGCTGGGGCCCTGATCGGCGCGCAGATCGCCGCCGCCATAGGCGCCGTCGGTGGCGCAGGCGCCCAGGCTCAACAGCCCCAAGAGGGTCAGCGCCGCGAAAGGTCTAAAAACTAACGCCATATCCAGATCCTCAGCATCGACTGGCCCATTTCGGGGCAGGCCGGGTGTTCGCAGCGATGAAAAGCATTTCGCGCGCCAAGCGAGTGGGGCTGTGTCTTCAGTGGACTTTTTTCGCGCGATTGTTAGGCGACGAAGACAGGGCGTGCTTGCTGCCCCGCTTGACCGGGGTCGCGTTTGGTTTGAGGTGTACGCGCGGCTCCCTCTCCCCGTAGGAGCGTGGCTAGGGCGAAAAGCGCCGGTGCAGGAACCGCAGGAGACCGCCCATGACCCGCCCCACCAAGATCGGCGCCGCCGCGGCGCTGAAAGAGCTCACCGGCTGGTCCGCCATGGACGGTCGCGACGCCATCGAAAAGACCTTTACCTTCAAAGACTTCAACGCCGCCTTCGGCTTCATGACCCGCGTCGCCCTCCTGGCCGACAAGCTGGATCACCATCCCGAATGGTTCAACGTCTACAACAGGGTGGAGGTCTTGCTGGCCACCCACGATGCTGACGGGGTCAGCGCCCTGGACGTCGCCATGGCCAAATTCATGGACGAGGCGGCCGGGGCGATGCAAGGCTGAACGCCTGACGTTCAATGGCGAGGAAAAGCGATGGCTCTGGATCAAACGCGGCCGGTCGCCCTGGTCACCGGCGCATCGGGGGGCATAGGCGAGGCCCTGGCCCATGCCTTCGCCAAGGGCGGCTATGACCTGGTGCTGGTGGCCCGCTCCGCCGACAAGCTGGCGGAGGTGGCCGGAGCGCTCCGCGCCCAGGGCGCGGCGGCCACAGTGATCGCATCCGACCTGCAGGCCCCTGGCGCGGGCGCGGCCTTGGAGGCTGAGGTGACGCAGAGGGGCCTCTCGGTCGATGTGCTCATCAACAACGCCGGCTATGGGATCACGGGCGCCGTCCTGGAGGCCGATCTCCACGAGCTTTTAGGCATGATCGACCTGAACTGCCGCATCCTGACCGAGCTGAGCTGGCGCTTTGGGCGGGGGATGCAGGCGCGCGGGCGGGGCGGGATCGTCAACGTCGCCTCCACCGCCGCCTTCCAGCCGGGGCCGTTCATGGCCGGCTATTACGCCTCCAAGGCCTATGTGCTGTCCTTCACCGAGGCGCTAAACCACGAGCTCCGCCCCACCGGCGCCCACGCCACGGCGCTCTGCCCCGGCCCCGTGGCCACCGGCTTTCAGGAACGGGCGGCGTTCGACAAGAGCATGAGATTGACAGCCTTGCCGATGGAGACGGCGCAATCGGTGGCCCAGGCCGGCTATGACGGCTTTGCGGCCAAGAAGGCGGTGGTGATCCCCGGCGCCATGAACCAGGTCTTGGCCAGAAGCGCGGCCTTTACGCCGCGGCTACTGCTGTTGTCGGCCATTGAAAACCTACAAAAAAAGCGGAGTGGAACCCATGGCTGAGCCGAGCGGGCGGGTCCAAGGCAAGAAGGCCTTCATCACCGGCGGGGCCCAAGGGCTGGGCGCCGCCGCGGCGCGGATGCTGGCCCGGCACGGCGCCAAGGTGGCCCTGGCCGACCTGAACCTTGAAGGCGCGCAGGCGCTGGCGACTGAGATCGACAGCGAACACGGGGCGGGAACCGCCTTCGCCTATCGGCTCGATGTCCGCGACGAGGCCCAGTGGATCTATGCCTTGGAGGAGGCCGATGAGGCCATGGGGGGGATCAGCGTGCTCGTCAACAACGCCGGGATTTCCCTGGGCGGCGACATCGAGCACCTGTCCTTCGAGGACTGGAAGACCGTGCAGGCGGTGAACGTCGACAGCGTGTTCCTGGGGAGCAAGCACGCCCTGAAATACCTGCGTCAGAACCAGCCGGGCTCGATCGTCAACATCTCCTCCATCGCCGGCCTGATCGCCGCGCACAATGCGCCGGCCTACAATGCCTCCAAGGCCGCGGTCTGGCTGCTCTCCAAGAGCATCGCCCTGCACTGCGCCAAACAGGGGTTGAACATCCGCTCCAACTCCATCCACCCGACCTTCATCGACACCCCGATCCTGGACCCCATCCGCCAGATGCTGGGCAAGGAGGTTGCGGAAGGCAAGCTGGGTCGGCAGATCCCGCTCGGCCACATCGGCGAGCCCGACGACATCGCAAACGCTGTGCTCTACCTGGGGTCGGACGAGTCCAAGTTCATGACCGGGGCGGAGCTGAAACTGGACGGCGGCATCTCGGCCATGTGAGCGTGGCTCAGGGCTCGGCCCTGAACAGCCCGACCAGGGCTTGCGGCGTCAGGGCCATGGTCAACATGACCCGCTGGTCCTTGATGCTCTGCATACCCAGGATCTGGGTGCGGGTCTTGTCCGTCACGTAACTCAGCGAGGTCTGGGCCGGACCGGTGCGCCAGGCCAGGCCCGCCTGCCGCTGGCCGGTGAAGCCGCCGCGGTCGGTGGTCAGGCCGGCGTTCTGCCAGCCGGTCTCGTCGTGGGTGACGTTCAGCCCTATGCCGCGACCGCTGACCGCGGCGAAGGCGTAGACTCGCGGCCGATCCTTCATCGTCGCCCCGTCGCGCAGGCCCAAGACGGCGGCGACCTGATCGCGGGCTGTCCTGTTAGGGACTGCCGCGCCCTCCGCGGCGCGGACCCGGCCAATGGGAGTAGATTGGGCCATGGACGCCGTCGTCGTGGGCCTTGCACGGGGTGCGACCGGGGGCGCCGGAGCGGCGTCGATCTCCCGCTGCACAGCGCGGGCGTCGGCGAGGCCCATGGCCTCGACCTGGGCCTCGCGCGCCTCCTCGGGCGTCTTGCCGGCGATGTTCCAGCGCACCACGCCCCGGCCTGGCAAAAAGGCCATGGCGGTCACGCCCTGCGCCGCGGGCTGGGCGTCATCCTGCTTGAAGGCGGCGCCCAGAAGGGCCAGCCGGCTGAGGGGATCGGGTCGAGAGGTCTGGGCCAGGGTCGGCTGCGCCATGGCTAGCATCAAGCCAAAGCCCGCCACCGTGACATCGGCGCCCCGTCCCATCCCGCGCTCCCCAAAGCGTTTACGAAACATTACCTAAAACATCGGTTTACGCACGTGGAATCTGCGGTGGCGCCCGCAGCGATAGCAAACCCTGACATGCATCCGGCTCGGGGCGGAGCATCAGCCCGCTAAAACCTCGATCTGCTCGGGGTGATCCACCGCCAGGCGACCGTTTTGCACCACACCCCGCACCCGGATCAGCCGCCCCTGCAGGTCGAACGGGTCCAGGCCCGCGTCGCGAAAATCCCGAAGGGCGCGCCGAGGCAAGGTCAAGGAGACGCTGGTGCGCCAGCGATCGCTGAAATCGAGATAGAGGGCTTGGCCGAACTCCCCCACCCGCTGGACCCGACCCTCCACCAGGGTGAAACCATGGTCGCGCCAGTCGATTTCGTCCGGCAGGCGCACCTCGTAAAGGGGGAGGGCCCAGAGCCCTCGCCGCGCCCGGCGGGCCGCCGCTTCGCGGGCCAGAAGCGCTCTTGCCGGAACCCGGTTGTCGGGATCGGTGCGCACCCTGGCGGCCCCGGCGTCCAAGAGGGCGCCCTGGATCCAGCGCCGGCTGTCCGCGTCCTCCACCTGGGCCAGGGTGCGGCCCAAGACGTCCTTGCGCGCGCCGCCGAAGAACAGCGCCACCCGCCGCCCCGCCAGCAAATGAGCGAGGGTCTGGCGGGCCGCCTGGGCGTAGGGTTCCTCCCCCGTTGGGGCGTCCACCCCGGCGAGCTTGACCGTCTCCTGGCCGTCGAGCGCGATCACATCCCCCGTGAGGACGGCGACGACCCGCCCTTCGCGACCCTGGGGCAGACCGTCCAGGGCGCCCCCGTCGCCGCAGGCGGCGAGCAGGACACTCGCCGCGCCCGCGATGACGATCGATCGCCGCCAAACCTGCATGTTTCGACACACTCTTTGCGCGCAGTATATCTTGAATGCCCGGCAAGGGGTAAGGCGCGATTCTAAGGCGCTCGCCGTTGTCCTGACCCGCGCCGAAATGTTAAGCCTCGCGCACGTCTCGTTAGCTCAGCAGGATAGAGCATCGGTTTCCTAAACCGGAGGTCAGAGGTTCGAGTCCTCTACGAGACGCCAGTCATTTCAAATGATTAGTGTGAGCTCTCAAACCCCTGATCGTCGCTCGTGGCGGCGATAAGCGCGAGCAGTCCCGCCGCGCCGGCGGCAATCCATAGGCCGGATAGACCTATTTCACGGTATGTCGCCGCGCCCGCCACCGCGCCGACCACCAGCCCACCCCAGAGCAGAAGGTAGGGCGCCCACGCCAGCCGGTCGCCGCCGAAGAAGACGCCGGCGATGGCGTGGCCTGCCTTGACCAGAGCGCCTGTCATGTAGGTCAGGCCGATTTTCACATCCCCGCCCTGTTCGAAAACGGCGTTCTCGGCGCCCATGGCGAAGGCCATCAGGGCGAGGGCGGGCCCTCTATGACCGAGAGCGTTAAGCAGGGCGGCGGCCGCGAGGAGCAACGAAACAAATCCGATCACGGTCGGTCGACGCCGAAGCCCCGCCAAGCGACCCGCGATCGAACCGAAAACGACGCCCAGGATGAAGGCGCCGATCAGGCCAGCGGCGATCGCGCCATTTGAAGAGACTTCAGCAACGCCCACGGCGAGCCGGGTGGAATTGCCGCTCATGAAAGATACAAAGAAACCGCCAAGCGCGATGAATCCCAGCGCATCCACATAGCCAGCCAGGGCGGAGAGACCGTAGGCCAGCAATCGCGCCTTCAGATCGAAACGTGTCATGGCCAGGGTCTAGCCTATGGGCCGGTGTGAGAAAACAGCGCGGGTGAGCGGGCCGGGTGCGCGCCTCTGTTGGGTCTCAAGCGACGGTTGCGGGCGACGCGGAGTTAAGCGCGCTCATGGCGTCGATCAGGCGGCGAAAATCCTCCGGCTTCACCGCGCCGATGCAGCCGATGCGAAAGCTGGGCTCTCGGGTCAGCTTGCCCGGATAGATGATGAAACCGCGCGCGGCCAAGGCGGCGTAGAGGGCCTCGAAATCGAACGGGCGGCCTAGGGGCGGACGGAAGGTGGCGATGATCGGCGCCTGTAGCGCCGGATCCAGATAGAGCGGGTAGCCGAGCCGGCTCATGCCGCCGACCAGCACGTTGAAATTGGCCTGATAGCGGGCCAGGCGCGCGCTCGGGCCGCCCTCGGCCTCAAGCTGGCGCAGGGCTTCGACCAGGGCGGCGACCACCTGCACCGGCGGGGTGAAGCGCCACTGGCCGTTGGCCTCGAACCCGCGCCATTGGGCGTGCAAATCGAGGCTCAGGGACGGGCTGACGTCTTGCGCCTGTTCCAGCAGCGCCCGGTCGATGATCGCAAAGCCGAGCCCCGGCGTTCCCTCCAGCCCCTTGTTGCTGGAGGCCAGCACGCAGGCGATCGGCGTAGTGGAAAGGTCGATCGGCAGGGCGCCGAAGCTGGCCATGGCGTCCAGGATCAGGCGCCGCCCGGCGCTCCGCACCACCTCGGCCACTTCGGGCAAGGGGTTCAAAAGGCCGGTGGTGGTCTCCACATGGATCATCGCCACGTGGGTGATGGCGGGATCGGCGGCCAGGGCCTCGGCCACCCGCGCGGGCTCGACCGCCGCATCTTCCGGCCAGACCAGGGTCTCGACATCACGGCCATAACGGCGGCCGATGGCGGCGATACGCTCCCCATAGGCGCCGTTGATCAGCACCAGGAGCTTGGCCTTGGGGCCGATCAGGGTAGCGATGGCGGCCTCCACCACAAAGGTGCCCGAGCCCTGCAGCGGAACGGCCACGTGGCTCTCATCGCCGTTGGCCACGGCGAGCAGGCGCTGGCGCAGCTCCTCGGTGAGGGCGATGAAGTCCGGCTCGCGCGAGCCCCAGTCGGTCAGCATGGCCCGGCGGGTGGCTTCGCTCGTCGTGAGCGGACCGGGGGTGAGGAGGATGCGGCGCATGGCGCTTACGCCGCCGCGCGGGCCGCGATGGGCCGGGCGAGGAAGGCCTTGAACCGCCGCGCCACGTCTTCGGGCTTCACCGTTGGGCGGCCGAGCACGGCCATGGAGCCCGGCGCGATCTTCAGATGGATCAGGCTGGGGCCGCCGCTGGCCGCCGCTTTCCGATAGGCCTGCTCGAACCCGTCCAGCGTCCGGCAGGCGGCGGCTGAGCTATAGCCGCAGGCCAGGGCGATAGCAGCGAAGTCCACCGAGGCGGAGACGGTGGCCTGACCGCCGGTGGAGTCATGTACGCCGTTGTCGAGCAGGATGTGGATCAGGTTTTTGGGAGCGTAGGCGCCGATGGTGGCGAAGGTCCCAAGCTTCATCAGCGCCGCGCCGTCGCCATCCAGCACCACCACCGGGCGGGGGGTGTTGAGCGCCACCCCCAGCGCCATGCCTGAGGCGCCGCCCATGGCGCCGACCTGATAGATGTGCTGTTCGCGATCATTGAGGGTGAAGAGCTCGCGCCCACACTTGCCGGTGGTGGCGATCACCCCGGCCTCGGGATCCACCAGGGCCAGGAACCGCTCCAGGGCCCCGGCGCGGGTGGGGGCCTCGCTCGTCTCCTCGAAGGCGTCGCGCCGGCCGGCGGGGCGGGGCGGCAAGGGGCCGGCGTTCAATTCGGAGTCGGCCACATCGCCCTTACGCATCACCCAGCCGAAGGGCAGCTGGCTGGCCTCCATGGCGGAGACGGCATGAGCGAAGGCGGGGGCGATCTTTTCCAGCGCGTCGGGGAAGGGGGCGTTTTCCACCCCGATCAGCGACAGGAGGTCCGCTGTGATGCGACCCATCACCTCGTGCTGGGGCTCGTCCTTGATCCCCGGCTCGCCGCGCCAGGTGGTGATGAATAGGGTGGGAATACGGAACGGGGCGTTCAGGGAGGTCAGCGGGTTGATCGCATTGCCGAGGCCGGAATTCTGGCACATCACCACCGTCCGGCGTCCCGCCAGCCATGCGCCAGAGGCGATGGCCACCGCCTCCCCCTCGCTGGTCGCGCCGACGTAGGCGAGGGCGCGGTCAGACAAGACCCCGTTGATCAGGGGGGTTAGGAAACTGCACGGCACGCCGGTGTAGAAATCGAAGCCCCTAGCCGTGGCCTCGGCGATGAACTCGGCGGCTTCGATCATGGGCAGGTCCGGCGCTTCAAGTGACGCCCCGATTAGGTGAAGTTGCGCGCGTCCGCCAGGTCGGTGAGGGTGTTCACATTCATCCAGTGGCCGGTGAAGTACTTCACCCGCACCGGGTGCTTGGCGGTCAGGCGAGTGAACAGCAAGGGCAGGTCGGCGGTTTCCAGCAAACCCTCTTCTTCCAGGAGATCCAGCTCCTCGTGCAGCCAGACGACGCCCTGAGCGCTGAAGCGGGCGAGGCCCATCCATTCGCCGCTGACCTTGCGGCCCCCCTCGCGCACGCCGTGGGTCATGCCCACCAGCTTGGCCGGCAGGTCGTCCAGATAGTCGCCGGTATAGGGATGGTCGGCGGTGACCAGATCCCGGTTGGCCGGGGCGCCGCGAGGGCGCAGGTTCAAAGCGTCCACGGCCAGGACGATGTCGGCCTTGGAGGTCATCAGGCTGTCGAGGATGTAGGTGCGAAAGAGCACATCCCCATAGGCCACCACCGTCTCGCCCTCGATCTGGCCCTTGGCGGCGGCCAGGGAGAAGACCTCGCCGGTTTCGGCATAGCGGTCGTTGTCCACGGTCCGCACGCCCTTCAACGTCACCGCCTCCTTGCGATAGCCGCGCACCACGGTCACGTCCCTGGCGCCGCTTTCCGAGAGTGTGGAGACCAGCCGCTGCAACAGACTGGAGCCCCGGATATCCACCATGCACTTGGGCTGCTCGTGGGTGATCTCCCCAAGGTCCCCGCGCGAGGCGCCAAGGATGATGGCCTTGGCGGCGGGCTTTTCCGGCAGGTAGCGGCGCTCGGCCTCTTCCAGTTCGGCGTTGCCCATCAGGCGGAAGATGTCCTTCACCGCCGCGACGCGTCCCTCCACTTCGATCAGGGACTGGTCCTCGTGGATGCGCCGGGCGGTCTCGCGCATGACGGTCATGGACGAGCGGAGCAGGTGGTTGGCCCAGATCACCGCCGAGATGCCGGCCTGACGGAAGAGGTCGGTGGGGGTGGAATAATACATGGTCGGCACGATCACCAGCGGCGACCGCCCGCCCCAGCGTTCGGCGAAGGTGAAGATCTCGTCCGCGTCGGCCTTCTTGGAGTGGATCAGGATCGCGTCGGCGCCGGCGTCATGATAGGCCTCGGCCCGACGCAGCGCCTCTTCCATGCCCCGGCCGGAGATCAGGGCTTCGGTCCGGGCGACCAAGGTGAAGTCGTCGTCGGTCTGACTGTCCTTGCCGGCCTTGATGCGCCCGCAGAACTCGTCCACGTCCGCAAGCGGCTGTTCTTCGCCGATGAAGGAGTTGGTCTTGGGGAAGAGCTTGTCCTCGATGCAGACGCCGGCGACGCCGCGCTCGCAGAGCTTCCTCACAAAGCGGCGGACGTTGTTGAAATTGCCGTGGCCGGTGTCGCCGTCCACCAGGATCGGCAGGCTGGAGGCGTCGGTCATATATTCCAGGACGTCCATCACCTGGGTCCAGGAGGCTTCGTTGCTGTCGCGAAGGCCGAGGCTGGCGGAAATAGTCAGGCCCGAGGCCCAGATGGCTTGAAAGCCCGCTTCCTCGACGATCTTGGCGGAGAGGCCGTTGTGCGCCTCCATCAGGAAGGCGAGATCGGAGGAGGCGATCTGGCGGCGCAGGGCGGCGAAACGGGAGGTGGGGACGGCCGCTCTAGCAGTTTGCTGAATGCGGGGAATAGAGACTATTTTATTCAACGCCGTTGTTCCCTCTCGGCCTGCCGCCGCACCAAAAGCCATATAGGTATTTATAAGCTTTCATGACAGATTTGAAACAGGCGTGTAACACCTTGCGGGTCCAAGCTTCGCAATGCACGGCGGTTCTCCTGGCCGCCGGCGTGGGGCGCCGGCTCGGCGACAGCCATGACGGGCCCAAGGTGTTGCTGGAATTTGGCGGCCGCAGCTTGCTGGAGCGCCACATCAAAGCCTTAGTCGCCAATGGCGTGCCGCGGCTGATGATCACCGTCGGCCACGAGGCTCAGGCCATCCGCGACGCCGTCGCCGCCCTGCGCGAGCGTGGGGATCTGGGCGGGCTGCAGATCGGCTTCGCCGACAACCCCGACTACCGCGACGGGAGCCTTGTCTCCCTGCATGTGCAGCACGAGGTGATGCGCAGCGGCGGCGAGATCATCCTGATGGACGGGGACGTGCTCTATGACGCGCGGATGATCGCTCGCCTCATCGCCGCCGACCACGAAGGGGTGCTGCTGCTGGACTGGGAGATCGAGCCGGGGGACGAGCCGGTGAAGATCTGCTTCGACCATGCCGGCCAGATCGCGGACTTCCGCAAGATTCCCGCCAACCCCTATGTGCGCTTTGGCGAATCGGTCGGCTTCTTCCGCTTCTCCGGCGCCATGGCCGCCACCCTGGCCAACCGCTGCGCCTGGTATGTGGCGCAGGGCCGGGTGAAGACCGAATATGAGGAGGCGATCCGGGACCTGCTGCTGGCCGAACCTCCACGCTTCGGCGCCGAGGACATCAGCGACCTGCCCTGGACCGAGATCGATTTCGAGGAAGACGTCACGAGGGCGCGGCTGGTGATCTTGCCGCAGTTGGAGCGCTGAACATGGACCTGGTCACCGAGCGTCTGGATATCTCCAGCGACATCGCGCCCGAGCAACTGGCGCAGTTCCAGCGCACCGGCTGGCTGGCCGCCAAGGGCTTTTTCAGCGCGCAGGAGACGGCGACGATCGGCGCTTGGACCGACCAGCTCCTGGCCATGGCGGAAGTGCCCGGCGAACACATGGTCTATTACGAGCAGAGCCTGAAGAACCCGGCCGCCAAGGTTGTCCAGCGGATAGAGAACTTCTGCCCCTACCACCCCGCCTTCGACGCCCTGGTGCGGGGCGGGCGGCTGGAGCGGGCGGCGGCGGCGCTGATGGGCGGGGAAGCGATCCTCTTTAAGGAAAAGATCAACTTCAAGATGCCCGGCGGCGCGGGCTTTGAGCCGCACCAGGATCAACAGGCGGGGTGGAGCGTGTTCACCCCGATCTTCGTCACGGCCCTCGTCTGCATCGACCGGGCGACGGTGGAGAACGGCTGCTTGGAGATGACCGACGCGCCCCGCTTCGCCGGTCTGATCGGCCAGGAATGGACGCCGCTGACGGATGAGGAGATGAAAAGCTTCTCCTTGATCTCGGTGCCGACGGAGCCGGGCGACGTGCTGTTTTTCGACAGCTATGCGCCCCACGCCTCCAAGCCGAACCTGACCGATGCGCCGCGTCGGATCCTTTACCTGACCTACAATCTGAAGGCCGACGGCGATCACCGCGCCCGCTATTACGCTGAGAAGCGCGCCAACTTCCCGCCCGAGATCGAGCGGGAAGTTGGCAAGGACTATAGGTTCAGGGTGTAGAGCGGTGTGAGGATAGGTGCCGGCTGGCGCGGCCTCCCACCGGCCGGACCCGCCCTTAAGTCCATGTAGGAAATTGTCGGCGAGCGTTTGAGGGTGTCAAGGACGGCCCCGCTGGGGCCGCCGCGAAGCGGCGCTGCGCGTCCTTGACAGCAACAAACGCCACCGCCGTATCATTCCACCATGGGACTTAAGGGCTACTGGAACTGCGGCTTCAGAATAGCCTCCTGGGCGACGGCCGAACCGCCGCCCAGCCTTCGCTTACCGGTCCTGCGGCAGGAGCGGGGTCGGGGCCAGATGCTCGGCCAGGAACCACACCTGCAGCTCGCCAGTACGCACCACTTCTGAAATCAGAAGGTCGTTGGTGCCCTCGTCGCCCATGTCGGACGCCGCGTCCGCGGCTTCGCGGGCGTAACCGAGGATCAGCTTGTGGGCTTCCAACAGGCGCGAGATCTGGGTGGGCACATCTTCCCGGCCGCGGGGCGGGCGGGCGATGCGGGTGGTCTCGGCCACGTCGGGGGCCATGGCCAGGCTGATGCCGCCCAGCGTCATGATCCGCTCGGCGATGGTGTCCACCAGGGTCGCCTGCTCCTCGAAGTGCTTATCCAAAAGCAGGTGCAGGGAATAGAAGGTGGCGCCCGAGACCTGCCAATGGTGCTTCTTATAGAGGTCGCGGATGGTGATGGTGTCGGCCAAGAGTTGGTTCAGCGCGGCGACGCTCTGGGCGCGGGCGTTGTTTTCCAGCGCCAGCGGCAGATCCTTCAGGACGCCGTAGGCTTGGATCTCATTGGGCGCCACCTTGTAATCGGGCTGGGCCACGTCGGTCGGCTTCTTCTTGGTGGCGTTTTTCGCCATGGCGGTCTCCAAAATCTAAGGTCGCGCGAACGCCCCGTCCGCGCCGGTAAGTCGAGGTGTGAACGCCGCGCTCCAAAGCCAGTTCCGGATCAGGCGGGCAGCGCCATGGCCTCGCGTGCTTCATCTAGGGCCGCGAGCTTGGCTGTGAAAGGGCACCAGTCGTCGCCGCTGGCGATAAAGGCCCAAATCGCCTCTATCTCGTCGATCAGCAGCGCCTGGGGGGCGGCTCTGGCGAAATAGGCGGCGTTCAGGCGGTCCGGGCGATCGGGCGTGAAGCGGGCGATCTGGCGGCGAAAGGCCGTCGCCGCCTCGCCGCTATAGAGGCTGGCGCGAGGACCGTTCATCGCCCGGGCTTCGGACGCGGCGCCCCCAAACCAGTCGAAGAAGAAGGGCTCCCATCCGAGCGCCTCGCCGCCTTCCATCAGGGCGGCGAAGGCGGCGTTGACCAAGATGAGGTCGGTGTCCCGATCTTGGCTCTGCACGCCCAGACGGCTCAGCATGGCGCTCGTCAAGCCCGTGCGATAGGCGCCGCCAAAGCCGTTCAGGATCTCGATCAAGGGCGCCTGGTCGGCGATCAGAACCAGGCACCCGGCCAGCTGCTGCAGGTTCCAGAACACCGCGTGGGGCTGGCGGCCATAGGCGTAGAGGCCCGAATGATCGAAATAGGCGGCGGTGAAGTTGGGGTCGTTCTTCGGCAGGAAGCGATAGGGGCCGTAGTCGAAGCTCTCGCCGTTGATATTCATATTGTCGGTGTTCAAGACCCCGTGGACGAAGCCCGCGGCCATCCAGCGGCCGAGCAGATGGGCGGTCTTGGTCAGCACCGCCTGCAGAAGCGCTGCCGCCCGCGCCGCGCCTTCGGTGGGCAAAAGCTCGGGGTAGTAGTTTTCCACTACGTGATCGACCAGGGCGGCGATCAGGTCGCCGCGGCCGAAATAGGCGTGGCGCTGGAAGGTCCCGAAACGGATGTTGCTGTGGGAGAGCCGCGTCAACACCGCCGAGCGGGTGGGCGACGGCTCGTCTCCCCGCATCAGCTCTTCGCCGGTCTCGATCAGGGCGAAACTCTTGGAGGTGGGCACGCCCAGCCCCTCCAGCATGGCGGTGGCCAGAACCTCCCGCACCCCGCCCTTCAGCGTCAGGCGGCCGTCGGCGGTGCGCGAATAGGGGGTCGTGCCCGAACCCTTGGTGCCGAGGTCCAAGAGGCGGCCTGCATCGTCCCGAAGCTGGGCATACAGAAAGCCCCGTCCGTCGCCGATGTCGGGATTGTAGGTCTGGAACTGATGGCCGTGATAACGCAGGGCCATCGGCTCGGGCTGGTTATCGGGCAGGGGCTCGAAGCGGGCGAAGGCTGCGGTCCATTCCGCCTCGGTCAGCCTATCGAGGCCGGTCCTGGCCGCCCAGCGCTGGTTGCGAAACCGGGCGATCGCCAGGGGAAACTCGGCCGGGCGCACCGGATCGGCGAACTCCGGGCCAAGCTCTATGAAACGCGGATCGGGGCGATAGGCGGGGGAAACGGGCATGGCCGTTCCCATGAACCGGGCGCTCTGAGTTGTCATCCCGGAAAGCGCGCCGCGCCTATCCGGGATGACAATCTGGATACTACTCCGCCGCGACCGGCGCGTAGCCGAGCACCGCCTTGACCTCCAGGAACTCGGTGAAGCCGAAATCGCCCCATTCGCGGCCGTTGCCGCTCATCTTGTAGCCGCCGAAGGGGGCCATCATGTCGCCGCCGCCGCCGTTGATCGACACCTGGCCGGCGCGCAGCCGTGAGGCCACGGCGCGAGCCTTAGCCAAATCCGTGCCCGAGACGTAGGCCGCCAGACCGTATTCGGTGTCATTGCCGACGCTCACCGCCTCGTCCACGGTCTCGTAGCCGAGGATCGACACCACCGGCCCGAAGATCTCCTCCTTGGCGATGGTCATGTCGTTGGTGACATTGGCGAAGACGGTGGGCTTGACGAAATAACCCTTCTCGATCCCCTCGGGCAGGCCGGGGCCGCCGGTGACCAGGGTGGCGCCTTCCTCGATGCCCTTCCGGATCAGGCCCTGGATCTTGTTCCACTGTACGTCCGAGACCACCGGCCCCATCTGGGCGTTGCCCTTGGGATCGCCGACGGAGACGGATTCGGCGGCGGCCTTGGCGATGGCGATCACCTCATCCATGCGCTTTGAGGGCACCAGCATCCGCGTGGGGGCGTTGCAGGACTGGCCGGAGTTCTGCATCACGTGCTTGACGCCGCCGCCGACCGCCGACTCGAAGTCCGCATCGTCGAGGATGATGTTGGGCGACTTGCCGCCGAGCTCCTGGGCCACGCGCTTCACCGTGGGGGCGGCGGCCTTGGCCACCTCCACCCCGGCGCGGGTCGAGCCGGTGAAGGAGACCATGTCCACTTCTGGGTGGGAGGCGATGGCGGCGCCGACGCCGGGGCCGTCGCCATTGATCAGGTTGAACACCCCGGCCGGAACCCCGGCGGCGTGCATCACCTCAGCCCACAGATAGCCGGAGAAGGGTGCGACTTCGGAAGGCTTCAGGATCATGGTGCAGCCGGCGGCCAGCGCCGGGGCCACCTTGCAGGCGATCTGGTTGATCGGCCAGTTCCAAGGCGTGATCAGGCCGCAGACGCCGATCGGCTCTTTGACGATGCGGGTGGGGCCGCGGTCTTCCTCGAACTGATAAGTCCTCAGGACGGCGATGGCGGTCATCAGGTGGCCGACGCCGATGGCGGCCTGGGCGCGCTGAGAGAGGGAGGCGGGCGCGCCCATCTCCTCGGTGATGGCGTCGGCGATCTCGCCATAGCGCTTCTGGTACTCGGCCACGATGCGTTCCAGAAGGTCTAAGCGTTCTTCACGGGAGGTGAGCGAATAGGTGGCGAAGGCCTTGCGGGCGGCCTTGGCGGCCACCTCCACGTCGGCGGCCGAACCCAGGGAGATGCGGCCGGCGACCGCCTCAGTGGCGGGATTGATCACGTCCAAGGTCTTGGGGGTGATGGGATCGACCCAGGCGCCGTCGATATAGAACTTCAGATAATCGCGCATGGCGGTCTCCGGGGGGAAGGGTTTTGGCGATGGCCACGGGCGTCGCCGGCTCCAGACGCAAGGCGCGTCCGCTCCACATCCATATTAGTGAGCGACGATCACAGGGGAAAGGGGAAAGGCGAAGCGCGCCCTTCACCCCTTCGCGAGGCCTCGCAAGATCAGGCCCGGGTTGGCTCCACCAACTTGCCGATGGCGTCCAGATAGCTCAGGAAGGCGGACCGCCCGGCGGGGGTTAGGCTAAGCCGGGTAAGGGGCTTGCGACCGGCGAAGCTTTTCTCCACCGCCACATAGCCCGCGTCCTCAAGCTTCCTCATGTGCACCGAAAGATTGCCGTTGGCGGGCTTTTCCAGGCCCGTTCGCTAGGTCGCTAAAGCCTGAACTCGCCCGCCACGATCTTTGCCCGTATCGCCGCGTCCACCGGCACATAGCCTGCCCCCGGCTCTTTGAAATAGAGCGGCTCGGTCACCTTGGCCGGGTCGAAGCCTTCGTGAACCAGGTCCATCTTGCGGTATTTGAAGGTGCCGGTGGTCTCGATCTCCGGCTGTAGGCGGATGAACAGGGGCTGGGCGTAGGGCGCCAGGCTTGCTTCGGAGCGGGCCTGGAAGACGGCCAGGTCGAAATCCGGCCCTGTGACCAGGGAGGCCATGCCGGCCTTGCCGTCGGCGCCGGGCACCTCCACCCCATAGACGGTGACCTCTTTCACGCCGGGGATTTCCGACAAGCGCCCCGAGACCTCGCCGGTGGAGACGTTCTCGCCCTTCCAGCGGTAGGTGTCGCCGACCCGATCGACGAAATAGAAATAGCCTTCCTCGTCCTGCTTCATCAGATCGCCGGTGCGAAACCAGCGGTCGCCCTTGGAAAAGGCGTCGTGCAGCACCTTCTTTTCGGTGGCGGCCTTGTCGGCGTAGCCGGCGAAGGCGGTGCGCGGCTCCTCGCCCATTTCGCCGAGGGCCTCGCCGATCTCGCCGGGGCGGCATTCGATGCACAGGCCCTGGACGTTGCGCTCTGGCTCCTCGGTCTCCACGTCGAAGCGCACCAGCTTCACATTGAAGCGCTTGCGCAGATATCTGGGGATGCGGCCGACGGCGCCCGGCTTGCCGTCGAAGTTGAACATCGAGACATTGCCTTCGGTGGAGCCGTAGAACTCCAGGATCTGGTCGATCTTGAAGCGGGCGTTCATCTTGTCCCAAACGTCTGGGCGCAGGCCATTGCCGAAGGCCAGCTTCAGGGGCGTGCGCTCCTGGTCGTGTGGTTGGTTGACCAGATAGCGGCAGAGCTCGCCGATATAGACGAACATGGTGCAACCCTCGGCCACCACATCGGCCCAGAAGTGGGTGGCGGAGAACCTCTTCTTGATCACCGCGGAGCCGCCGTTCAGCAGCGCCGCGCCGAGGCCACAGAGCCCGCCGGTCGCATGATAGAGCGGCAAGGTGATGTAGAC
>JAMFTA010000242.1 GCA_026225565.1 Caulobacter sp. | reverse complement strand
GAACTCGGTGGCGCTCTCCGAGACGCTGAAGACATTGCCCGGGGCCAGAACGACACCCTCCTCAAGCGCGGCCCGCGCGACCTCGGCCGCGTTCAGGCCTCCGGGGAGACGGCACCAGAGGTAGAAGCCGCCGCGCGGCGGGTGCCAGAGCGCCAATCCGAGGGCCTCCATCTTGCCGGCTGTCTCGCGGCGGGCCCGCACCAGGCGCAGCCGTAGATCCTCCATGTGTTTGCGGTAACGGCCGCTGGTCAGGACATGGGCGATCAGCTCGGCCGCTATCGGGCTTGGCCCGCCGAAGTTGACGGCGACCTGCAGGTCGACGAGGTCGTTGATCCAATCCCGGCGCGCGGCGATATAGCCGCAGCGCGCCGAGGCCGACAGGGTCTTGGAGAAGCTGCCGATCCGGATCACCCGGTTGAGACCGTCCATGGCCGCGAGCCGCGGCGAAGGTTCGGGCTCGAAGTCGGCGAAGATGTCGTCCTCGACGATGATCAGGTCGTGCTGGGCGGCGGAGCTGAGCAGCTGATGGGCGACCTGCGGTGACAGGGTGGCGCCAGTCGGATTGTGAAGGGCGGAATTGCTGATGTAGAGCCTCGGCTTCTCGGCAGCGACGATCGCCTCGAACCGGGCGATGTCGGGCCCGTTGGGCGTATAGGGGACGCCGACCACATGGGCCTGATGGGCGCGCAGCAGGGCGCGGAAGTTGAAATAGCAGGGATCATCGACCACGACGGTGTCGCCGGGCCGCAGCAGGAACCGGCAGATCAGGTCGATGGCCTGGGTGCCCGAACCGGTCAGCAGCAGTTGATCCGGCGAGAGGTTGAGCTCGTCCTCGGCGAACCGGGTCAACAGCAGCCGGCGCAGGTCCAGCGAGCCGCGCGTGCCGCCATAGTCGGTGAAGACGGTTTCAGGCGAGCGAGACAGCGCGCGCAGCGCCTTTCGTAGAGCATCTCCGGGCATCCAGTCGGTAGGAAGCCACCCGCAGCCAGGTTTGAGCACGCCTGGGCTCGCGTCGAGGGATTGGCGGGACACCCAGAACGGATCCACCGACTGGTCGCGCCGAGGATCGTCCTCGGTCAGGGCCAGGGGCGGCAGGGCCGAACTGGCGACATAGAAACCCGACCCGCGCCGGGCGCGGACCAGGCCCTCAGCCGCCAGCCGGTCGTAGGCCTCCACCACGGTGGACGGTGAAACCTGCATCGCCGTGGCCATGGTCCGGATCGACGGCAACCTGTCGCCGGCGGCGAAGGCTCGGCTGGCGACCTTGGCGCGGATCGACCGCATGACCTCGCCGGTCTTGGCACCCATACGCTTCGTCATGTTGCCGACCTCAATGTAGCGGCGTGTTCATCGATACAGTTCGGCCCATTCGTACCGGACTGTAGCTTCAACCACAAGGCGATACTCCGTAGGTTCCCCTCGAAATACCCAGGAGGATCCGGCATGTACGGCAAAACTCTGAGTTGCTCTAAACTTGTTGATCAACACTCCATTCCAGCCAAAGGCGCGCCATGGCATCGAGATGTACTAAGCGACATCGACGATCGATTGGATGGTGATCCAGGGTTCCCCTGTCTATTCTCCAAGAATGCTTACGGAAAAGGTCTTCTTCGGTTTATCTTCGTTGAAGACGACACTGATGTTCACATACGTTATCTAGCTGCGGGCTTGATCGACTATGTCGAACTGTCGCGCGATTGGAATGGCAGTCTGAACGCGGCCTATCCACTCGTGGTTGCGTTCTCGCTCCGGGCGATCCACCACGCTTCGCTTGAGCAGTATGACGCCTTCGGTTGGAAGGTCCTGCAGCGGCTGCACGAACTCGACCCCAGTCCCTGGCCGGCAGAGATCGGCCAAGATCCGGACGCGGCAGGCTGGTCGATGTGTTTCAATGGCATGCCCCTCTTTTGCAACATGAGCCACCCGGCGCATCACCAACGGCGCAGCCGCAACCTCGGCACCCACTTCACCATGATCGTCAATCCGCGTGAGCGGTTTGACGTCGTGGCCGGGGATACGCCGGCTGGCCGCAAGGTTCGCACCAATATCCGCAGCCGTATCGCCAACTACGACGAAGTTCCACACGCGCCGCAGCTAGCCGCCTACGGCGCTGGCGGCATCGAATGGTGGCAGTACAGCCTCGCCGAAGAGAACCTTGAACGCACCGATAGCTGTCCGTTCCGAGGGGCCAAGCCCCGCTCCTGACGGATGGCCGACGCCGCCCTGTCCGCCTCCCCGCGACACGCTCGCCCTCACGGGCGCCCCAAGACACTTTGGAGTTCCCCATGCCCCTCTATGAGAGCATCCTCGACACCATCGGCAGGTCCGATCGTCCGCTTGAACCGGCTTCCTCCCAAGGGCGTCGAGATTTACGTCAAGCTGGAGTCATTCAACCCCGGCGGCTCGGTCAAGGATCGCCTGGCCTTGGCGGTCGTTCTCGACGCCGAGGCCAAGGGCCAGTTGCGCCCCGGCGACACCATCGTCGAATGCACCTCAGGCAACGTCGGGATTGCCCTGGCCATGGTGGCCGCGGCGCGCGGATACCGGTTCGTCGCCTTGATGGGCGACGGCTATTCCGTGGAACGGCGCAAGATCATCCGCGCCTATGGCGGCAAGGTCCTGCTCTTCCCCAGCAGCGAGGGCAGCAGTGGCGGCAACCGCCGCGCCGACATCCTGGCGCAGAAACACGGCTGGTTCCGGCCGCGCCAGTTCGACAACCCAGCCAACCCCGCCTCCCACCGCCAGACGACGGCCGCCGAAATTCTCGGCGATTTCGCCGGGCGCCGGCTGGACTATTTCGTTACCGGCTTCGGCACCAGCGGGACCCTGACTGGAGTCGGACAGATGCTCAAATGCGCCCGCCCCGAGGTGCGGATTGTCGTTGCCGAACCCGCCAACGCCGCTCTGCTGGCCGGCGGGGAGTGGAACATTCACAAGATCCAGGGCTTGGCGCCCAACTTCACGCCGACCATTCTCGACCGAAGCGTCATCGACGACCTCCTAACCGTCGACGAGGTCGTGGCCCGCGACACGGCGCGGCGCCTGGCCACAGAAGAAGGGATGTTCGTTGGCATCTCCGCCGGCGCCGCCGTCGCTACGGCCCTGTCCGTGGCCGCGACCGCGCCGAAGGGGGCTGTCCTATTGGCGATGCTGCCCGACACCGGAGAACGCTATCTATCGACCTTCCTGTTCGACGGCTTGAACGAGGAATCCGACGACGAACTGCTCCAGACTGACAGACCCGCTTCGGTGGATGCGCCCGCCCCGGCTACGGCCATGGCCTGACGCCAGCAGCCCCGCGAAACGAGCCGAAAGCCATGCGCGAATTCATCTCTCCCGCCACCCAGTTCGCCAGCCTACCGTCGAGCTTTACCATGAGGTGCGGCGGCCAGCTGGCGGGTGGGCGCGTCGGCTATCAGCGATGGGGCCGGCCAACCCCGGCCGGCGACAACCTCATCCTGATCCTGACCGGCATGTCGGCCAGCGCCCACGTCACTTCCCACCCTGGCGACCCCACGCCCGGCTGGTGGGAAGCGATGGTCGGGCCGGGAAAGCCGATCGATACCGACCGCTGGCATGTCATTTGCGTCAACGCCTTGGGCGGCTGTCACGGCTCCACCGGGCCCGCGTCCACTCGTCCGGACGGTTCGGGCGCCTATGGCCTCGACTTCCCCGTACTCTCGATCGAGGACGTCGCCGACGCCTCAGCCCATGTGGTTCGAACACTGGGTTTTCACCGCCTGGCCTGCGTGATTGGCGTCTCGATGGGGGCGATGAGTGCTCTGTCCCTCCTGGCGCGTCATCCCGGCTTGGCCTCTAGCCACATCAGCCTCTCCGGCGCGGTTCACGCCCTGCCTTTCGCCATCGCCATCCGCTCTTTGCAGCGCGGCGCGATTTGCCTGGACGCCGACTGGAACGGCGGCCGCTACGACGAGGAGCGCTATCCGGACAAGGGGATGGCGACGGCGCGCAAACTGGGTGTGATCACCTATCGCTCGGCGCTCGAATGGGATGGCCGCTTCGGCCGCATCCGGCTGGGCGCTGACACACCGTTTAACCAGGAATCGTTCGGCCTGGAGTTCGAGATCGAGGCCTACTTAGACGGCCACGCGCGCCGCTTCGTGCGCAACTACGATCCCAATTGCTACCTCTATCTTAGCCGCGCCATCGACCGGTTCGACCTGGGCGAGGCGTACGCGGGTGACGCCGGTCAGGCCCTGGCGCGGCTAGACATCGACAAGGCCCTAGTGATCGGTGTCCAGAGCGACATTCTCTTTCCCCTTCATCAACAACGCCAGATCGCCGAGGGCCTTCGCGCCGGCGGAGCCCAGGTGCGGTTCCTGCCCCTGGACTCGCCCCAAGGACATGACGCCTTCCTCGTCGATATCGCCGCCTTCGGCCCCCCGATCGCCGCATTTCTGGCGAGCCTTGAAACCACACGCCCTCTCGTGGCTCCCGCGATCGGGACAACCTCGCCGCCGCGCCAGCCGGTCGCGGTGTCGTGGTGAGCCGGAACCCGGCCCCGGCACCGCGCCCCTTGTCCGTCCACTCCCGGGAGTAGGTTCATGTTCAAATCGTCCTCCTCCATCGCCCTCATCACAGGCGCAACGAAAGGCATCGGCCTGGAGACGGCGCGCCAGCTCGCCCACGAGGGTGTCCGGGTCCTGATCACCGGACGAGACGGCGACAGGACCGCCCGGGCCGCGCGTGTCCTGACCGACGCGGGCCTGGAGAGCGAGCCCATAATGCTCGACGTCACGCGACAGGAGACTATCGCTGCGGCGGCGGATGAGATCGCGCGCCGGCACGGCCGTCTGGACATCCTGGTCAACAACGCGGCCATCCGCGTCGAAGCCTATGGCCGTTCGCCCTCTGAGCAGCCCCTCGACCAGTGGCGCGAAACCTTCGAGACCAATCTCTTCGGCGTGGTCGCGGTGACCCAAGCCTTCCTGCCGCTCCTGCACCGGTCGGCGGCCGGGCGGATCGTCAACGTCTCAAGCCTGCTGGCCTCGCTCAGCACCCACACCGACACGAGTTCCTACGCCTATAGCGACAAGTTCAAGTCGCTCCCGGCCTACAGCGCCTCCAAGAGCGCCCTCAACGCCTGGACCATCCATCTTGCCTACGAGCTTCGCGACACGCCGATCAAGGTCAACGCCGTCCATCCCGGCTACACCAAGACCGACATGAACGACGGGGACGGCGATCAGGAGGTCACCGCCGGTGCGGCGACTAGCGTGAGGATGGCCCTGCTCGATGCCGACGGACCGACGGGTGCCTATATTCACATGGCGAGGACGGTGCCGTGGTGAAGCCGCTCGCCTTCAGCAAGATGCACGGCGCGGGCAACGACTTCGTCGTGCTCGACCTGCGGGACAGCGACGTTCCGTCGCCCGCGCTTTGCCGCCTCCTCGCCGACCGGCGCAGGGGCGTCGGTTGCGACCTTATTCTCGGTGTCGAGGCACCGCGCAGTCCGACCGCCGTCGCCGCCTATCGCATCTGGACCGCAGATGGCCTGCCGTCGTCCCAGTGTGGCAACGGCGCCCGTTGCATCGCCGCCTGGGTGATGCGCGCTGGCCTCGCGCCCGGCCCGGCCTTCACGCTCGACAGTCCCAGCGGGTCCCACCGCGTAGCATTCGGGTCCGACGACGCTATCCGCATCGACATGGGGCGACCATGCTTCGATCACGACGCCCTGCCCGTCACGGGGCTCCCCCCGGAGCAGGCCCTCCTCTCGATCGACCTAGGCGATGGACTGCACCTGTCGGTCTCGCCGGTCGCGATCGGGAACCCCCATGCGGTAATCGAGGTCGATGACGTCGATGCCGCGCCAGTCGCCCTGGTCGGCCTCGCCCTTCAGGCGAGCCCTCATTTTCCCAAGACCGTCAATGTCGGCTTCGTCGAGGTTTGCGCGCGCGATCACATCCGGCTGCGGGTGTTCGAGTTCGGCGCCGGCGAAACCCTGGCCTGCGGCAGCGGGGCCTGCGCCGCCGCCGCGAGCCTGATGCAGCGCGGCCTGATCGATCGCGGCGTTCGGGTCTCATTGCGCGGCGGGGATCTACGGATCGACTGGCCGGACAGCCAGGCGTCGATCGCTCTGACCGGGCCAGCCCGGTTCGTGTTCGACGGCGTATTCACGGACGACCGAACCGCGGACGGCCTTCTCGCCAGGCTCTCCCCCATGCCCCGTTTTCCAGGGATCCACTCATGACCGCCATAGCCCTCGTCACCGCGGACGCCTGTCTTGAGGACGACCACGACATGCCACCGCTCCTGGACGCCTGTCGCACCCAGTCGCTCGACGTCGAGGTTCGCGCCTGGGACGACCCTAAGGTGAACTGGTCACGATACGGCGCCGTCGTGCTGCGCTCGCCCTGGGACTATGTGGACCGGATGGCGCAGTTCCTAGCCTGGTGCGATCACGTCAGCGCCGTGTCCGAACTGTTCAATCCCTTGGCCGCCGTGCGCTGGAGTCTCGACAAACACTATCTCGCCGATCTGGCCGCGCGGGGCGTTCCGGTCGTGCCCACCTGTTTCGTCGAGCCGGCCCATGCGCCAGCCACAGCGGTTAAAGCTTTTCTGGCCGGCTTTCCCGAAGCGACCGACTTCGTGGTCAAGCCCGCCATCGGCTGCTATTCGCGCGGCGTGCAACGGTTTGGACGGCATCAGGAGGACGCCGCGATCGACCACATCGCCCAGCTCGCCGACAATAACGCCAGCGTCGTGCTTCAGCCTTATCTGCCAGCGATCGACAAGACCGGCGAAACTAATCTCGTCTTCTTCGACGGGGTCTACAGCCACGCCATATGCAAGAGCGCGCTGCTCGGACAGGACGGCGCGGTCAATGTCCCGACCTATAATTTTCGATCCCCACGCGAGGCCGACGCGGCCGAGCGGACCCTGGCCGCCACCGCGCTGGAAGCCGCGCGCTCCCTGTTAGGTCTGCGGCGCCCTCTGCTCTACGCACGCGTGGATCTCATTCGCGACCGCGATGGCGCGCCTCGGCTGCTGGAGCTGGAGATCGCCGAGCCGTCTCTTTCCCTCCCGCTGACGGACAAGGGCGCCCGTCGGTTCGCCCAAAGCCTCGGCCGGCTGATCCTAATTGAACAAGGCGTTTGACGATGCTGAACATCACTCTTTCCCAAGGACGGATTGGCGATCGCTTCGACGCGACGATCAAGGGCGCGGCGCGCACCGCGCGCGCGCTTGAGAGCGCCTATGAGACGAGGATCGTTTCGATCGGAAAGCCGGCCCCGGCCGCCAAGGACGACTGGCGCGCCAGCCTAGCTCAGGCGCGGGAAACCCTCGTCTGCTTGGGGGAGGCCATCGGCGAAGGCCTGGCGAGCGACGCTTTCCCAATCATGGTGGCCAACACCTGTTCGGCCAGCCTCGCTTCCCTCCCAAGGGTCGCGGCCGCCTATCCGCTGGCGGTCGTTCTCTGGATCGACGCCCACGGCGATTTCAACATCCCCGCGACCACACAATCGGGCTATCTCGGCGGCATGGTGCTGGCGGCCGCCTGCGGGCTCTGGGACAGCGGCCATGGCGCCGGCCTTGACCCTCGTCAGGTGATCCTGGTTGGGGCGCGCGACATCGACCCGCCCGAGGCCGTGCTGCTGCGGGACGCCGGCGTGCGGGTGATCCCGCCGTCGGAAGCGACACCAAAGGCGGTGTTGGATGCGGTCGGTGACGCCCGTGTCTGGATCCATATCGATTGGGACGTTCTGGAGCCGGGCTTCGTACCGGCCGACTACGCCGTCCCGGATGGAATCTTCCCCACTCAGCTGGGCCTGATCTTCGAGGCCTTGCCCGCTGACCGTGTCCTCGGTTTGGAGATCGCCGAATTCCATCCTTCGTCGGATGAGGCCGAAAATGAGGTGGCTCTATCGACGATCCTTGAAACGATCTCGCCGGTTATCGAACCCCATCTCAATGGGGCCCGGCGGCTGCAGACTACCACAACCGGGCAATCGCCCGCTGATCGTGGCGGTCGCGGTGGCGGCGGAGGCGGCTGATCCTTCCCCTTCCTCTCCTTTCCATGTTTCGCAACTCGGGCATCCTCGTAGGGTATCTGGAGGGGAAAGCCTTGTATGGGGAATTCCATGTCAAGCCTTGGCGATGTCGTTTCGATCTTGATCCGAGGGGAGCTCGCTGTCGGGCGCGAGAGATCGCACCGCAACCTTGTATTCGGTTGGCCCTTGAGGGCCTGGACCATGAAGCAGCCATTCGCTTCGAGTGCGAGGTTCCGAGGCGGCGGGCACATTGTTCCCTCGGCATATTGGCCACGGCGTTCCTCGTGTCAGGGGCTCCGTGGGAGTTCCTTCAGCCGTGTACGCTAAGGATGCGCGTTCGGCTCGGTCGTGGCGACGGAACGGCAATGTCGGGGTGGGATCTGACAGGCTGTTTTTAGACCCAATGGATGCAAAAATTGACATAGTCTCAGCCACTGGTAAACGGATGTTCTGCAGCTCTGAGCACGGGGTGCAGGAGCGTCGCACAGATAATGAACATCTCTTCAGGCCGTTTTCCTGCGACGAAAAGCTTCGCGCACCTTGTCCCCGTGCCGCGTGAACATTTCGCGTCCATTTGTCCTCGGGAACGGCGTGTCAGGAACTTTCACGCCCAGAAACGCGCTTAGCGGTCCCCAGCCCTGCTTTACATTAAAAACTAGCAAACGGTTTGCCGGGATGCGGGCCCGGACATCTGCATTGTGGCGCTCGAAGGTGGCTATGGCGTTGGCTTCGCCGATGTCGTTGCCGAAGGTTTG
>JAMFTA010000241.1 GCA_026225565.1 Caulobacter sp. | reverse complement strand
CTATTCTGGGCGCCAGAAGCCTGGGTGGTAGATTCGGATTCGACATACAGGGTCGCCCACTACGCTCAGGTTTGGATCGTGTCCCACCCCGTGGTGTAACTGCGGCGGGGTGATCACCGCGACCTCCGGTAAGGCCGGATCGGTCAGGCTGGCATGATTGGCAGGCTGACGATGGGATCATCGCTCAAGGGCGCGACGGATTCCAGGGTCATGTAGCGGCATCGCTGGACGGCCCATTCGTCGTTCTGTTCGAGCAGGATGGCCCCGACCAGCCGGATGATGGCGGCCTCGTTGGGGAAGATGCCGACGACCTCGGTTCGTCGCTTGATCTCGCCGTTGAGCCGCTCCAGGGAGTTGGTGGAGTGCAGCTTGGTGCGGTGGGCGGCGGGGAAGGTCATGTAGGCCAGCACATCTGTCTCGGCATCGTCGAGGAAGGCGGCCAGCTTGGGCAGCTTGGGCCGCAACTGATCGGCGACGCCGCGCCACTGGACCTTGGCCGTCTTGGCGTCGTCCTGGGCGAAGGCCGTGCCGATGAAGGCCGAGACCATGGCGCGGCCGCTCTTGCCGGCGTGGGCCATGACGTTTCTCATGAAGTGGACGCGGCAGCGCTGCCAGGTGCAGTTCATCACCTTGGAGACCGACGCCTTGATGCCCTCGTGGGCGTCGGAGACGACCAGCTTGACGCCGCGCAGGCCGCGCCGGGCCAGGCTCCTGAGGAAGTCGGTCCAGAAGGTCTCGGCTTCCGAAGGACCCACCGCGAGACCCAGAACCTCGCGCCGCCCGTCGGTGTTGACGCCCACGGCGACGATGACGGCCACGGAGACGATGCGCCCGGCCTGGCGGACCTTCACATAGGTGGCGTCGATCCACAGATAGGGCCAGTCGCCCTCGATCGGCCGGGTCAGGAAGGCCTGAACGCGCTCGTCGATCTCCTCGCAGAGCCGGGAGACCTGGCTCTTGGAGATGCCGCTCATGCCCATCGCCTTGACCAGGTCATCCACCGAGCGGGTCGAGATCCCTTGGATGTAGGCTTCTTGGATGACTGCGGTCAGCGCCTTCTCCGCCAGGCGCCGCGGCTCCAGGAAACCAGGGAAGTAACTGCCCGTGCGAAGCTTGGGGATCCGTAACTCCACCGTTCCGGCCCGCGTCTCCCAGTCCCGGTCGCGATAGCCGTTGCGCTGGGCCAGCCGGTCGGGGCTCTTCTCGCCGTGCGCCGCCCCGGTCAGGCCGCCCACCTCCAGTTCCATCAGTCGCTGGGCGGCGAAGCCGATCATCTCGCGCAGAAAATCGCTGTCGCCGCTCTTTTCCATCAGCCCGCGAAGGGCGATTGTGTCTTCGGTCATCTTCGGTCCTCAGGTATCAGGTTGAGCTTCGCAACCCGACCCTACCGAAGATCGCGGATGACCACCGCTGCGCCGCTCACTCGCTACGGCGCCCCATGAGAGGCGCGCGTCGCGAGCGGCTCCGCTACCGCCGACGAGCTACACCACGTCCGGGGACACGACCTCATGGGCTTGCCCTCCGAGGTCTAAAGGGGCTTAGCATCTCGTTATTCTTAGCGGTCGACGGGCGCACAACCAGTCGTCGCGCAACGCCGTTCGGTCAGCTGTAGCGGCGGTGGCGTGACGTTTTCGTGTGGAGATGCGCGGCGCCGCAGCAAATCGCGCTATAAGGCCGATCCAAGATCACGATGATTTTGGATCGAAACAATCCAAAATCATAAATCGTGATCGATTCTAAATGTTTAGGACGGGATGCGGGCGGAATACGGCTTCGCACTTTTCCTCATCCCGCCTAGAGGCGGCGCACAGGACGGATATGGGTTTCCTCCGCGAATTCAGATCGGCGGCGCTGGAGTTCGCCCCGCCGGTTTCTGCGCTGTTGACGCTGGCCATGGGCGTCATGCTGCTGGCGTCCGGCGCGACGCCTTCGGATCCGGAACGGTTCTCGTTTATCGCCCGGTACGCGCCATTGGCGCTGATCGAGATCAGCCACTTCATCTCCAGCATTCTTGGACTGGTCCTCGTGCTGCTGGCCTTCGGCCTGCGTCGCCGGCTGGATGCAGCCTGGGTGGCCACGGTCGCGGTCCTGGCCGTGGCCGCGGTGCTGGCGTTGCTGAAGGGTTTCAATCTGGGCCAGACCGTGGCCCTGATCATCGCTGGTCTGATCATGGCGCCTCTGCACCCGGCCTTTCCCCGCAAGTCGCGCCTGACCCGCCTGCAGATCACGCCGGGCTGGCTTCTGTCGGCCCTGGCCGCCCTGGCAGGCGTCGCCGCCCTCGGCGTCTGGCAGTTCCACAACGCCGACTATTCCGACACCCAATGGTGGAAGGTCATGGTCGACGCCGACGCGACCCGTTCGATCCGCTCCTCGGTCGGCGCCGCAATCCTCTTGCTGGTGGTCGGCGTCTGGCGACTGCTGGCGACGCCGGCGACCCCGCCGATCGTCGGCGACCACGACCCGGATTTCGAGCGCGTCCGCGCCATCCTT
>JAMFTA010000029.1 GCA_026225565.1 Caulobacter sp. | reverse complement strand
TGACGCCGATCCGCTGGGCGATGATCTTCACCTGGTCCAGCCGCATATCGCCATCGTCGAGGATGGAGATTTTGCTCTGGGCTTTGCGGAGGTTGAAGAACACCTTCTTCTGGTTGGCCGTGGTGCCCATCTTCACCAGCGACCATGACCGCAGGATGTATTCCTGGATCGCCGCCTTGATCCACCACACGGCGTAGGTGGCGAACCGGAAGCCCTTCTCCGGCTCGAAGCGCTCGACCGCCTGCATCAGGCCGACATTGCCCTCGGAGATCGCCTCGGAGATCGGCAAGCCGTAGCCGCGATAGCCCATGGCGATCTTGGCCACGAGCCTGAGATGGCTGGTGACGAGTTTATGCGCCGCGTCGCGATCGTCATGCTCGCGCCAACGCTTGGCGAGCATGTATTCCTCGTCCTTGGTCAGCATTGGAAATTTGCGGATCTCGGTCAGATACCGAGACAAACCGCCGTCCGGCGAAATCATCGCCAGTGCATTTGAAGCCATCAGTCATCCCCTCGTTATCAACGAGAAGGAGCGTCGCCCGGCCGGAGTTCCCCACCATACGAAATGTGGAGAGCGAGGGTCGAAGGGAGCGCGGCGTCCCATCCGTTGAAGTGACTATATAGGCTCCTTTACGGCGCCTTTAAGACCAATTCCATACCTAACGGTAAAAAAAGATCAGCGGGCCGGAAACCGTGCCGCCAGATTGGCCTGCAGTCCCGCCATGTCGGGCGGCAGCGCGGTTTCGAAGCGCAGCGTCTCTTGGGTGATCGGATGCACGAAGCCGAGCACGGCGGCGTGCAGGGCCTGCCTCTTCAGGCCGGCGGCCACCATGGCGTCGCGCACGGCCAAGACCGGCGGGCTGGTTCCGTAGATCTGGTCCCCCAATACCGGCGCGCCCTTGTGCGCCATGTGCACACGGATCTGATGAGTGCGCCCGGTCTCTAGAGTGCAGATCAGCTTGGAGGCCAGAGGTTTGCCGGCTTGGGAGGACGCCTCGCCATAGACGGCCGCGACCTTGTAGTGGGTGATGGCTTCGCGCCCACCGCTCTTCAACACCGCCATGCGCTGGCGGTCGAAGCGGGCGCGGCCAATCTGGGTGGTCACCGTGCCCGAGGCGGGAGACGGCGCCCCGCGCACCAGGGCCACATAGGTGCGCTGGATGTCATGGGCGGCGAACAGGGCCGAGAGGCCGTGGTGGGCCCCGTCGGTCTTGGCCGCCACCATCACGCCCGAGGTGTCCTTGTCCAGCCGATGCACGATGCCGGGGCGGGCCACCCCGCCCACGCCCGAAAGGCTTGAGCCGCAATGATAGAGCAGGGCGTTGACCAGGGTGCCGTCATAGGCGCCGGGCGCCGGATGAACCGTCATGCCCGCCGCCTTGTCGATGACGATCAGGTGCCGGTCCTCATAGAGGACGGTCAGCGGAATATTCTGGGGCTCGGGCTCGGCGGCGGCCGGGAGCGGCACCAGGATCTGATAAGTAGCGCCCAGCTGGGCCTTGCCGGAGGCGTCAGAGATTGGCTCGCCGTCGAGCGTCACCGCGCCCTCGGCCATCAGGGCCTGGATGCGGGCGCGCGATAGCTTGCCGCCGGCCGGGGCCGGGGCGTGGTCCGCCAGAGCCTTGTCCAGCCTGGCGGGTTCACTGTCGTCCGGGATCAGGACGGCGAGCAGCTCGCCGTCCTCAACATCCGCGGTATCGAGGTTGACCATCCGCTCTAGCGGGCGGTCGTGCTCGCGCGGGGCGCGCCCTGGCCGCCGCCTTGGCCGCCGGAGGGGCGGCGACGGTTGCGGTTGCGCTTGGCGGCGTCCGCGGCGCTCGCCGCCGGACGGCTGGCGTCGTTCTCAGACATCGGATTGTAGCCGCCGGCCTTGATCGGGGCAGGACGCGCGCCGCCGGCGTCGCGGGGGGGCTGGCCCCGTCCGCCGCCGCCCGCGCCACCGCGGCCTTGACCGCCACGACCCTGGGGCTTTTCGCCGCGGGCGGTGGAGCCGTGATCTTCGCCGGGGGCCGGGAAGTTCAGGTGCGCCTGGGCGGCTTGCGCCTGGGCCAGGTAGGCGTCGTTGCGCCGATCGAAGGAGGGGACGGTCTGGCGTGTGACGCGCTGGATATCGCGCAGCAAATTACGCTCATCATCGCCCACCAGGCTGATGGCCAGGCCTTTGGCGCCGGCGCGGGCGGTGCGGCCGATGCGGTGGACATAGCTTTCCGGCACGTTAGGCAACTCAAAATTGATCACGTGGGTGACGTCCGAAACATCGATCCCCCGCGCGGCGATGTCTGTGGCCACCAGCGCCCGCAGCTTGCCGCTCTTAAAGGCGGCGAGCGCCTTTTCGCGCTGGGCTTGGCTCTTGTCGCCGTGGATGGAAGCGCAGCTGACGCCGCACATTTCCAGATGCTTGGCCACCCGGTCCGCGCCGCGCTTGGTGCGGGTGAAGACGATGGTGCGCGAGAGAGCCGCCTCGGCATAGAGCTCGGCCAGGAGCACGCGCTTACGGGCGGTCTCCACAAACAGGACCTTCTGGTCCACCCGATCCACCGTGGTGGCTTGCGGCGTCACCGACACCTCGACGGGACTTTTCAGGAGATCGGCGGCCAGGGCCTTGATTTCCTTGGGCATGGTGGCGGAGAAGAAGAGGTTCTGGCGCTTGGCCGGAAGCTTGGCGACGATCTTGCGGATCGGCTGGAAGAAGCCGAGGTCCAGCATCTGATCGGCCTCGTCGAGGACGAAATGCTCCACGGTGGAGAGGTCCACGTGGCGTTCCTGCATATGGTCGATCAGACGGCCGGGGGTGGCGACCAGGACGTCGACGCCGCCCAAGAGGGCCTTGATCTGAGCGCCGTACTTCACGCCGCCAAAGACAGTGAGCACCGAGACGCCTTGGGCGGCGCCGTAGGCGCGGAAGCTATCGGCGATCTGGCGGGCCAGCTCGCGGGTGGGGGAAAGCACCAGAACGCGGGCGCGCTTGGGGCCGGCGGGGCGCTTATCGGCGGCCAGGGCGTGCAGGATGGGCAGGGCGAAGGCCGCAGTCTTGCCGGTGCCGGTCTGGGCGACGCCCAAAAGATCGTGGCCCTTCATCAAGGGCGGGATGGCCTGGGCCTGGATAGGGGTCGGGGTGGTGTAGCCCTTGGCGGTCAAGGCTTTCAGGATCGGCGCGGAAAGGCCGAAGTCAGCAAAAGTGGTCAAAAGAATATCTTTCAGGCGGACGCGGCCGCCACGCCGCTAAACGCGAGTCCCCATCAGGGATCTCGCGTGCGAAGCGGATATGGTCTGGGAGCGCCTGCGTGGGCCGAGCGCAAAATGAAGCCCGGAAGAAGCGAGGGCGGGCCGGGCGTGCAATCGACGCCCGTTCACGCAGCCCTTCGCGCACCGAAAGCCGGCGCCAAGCTGACGCTCTCTATCGGCGCTTCCGGGCCTTAAGTCAAGCAAGCTGTCGATCGAGACCACCTTCCTTTAAGCAATTGATGGCAGGCTGCCTGGGCCTAGGGAGGCTCGATCGTGTGACCAAGCCTGACCAATCCATGCGCTTTCTCGGATTCGCCTTCGCCAGCGCGGATCTCTTATTCGAGGTCGATCCCAAGGGGATCATCACCTTCGCCATCGGAGCAGCAAAAAAGGTCACCGGCGTCGGCAACGTCACCTTGGACAACAACTCCTGGCGCGTCCTCTTCGCGCCCTCCGATCACGGGGTCTTCTCGGCGCTGATCAACAGCCTGGAGGGCGCCGCCCGCAAAGGTCCGATCCGCTGCCGCCTGCGCGACGTGTCGGGAATGCCGCCGCGCTACGCCAATCTTTTCGCCTGTTGTCTGCCGCAGCTGGCTCCCCACATCTCCTGCGCCCTGTCGCTCACGGGCGATTTGGACCTCGTCGCCGGCGAGCACGGCCTGATGGACCGGACGGGATTTGAGCGAGCGATCATACCTCTCCTCGCCCACGCCCAGGCCTCGGGCCTCAACGTAGAGCTGGCCCTGATCGAGGTCGCCAGCCTGGCGAATGCGGTGAAGACCCTGTCTACGGACGCGGCTGACGCCGTGATCGACTCCCTGGCCGGCGTCTTGCGCGCCGAATCGATCAGCGGCGCAGCCGCGCGCCTTGCCAGCGGTCAATTCGCCGTGGTGCGTGAAAAGCCGGTGGGGAAGGACACCCTGGCGCAGCGGCTGAAGCAATCGGCCAAGACTGTGGGGATCGCCCTGGAGCCGAGGGCCGCGATCGTGCCCCTTGAGGGACTTACGGAGCCCACCCAAGGCCTACGGGCCCTGCGCTTCACCCTCGACCATTTCCTCAACGACGGCCTGCCGAAAGGCGCCGATCTGACGTCGGTGTTCCACAGACGCTTGAACGCGACCATGCGTGAGGCCCAAGCTTTTACGGAAACGGTGAAGGCGCGGCAATTCAAGCTGGTCTTTCAGCCGATCGTCAATCTGACCACTCTGGAAGTCCATCATTACGAGGCGCTGACCCGGTTCGCAGGCAAGGGGTCGCCGGCGGACACCATTCACATGGCTGAAGAACTGGAGATCATCGAGGAGTTCGACTTGGCGGTGGCGGAAAAGGCGATCGAAACCTTGCGTCATCACGGGTCAGCGGTGCGGATCGCGGTGAATGTCTCCGGCCGCTCATTCCTTCGCCCTAAATTCCTCGATCGACTGCTGGCCTTAACCGACGGCGACGTCCGCCTGAAAGATCGCCTGTTGTTCGAGATCACCGAAAGCGCCGCCCTGGTTAATCTGGAGCTGGCCGAGGAACGCATTCAACGGTTGCGGCGAGCTGGATTCGAAGTTTGCATCGACGATTTCGGCGCGGGCGCGGCCTCCCTGTCGTATCTGCGCAACTTGACCGTCGATGTGGTGAAAATCGATGGCCAGTATGTTCATCAGATCGATCTGAATGGCCGCGACGGCGCTGTGGTCCGCCACCTTGCCGCCCTCTGTCATGAGCTTGGAGTGCGCACCATCGGCGAAATGGTGGAGACTCAGGCGGAGGCTGACAAGCTGAAGAGCCTCGGCGTGGAGATGGGCCAGGGGTTTCTGTTCGGCGCGCCCATGGATCAGATCCCGGCGGTCAGCGTGCGCTCTTCCGCTCGCCGAACGGGAACCGTAGACTCCTGGGGCTAGTGGCGGATTCAAGCGGACGCTTTGCCGAAAGCCCTGGACGCGCTAAGGCTCGCCCATGCAGTCCATGCCTAGACAGACCGTATTCGCCGCCGGCGGCATCCTTATTCTGGCCGCCGTGCTGGGACTCTATTTCGGGATCAGTCGTAGCCTGACCCCTGTAAACGGCGCCTCTGACGAGTCCGCTCCCATCGTACCTGCGGTGACGGCTGTCTCGTCCGCCAAGCCTATTCTGGCGCCCATCATGGACGAGGCGGAGGTCCGCCGCCTGGCTCGGGAAGAGGCGCAGGCTCTGATGGCCAAGTCGGCGCCAAAAAAAGCCGCCGCGGACGATGACGATGCAGACACGACCCCATCCGAAGATCTAACCCCGGTCACGCCGGCTATGCCTCCGGCGCCGTCAAAGCCCGCGACGTCGCCGCAAGGCTAGTCCGCGAGACCCGGTTATGGATTGGCCGCTGAGGCCATGCGCACGGCGCCCTGGGCGTGGAGGGTCTGGGCATGGAAGGCCGCCGCCGCGCGCTCTGCGGCGGCTTGGGTTTCCGGGGTCAGCTGGGTGCGGAGCGTCTGGGCCGCCGCCTTGGCGCCGTCGTCTCCCGACGCCGCCGCAATCAGATACCATTTGTAAGCCTCGACCTGATTTTGCGCCACGCCATACCCCTTGGCGTAGAGCAGGGCCAAATTGTACTGGCTATCCTTGACCCCCTGTTCGGCGGCGCGACGGAACCATTGGGCGGCCTTGGCCGAGTCCTGCGCCCCGGCTTCGCCCTCATAATAGTAGAGGCCGAGATTGTGCATGGCCGCCACGTCCCCGCCGGCGGCGGCCCGCTCGGTCCAGCGGCGAGCCTCCGTCAAATCCTTCTTCAGCCCCGCGCCGCCGGTCTCATAAAGCTTTCCGAGATAAAATTGCGCCGCCGGGTAACCGAGATTGGCGGCCTTCTTCAAATCCTCGACGCCGGTCAGATCGTCGCTGGCGATCTTGCGGACGGCGACGGAATAGAGGGCGGCGGCTGCGACAGGCTTGACGGGCTGAGGCTTGTCGGCGGCGGGCTCGGCCGCCGGGGTGGGCGACTTCAGGCTCTCCATATCGCCTGCGGACGGGCTGAGGGCCACCGCCGCCTGATCGCCGACCGAAGCCGCGCCAGCGACGGCGTCAGTGGGGGCGGGAGCCGCAGACGCCGTCCGCGCGGCCGTCGCCGGATCGTTTTGCGCCACCGCGGTGGGCGCCACGCCAAAGCGATCCGCCAGATGCTCTGGCGCTATGTTCATCTCCGAGTTGACCAGCAAGACTGCGCCCGCGCCGGTCACCGCCAGGGCGGCCGCAGTGCCGGACGCCAACAGAGCCGTGCGTAGGGTGACCCCGTCTTTTTTCTTCTTGCGGGTGGGCCCGAATGGAAACGCCTTTCGAGCCTCGGCCTCGAAGGGCGGCGCTTCGACCGACCCGACGGGGGCGGCCTCGGCGCTGCGGCGCGGACCGCGCACATCCCGGCCGTCGGACGCCAGTCGCGCTGCAGCGCGCGCCTGTTCCAACATGTCGCGGGTGGATGTCGGGGCGGCTTCGGGCGGCGGCTCGGGCTGGAATGCAGCCGAAGGGACGCTGGAGGGCGAAGGGGGCGGCGGCGCGAACGGCTCCTCTATCCCGCCATCCAGGATTTCAGTCGTGGACGGCGCCGCGAAGAGGGGCGCATCGGCGAAGGCGGGCGGGGCGACGGCGAAAGGATTATTGGTGAAGGTCTCGGCATCGGCGGGCGGTTGAAAAGTGGGCGCCCCATCGGGCCGGCCAGGGGAATGGCCCGACGCCCGCGCGGATTCGGCCTCCACTTCCTTGCGAGCGGCCTCAGCCGCCACTTCCAGCGAGGCGCGGCGCTGGGCTTCGGCCAGACGCGCATCGATCTTTTCGCGCGCCTCGTCCAATAGCTTGGCTGTGCGCTCCTCGCTTTGCTGGATACGGTCGCCCAGTTCAGACTGAGCCCGGTCATAGCGCTGGTTCAGCCGCTCGGTGACACGGCCGAGTTGGTCGCCGACATCGTCGAGGGACTGGGCCGAACGGCGCTCGGCATTGGCGATCCGTTCGGCGAGCTTTTCCGCGATGCGCGAGATCTCGCCGCCCAGTTTTTCAAGCGCCTGCGCCTGCGCCGTGTCCTGGCGTCCCAAGCGCTGCTCCATGGCGTCCGCGATGCGCGCCATTTCACTCCCTACCTGTTCTACCGCCTCGGCGCTGCGCGCCTCCACCTTGGCGACGCGATCGCCGACGGAGGTGGCGATACGCATCACTTCGCGGCCCATGCGATCGATAGCCTGGGCCGAGCGGCGCTCCCCCTGCTCCACATGTTCGCCCAGGGCGCGGAACGCGGCCTCCATGCGATCCAGCTTGCCGCCGCCGGCTTCGCGCAGGAGATCGGCCATCTCGACCCGGGAGGCTTCCACCTTTTCGGTCAGCTCCGCGCCCAAACGCTCGAAGCGGTGGTTTAAATCCGCCACATGCGGCTCAAGCCGAGCCTCGCCGTCGTTGAGACGCCTGTCGAGCCCGGCGAAGGAGTCTTCGAGGGCCCGGATCGCCCGGGAGGTTTTGTCTTCCGCCTGCTCGAGGCGGGCGGCGATCCTGGTGGTCACCGCATCAACCAGGGCGACGGCCGGCTCAGCCTCCATTCTGGCTTCGGTGCGATCGAGGCGCCGGGCAGTATTGGAAAGATCCTCGCGCAATTCGTTGAGCGCGGCGCGGGTGCGGCCTTCGCCTTCGTAAAGCTTTTCGCCCACCTTGCCGAGGGCGCCCTCCAAAGCCTTCATCGCCTCGACCCTGGGGGCGTCGGCGTCCACCATGCGGCGCACCCGTTCGCCGGCCTTGGCCTGGGCCCGGTGCACCTCTTCGAGCGCGCCGTCGAAACGCGCTGCGACCGAGGTTTGATCCCTTTCCACCGCCTCAAGCCGCGCCAGCACGCCCATCACCGATTGGTCGATGCCGGAAATGGCGAGGGTGGAGCGATGCTCAGCCGCCTCCATGCGCGAGGACAGGTGGTCCAGCGCATGGGTGATCCGCTGCAGGTCGGCGGCTTTTTGCGGCGGGGCGCGGAAAGGCTCGCCCGGGGGGCTGAAGTCTCTGGCGCTAAAGTCTCTGGAAGAGGGGGAGCGATAGCCGATCTCAAAGGGCGGGGCCTCAGCCTCGCCTTCGATGATCATCTGGTTCAACCATTCGCCGAGGGTCATGCCAGAGCGGCGCGCAAGATCCTTGGCCACCTCTCGGGCCTTGGGATCGATTCCCTTGACGCTCCATGGTCCAGCCGCGTTCATACCCCACCATGTCCTGCGTTAAGGCCCGGTTGACCATGTGACAATGAATCACCCGGACCTTGCGCCACACGCGACGCTAGCCATCCAAACTTGGTATGTAAACGGCGCGTTAACACTATATTTAGGGTCCGTGCAAATGGGCTGTGGATGACTCTTCTGATTCATCCAGGTGCGGATTTCATGGTTACTACAGGGTTAACGGGGCCTGCGGCGTCTTGATCCCCCGTCCTGAAGCTCGGTCTCCGGATTTGGGGAAAAAGCGCCCTGATTTCGATGAGGTCAGGGATAAAAAATCAGTCGCGGCGCCCCATCATTGCGAAAAAGCGGCGAACGTGAACAAACGGCCCATGCTTGTCGCGTCTGTTCTTCTTCCCCTGCCGCTGCCGGAAGCGTTCGACTACGCCGTGCCCGAAGGCGTTGCGCTCAAGATCGGCGATCAGGTGGCCGCGCCGCTCGGCCCGCGCATGGTGCGTGGCATAGTGACCGCCCTGTATGAGCGTGAGGGCGTCAACCGCCCCTTAAAGCCCATCGTCGGCAAGCTGGACGATCCCGCCCTGCCGCCCGGAGCCTTGGCCTTCATCGACTGGGCGGCGCGCTACGCCTGCCAATCGCCCGGCGAAGCCCTGGCCATGACCCTGCGCGGCCTGCGTTCGCCGCCGCCCAAACCCGAGCGGCGCTTGACAGGCAGCGGGACGGCGCCCGCCCGCGCCACCCCGGCCCGCACGCGGGTGCTGGAGGCCCTCGCCGCCGCGGGCCTTCCGATGCGCGCCGGCGCCCTCGCCGCGGCGGCCGGCGTCTCGGCGGGCGTGGTCAAGGCCATGGCCGATGAAGGGGTGTTAACCGCCGTAGACCTGCCCCCGCCCCTGCCCTTCGGCGCGCCCGACACCGCCCTATCCGGCGCGGCCTTGAACGCCAGCCAGGCCGCCGCCGCCGAGGCGTTGAAAGCGCTCCTGGCCCAAGGCGGTTTTCAGGCGGCGCTCCTGGACGGGGTGACGGGCTCGGGCAAGACCGAGGTCTACCTCGAGGCCGCCGCCGCCGCCCTGGCCAGCGACCCTGAAGCGCAGGTGCTGGTGCTCTTGCCGGAAATCGCCCTGACCCAGGCGGTGCTGGCGCGTTTCGAGGCCCGCTTCGGCGCCCGGGCGGCCGAGTGGCACTCCGGCGTCGCCCCGCCGCTGCGCCGCCAGATCTGGGACGCCGTGGCCGACGGGACCTGCCGTATCGTCGTCGGCGCCCGCTCGGCCCTCTTCCTGCCCTACCGGCGCCTGCGCATGGTGGTGGTGGACGAGGAGCACGACGGCTCGTTCAAACAGGAAGAGGGCTTCTGCTATCATGCCCGCGACCTGGCGGTGGCGCGGGCCAAGATCGAGGGCGCGCTGGTGGTTCTGGCCTCGGCCACCCCCTCGCTGGAAAGCCTCTATAATGCCGAGGCGGGACGTTATCACTGGCTGAAGCTGGTCCAGCGGCATGGGCGGGCGGTGTTGCCTGAGATCGATCTGATCGATTTGAAGACCAGCCCGCCGGATGCGGGCCGCTGGCTGTCGCCGCCTCTGGTGCAGGCGATCGGCGAAACCTATGCCCGGGGCGAACAGTCCCTGCTGTTTCTCAATCGGCGCGGCTATGCGCCGCTGGTGCTCTGCAAGGCCTGCGGCGAGCGGATGACCTCGCCCGACACCCAGTCCTGGCTGGTGGAGCACCGCTATTCCGGGCGTCTCGTCTGCCATCTGACCGGCTGGTCCATGCCCAAACCCGACGCCTGCCCCCACTGCGGGGCCAAAGACTCGCTGATCTCCATCGGGCCCGGGGTGGAGCGGCTGGAGGAGGAGGCGCGCCTGCTGTTCCCAGAGGCGAGGGTCGCCGTCTTCTCCTCCGACACCATGCCCAATGCCGAGGCGGCGCGGGCGTTGGTGGGGGCGATGGCCAGCGGCGAGATCGATATCCTGGTGGCCACCCAGGCGGCGGCCAAGGGTCACAACTTCCCCAACCTCACCCTGGTGGGGGTGGTGGACGCGGATCTGGGGCTTCGCGGCGGGGATCTGCGCGCCGCAGAGCGCACCTTCCAGCTGCTGGCTCAGGCGACCGGGCGGGCCGGACGGGCCGATCGCCCAGGGCGGGCCTTGATCCAGACCTACATGCCCGAACACGCTGTGATGCAGGCCCTGAAAGCCCAGGACCGGGACGCCTTCCTGGCGGCCGAGGGGGAAATGCGCGAACTATCCGGCCTGCCACCCTATGGCCGCCTGGCGGCGGTGATCCTGTCCAGCCCCGACGGCGCCAAGCTGAACGCCTATGCGCGCACCCTGGCGGCGGCCATCCCCAATGCCGAAGGACTGGAGGTCTATGGGCCGGTGGACGCGCCCCTGGCCTTGATCCGCGGCGTTCGGCGCAAGCGCTTCCTGGTGCGGGCGGACCGGAGCATCGATCTTCAGGCCTTCATGGCCACCTGGCGGGCGCGGGCGCGGCCGCCCAGCGCGGTGCGCCTGAGCATCGACATCGATCCCTATAGTTTCCTTTAGGCGTCCATCGCCGCAATGATGGTCGGCGGCGCGGGCGCTATGCTGGCGATCTCTTCCTCGACGGTGGGGCCGCGCCCACGCAGCAGCACCGTCGGGATCAGCAGGGTCGTCGCCAGGCCAAGGATGAGAACCCCAAAGCCCGCCAAAAAGACATCGCGCATGGCCAGGGTGACGATCGCCTGGGAAATCCGGTCGACCCCCACGCCCGCCGCCTTTCCCACACCCGCCGCGGCCCGGCCTATGGCCAGCTTTTCCAAGTCGCTAAGGGTCAGGTTATGCAGACCGCCGCCCAGTTTGCGGGCGGCCGAAGAGAGGTTGTTGGTCAAGAGGGTCCCGAACAGGGCGACGCCCACGGTGGCCCCGATCTGCCGGAAGAATTGCGAGGTGGAGGTGGCCACCCCGATCTCCCGCGGGGAAACCGCATTCTGCACCGCTATGCTGTACAGGCTTTGGGTGGGGCCAAGGCCGATGCCCATGATCAGCACGCGCCAGCCGATGTCCCACAGGCTTGCGCCGGCCGGGGCCGCCGCAAGCAACAAGAAGCCGATCAGCATCACCCCCACCCCGCCCACCAACAGCCCCTTGAACCGCCCGGTCTTGTTGACCAAGAGGCCTGTAAGACCGGAGGCGACCAGCAGGCCGAACATCAGTGGCAGCATGGCGATGCCGGACACCGTCGGCGCGGCGCCCAGGCCCAGTTGCATATAGAGGGGCAGAAAGGACGCCACGCCCATGAAGGCCAAAGAGACAATGAAGCTCGCCACATTGGCCATGGTGAAGGTGCGATTGGTGAACAGTCGCAGGGACAATATCGGATGGGCGGCGATGGATTCGGCCCAGACGAAGGCTCCCAGTCCCACCGCCGACAGGGCGAGCAGGCCCACGATGCGCGGCGAGCCCCAGGCGTAGTCGCGGCCCGCCCATCCGAGGGCCAATAACAATGGCACAAAGGTGATGACGATCAGCGCCGACCCCAGCCAGTCGATCGTGCCAGGGATGCGGTGGGTGAGCGGCGGCATCTTCACCGCGATCATGAACAGGGCCAAGACCGACAGCGGCATGTTGATGTAAAAGATCCAGCGCCAGCCCTCGATCTCTACGGATCCGATGTGGGCCGTGCCGACCTGGGTGAAGAAGCCGCCGATCACCGGCCCAAGGATCGAGGCCAGCCCGAACACCGAGCCGAACAGGGCGGCGAATTTGCCGCGCTCGCGCGGCGCGAACATGTCGGCGATGATGGAGAAGGCGGAGATGAACAGAGCGCCGCCGCCGAGCCCCTGAATGGCGCGAAACACGATCAGCTGCACCATGCCGCCGCCCAAGAGCGGCATCGGCCCAAACTCTCCCGCCATGCCGCAGAGCACCGACCCCAGGGTGAAAATGGCCACCCCGGCGACCAGGATCGCCTTGCGCCCATAGAGGTCCGACAGCTTGCCGTAGATCGGCACCATCACCGTGGACGAAAGCAGATAGGCCGTGGTCACCCAGGCGTAGAGATTGAGCCCCTGCAGTTGGGAGACGATTCTCGGCATGGCGGTGGAGACGATGGTCTGGTCCAGCGCCGACAACAGGAAGACGATCATGATCCCCGCCAGCGTCACCTGGCGCTCGGCGCTGGTGAAGCTTTGGGGCTGAAAGTCCAAAACCCCCTGCTCGCTCATCGGTCCGCCCCTTGCGCCCGAGAGGCGCGCCTACGCTTCTGGCTTGTGGTTATTGACGTGGGCCTTAGCCTACCGCTCGCGCGGCGAAAAGCAGCGCCCGACCGCCAAGGTGAGTGAAATCTTCGATGACCGAGCTTTTCAGCCTGAATACGCTGATCGCCTTCCTGGCCCTGACCTTCTTGGAGATCGTGCTTTCGGTCGACAATATCCTGTTTATCGCCATCGCCGCCTCGCGCCTGCCCGTGGAGCGGCGCGGATTGGGCCGCCAACTGGGCCTATGGCTGGCGTTGGTGCTGAGGGTGGCGATGCTGGCGGGCCTGGTTTGGGTGACACGCCTGGACGTGGCGCTGTTCACCCTGTTCGGCCGGTCCATCTCCTTGAAGGATCTGGTGCTGATCGCCGGGGGGATGTTTCTGCTCTACAAGGGGTCGACCGAAATCCACGACAATATCGATGCGAGAGAGGCGGAGGATGGCGTCGAGGCGCCCATGAAGCCCGCCGCCGGACTGTTTGGCGTGGTGGTGCAGATCGGCCTGATCAACATCGTCTTCTCCTTGGATAGCGTGATCACCGCCATCGGCATGTCCAATCAGCTGGCGGTGATGATCGCCGCGGTGGTGGTCGCCACCCTCCTGATGATGGTCGCCGCTAAGCCGGTGGGCGAGTTCATCGAGCGACGCCCCACCGCCAAGATGCTGGGCCTGGCCTTCATCCTCCTGGTGGGCATGGTGCTGATCGCCGACGGCGCCGGCTTCCACATGCCGCGCGGCTACCTTTATTTCGCCATCGCCTTTTCCCTGTTCGTCGAGCTTTTGAATTCGGCGCGGAGTCGAAAACACAGAATGCCGCCCAGTTCCTAGAAGGCTCGGAAGGATCGGCTCGCTTAGGTGCAAGGTCATCCTGGCCGCCCATCCGGTTGCGGCGCTGCGGATCACATGCTATCTCCGCGCCGGCTTCGGGCGGTACGGCTTAAGCCGGGCCTTATCCGCGCGGTTTTTTCAATTCCGACAAGCTTTTAGCTGCCAACCCTCCGCGGTCGGCGGTTTGGCGAATTCACGGGCGGTCTAGATTACGTGGCGGACGATTCAAAAAACGCAGACGTTGGCGGGCGCTACGCCCACGCCCTGTTCGAGCTGGCCCTCGACGGCGGCGCCCTTGCGGCTGTCGAAGCGGACCTGAAGAGCCTGAAGGCCATGACCGCCGAGAGCGCCGACCTGCGCCGGCTGATCGGCTCGCCGACGATCTCCACCGACGACAAGGGTCGTGGACTGGCGGCCATCGCCGCCGCCGCTCAGTTCAATCCCCTGACCATCAAGTTCCTCGGCCTTTTGGCCGCCAACGACCGCACCTCAGCCCTGCCGGTGGTGACCGTGGCCTTCGAGCGCATGGCCGCCGAGCACCGCGGCGCCGTCGCCGCCGAGGTGACCACCGCCGTCAAGCTCAGCGCCGCGCAGCAGAAGGGCGTCGCCGCCGCCCTGCGCCAGGCGCTCGGCAAGGATCCCGAAATCACCACCCACGTCGACCCGTCGATCCTTGGCGGCATGAAGGTGCGGGTCGGCTCGCGCCTATTCGATTCCTCGTTGAAGACGAGGCTTGACCAACTCAAGTTCGCCCTCAAGCGCGCCTAAAAACTAAGAGAGCGTAAGACCATGGACATCCGCGCCGCCGAAATCTCGGCCATTCTAAAATCCCAAATCGCCGGCTTCGGCGAAGAGGCGGACGTCTCCGACGTCGGCCAAGTGCTCTCCGTCGGCGACGGCATCGCCCGCGTCTTTGGCCTCGATCAAGTGCAGGCCGGAGAAATGGTCGAATTCCCCAACGCCGGCGTCAAGGGCATGGCCCTGAACCTCGAGCGCGACAATGTCGGCGTGGTGATCTTCGGCGAAGACCGCTCGATCAAGGAAGGCGACGAAGTGCGCCGCCTGTCGGAAATCGTCGACGTGCCGGTGGGCCGCGGGCTCCTCGGCCGCGTGGTCAATCCCCTGGGCGAGCCCATCGACGGCAAGGGTCCGATCACGGACGTGGCCGAGCGGCGCCGGGTGGACGTGAAGGCCCCTGGCATCATTCCGCGCAAGTCGGTGCATGAGCCGGTGCAGACGGGCCTCAAAGCCATCGACGCCCTGATCCCGGTCGGCCGCGGCCAACGCGAACTGATCATCGGCGACCGTCAGACCGGCAAGACCGCCGTGGCCATCGACGCCATCCTGAACCAGAAGTCGATCAACGCCGGGACAGACGAGAGCGCCAAGCTCTACTGCATCTACGTCGCCATCGGCCAGAAGCGCTCCACGGTGGCGCAGATCGTGCGCACTCTGGAAGAACAGGGCGCCCTGGAATATACTATCATCGTCGCCGCCACGGCGTCGGAGCCCGCGCAGCTGCAGTTCCTGGCCCCCTTCTCGGGCTGCTCCATGGGCGATTGGTTCGGAGACAAAGGGATGCACGCGCTCATCGTTTATGACGATTTGTTGTAGCAGGCCGTG
>JAMFTA010000240.1 GCA_026225565.1 Caulobacter sp. | reverse complement strand
GTCGGCACCCTGATCACCGCCTTCCTGTCCTTGATCTTCTCGCTCCCCATCGCCCTCGGCGTGGCCGTGTTTCTGACGGAGTTCTGCCCCTCGATGCTTCGGCGGCCCATTGGCATCGCCGTGGAGCTCCTGGCCGGCATTCCTTCCATCGTCTACGGCATGTGGGGGCTGTTCGTCTTTTCCCCCTTGTTCGCCAAGTGGGTCGAAATTCCCTTGATGACCTGGGCGCCCGCCGGATCGATCTGGGAGACCCTCTTTACCGGCGTGCCCAACGGTTCGGGCATCCTCACCGCCTCCATCATTCTGGCGATCATGATCCTGCCCTACATGGCCGCCACCCTGCGCGAACTCTTCCTCACCGTACCGCCCAAGGTGCGCGAAAGCGCCTATGGCGTGGGCTGCACGCCGCTTGAGGTGGTCTGGTCGGTGACCCTGCCCTACGTGCGGCGCAGCGCCATCGGCGCGGTGATGCTGGGCCTGGGGCGGGCGCTGGGCGAGACCATGGCGGTGACCTTCGTCATCGGCAATTCCCACGGCTTTCCCCAAGGCCTGTTCGACGGCGGCTCGACCATAGCCTCCACCATCGCCAACGAGTTCGCCGAGGCCACGGGCGAGATGCACACCGCCGCCCTCTTGGCCCTGGGCTTCGTGCTCTTCCTGATCACCTTCATCGTCCTGGCCATCGCCCGCGCCCTTCTGGGTTCGGCGCGGACCGCGTGAACGGAATGACCATGTTCGATAAGCGCGCGCGTCGTAAACTCTCCAACGGACTGTTCGTGGGGTTTTGCACCTTCGCTGCGGTGCTGGCCATCGCAGCCCTGGCGGCCATCCTGATCTCGCTGCTGATCAACGGCGCGGCCGGCTTCAACCTGGACGTCTTCACCAAAGACACGCCGGCGCCCGGCTCCACCGGCGGGCTGCGCAACGCCATAGTCGGCTCCTTGATGCTTTGTCTCCTGGCGATGATCATCGCCGTGGTGGTGGGCATTCTCGCCGGCACCTGGTTGGCCGAATATGCCGGCCGCAATCGCTGGACCCAAGCCTATGGCGCGGTGATCCGCTTTGTGAACGACGTGCTTCTGTCGGCGCCGTCGATCCTGGTCGGCCTGTTCATCTATTATCTGCTGGTCAAGAACACCATCGGCCACTTCTCCGGGTGGGCGGGGGCGATCGCCCTGGCCCTCCTGGCCGTGCCGGTGGTGGTGCGCACCACCGAGGATGTGATGCGGCTGCAGTCCAAACAGCTTCGGGAATCCGGCGTCGCCCTGGGCGCCTCCCTTTGGACCACTATCCAGAAGGTGCTCTGGCGGGCGGCGAGCGGCGGCATCATCACCGGCGCCCTGTTGGCCTTCGCCCGCATATCCGGCGAAACGGCGCCCCTCCTGTTCACATCTCTGAATAACCAGTTCTTCAGTCTGGACATGGGCCAGTCCATCGCCAACCTTCCGGTGGTGATCTTCAATTTCGCCCTCTCCGCCTATGACGACTGGCGCCGCCTCGCCTGGGTCGGCTCCCTGCTCATCGCCGGCGCCGTCCTCTTCATCAACATCCTCGTCCGCGTGCTCTCAAAGGAGCCCCGTCGTTCATGAACGCCCCGGTATCCACCCCAGAAGTCTATGACTGCTTCACAGAAGAAGTCCCTGCAGCCGACATAAAGCTGGAGACCAAGAATCTCGAGTTCTTCTACGGCAAGGGCAGGGCCCTGCACGGGGTGAACCTGCAGTTCAAGCGCAACGCCGTCACCGCCCTGATGGGGCCGTCCGGCTGCGGCAAGTCCACCCTGCTGCGCGCCCTCAACCGCATCTACGCCCTCTATCCCGGCCAGCGGGCGGAGGGCTCCATCATGCTCGACGGGGCTGACATCCTCGACAGCGGCGTGGATCTGGCCAAGCTCCGCTCGCAGGTGGGCATGGTGTTCCAGCAGCCGACCCCCTTCCCCATGTCGATCTACGACAATGTGGCGTTCGGCGTGCGTCTCTATGAAAAGATGTCCAAGGCCGACCTGGACGGCCGGGTGGAGCAGTCGCTCCGCCGCGCCGCCCTCTGGGACGAGGTGAAGGACAAGCTGAACGCCTCCGGCCAAGGCCTCTCCGGCGGCCAGCAACAACGCCTGTGCGTGGCTCGCGGCGTCGCCGTGCAGCCTGAAGTGCTGCTGCTGGACGAGCCCGCCTCCGCTCTTGACCCGATCTCCACCGCCAAGCTGGAGGAGACCATCGTCGAACTGGCCGAGGACATCACCATCGTCATCGTCACCCACAACCTGCAGCAGGCGGCCCGGATTTCCGACAATGCCGCCTTCATGTATCTGGGCCGGGTAATCGAGTTTTCGGACACTGAAAAGCTCTTCAACAACCCCCGCTCGACCCGCACCGCCGACTATATCACCGGCCGTTTCGGCTGATCGGCGGCGGCGGCGGTTACATCTGGCTCTGAGACCTCAAATCGAGTAGCATGGCGCTTCGCGCTTGCAGAAGCGCGCTTTGGCTGCGCTGGCTGCGCGCTCCCTCGCTCAGGATTCATGACCGGTCATTCTCCGATCGCGGCCCCGCCGTCACCCGCTCTTGATTTCGTCAAGTTTGCCCGCTTGATCCAGGCTTCAAAACGGCCTTACCCTGCGTCGGCGGCTGTCGCCCGCCTGAGCGGCGTGTTTTTTGTGCGGATACGTTTGATTTCTGGCCTTTTTGGACGTCTTGGCGTCCTTGCTCCACGGGTCGATGTCCAGAAGAGGGTCCGGATCGGATGAGCGCCACCCCCGACCCCAAGGTCACGATCGCGGTGGAGCGCTTTGGCCCCTCGGGCGGCATTCCCCACACGGTGATCGCCATCCCAGTGAAGGACGAAGACCAGCGCATCGCCGCCTGCCTGTCATCCCTCTCCACCCAAGAAGGCGTGACGCTCAGCGACGTCACCGTGCTGCTCATGCTGAATAATTGCACCGACGGAACGGCGGATACGGTGCGGGCCCTGGCGCCCAGCCTGCCCTTCCGATTGGAGCTGCATCAGGTGGCGCTGGACCCTGCCCATGCCAACGCCGGCTGGGCCCGGCGCCTGGCGATGGAGGCCGCGGCGCAGATTGTCGCCGCCGATGGCGTGCTGATGACCACCGATGCCGACACCATCCTGCACTGCGACTGGATCGAAGCCAATCTGCGCGAGATCGAGGCTGGCCACGACGCTGTCGCCGGCTATGTGATGGCCGATCCCACTGAGCTGATGGAGCTGCCCCCAGCGATCCTGGAGCGCGGGCGCCTGGAGTGGGAATACCAGCAGCTGGCCGCGGAGCTCGACGCGCGGGTGGACTATGAGGCCCACGACGCCTGGCCGCGCCACAACCAGAACTGCGGCGCCTCGGCGGCCGTGACCCTGCGCGCCTATCGCCTGATCGGCGGCCTGCCGCCCCGCCCGGTGGGCGAGGACCGGGCCTTGTTCGAAATGATCCGCCGCATCGACGGCAAGATCCGCCATAGCCTGGAGGTGCAGGTAGTCACCTCGGCCCGCACCGACGGTCGCGCGTCAGGCGGTCTCGCGGACGAGATTCGCCTGCGCACCGATCCCGACCATCCCTGCGACGAGGCGCTGGAGGTGGCGGTGGCGACCCTGCGCCGCGCCCAATGGCGCTTCGAGCTGCGCCAAGCCTGGGACGATGGCAAGATCGACGCCCTGACCGACGCCTGGTCCAAGACCCTGCGCATCGACCCAGAGGATTTCCGCACCGCCGCCCACCGTCGCCACTTCGGCGCCTTCTGGGCCGAACTGGAAGGCCTCAGCCCCAAGCTGGTGCGCCATCTGGTCACCCCGGTGGAGCTGAAGCGCGAGCATCGCCGCATCCGGCGGCTGGTGGACATCGCCCGCAACCGCGCCAAGGCCAAGGCCCGCGCCGAACGGGAAGCCGCCCGGCGGCGGGTGGCTTAAGCCAACCAGATCATCATCCGCGTGGGCGTCGGCTCGCCGCGGGCGAGGCTCTGGCGGGCGATCACGTCGCCGGTGTAGAGGAAGCCCGCCTTGGCCAGCACCCGCGCCGAAGCTGTGTTGTCGGCATGGTGGCCGGACGCCACCGCCCGTTTGCCCCACACATCCCGCGCCCAGCCGAGCGCAGCGGTCGTCGCCTCGGTGGCGTAACCCTGGCCCCAGTGCTCGCGGCCGATCCAGTAGCCGACCTCGGGAAACAGCGATTCGGCGGGAGTGTGAAAGCCCGAGGAGCCGATCACCCCGTGCTGACGATGTTCGATGGTCAGGGGCCGGTCGAAGGCCGGATCGAGCTCGTCCACGCGAGAGACGAAGGCCCGCGCATCATCGACCGTATAGGGCCACGGAACGCGTGAGAGCATCTTGACGATGTCATAGTCGGCGATCAGTGCGGCGATCCGCTCGGCGTCTTCCGGCCGGGGCGGGCGCAGGATCAGCCGCTCCGTCTCGATCCTCGCTTCAATCCTATAGCTGCACATCGGTCCCCCTTCCGGGCGCACGGCCCTCAAGTCAGCGGGGAAACGAAAACGGGGAGCCCGGTTGACCCGGACTCCCCGCAAAACGTGCGATCCGGATCAGGGGCGAGAACGCCGCGATCCGGAGGTGAGGCGGATCGCTATTCGGCGGCGACCTTATGCATCTGGGATGCGTCGTTGGCCGGCGGCACGATCGACACATAGGTGCGGTCGTCGCGCTTGGTGGTGTATTTCACAGCGCCCGCGGCGGTGGCGAACAGGGTGTGATCGCGGCCAAGGCCCACGTTCTCGCCCGGCCAAAACTTGGTGCCGCGCTGGCGCACGATGATGTTGCCCGACAGGCAGATCTCGCCGCCGAACTTCTTCACGCCGAGGCGCTGGCCGGCCGAGTCGCGACCGTTGCGGGAAGAACCGCCTGATTTCTTGTGAGCCATGGTTTGCTCCTTCTGGTTCTAGCGTTCGGCCGGGGCCGCCCGCTCAAGGTATGGGCTAGGTGGTGGGTTCGGAGTCGGCCTTGGGGGCCGCCTTCTTGGCAGGGGTCTTCTTGGCCGGAGCGTCCTCGGCGGCGGCTTGCTCGTCCACCACGCCGGCGTCCAGGGCCTTCTTGGCGGCCTTGGAGGGCGTCGCCTTTTCAGCCTTGGTCTCGGGAGCGGCGTCCGCGGGGGGCGCATCGGCGGCGATTTGCTGGTCCACGACGCCGGCGTCGATCACGGCTTCAGCCGAAACCTTGGCGGCCTTCTTGGCCGGAGCCTTCTTGGCCTCCACCGGAGCGGCTTCGATTTCCGCCTCGATCTTGGGGTCGAGGTTGCGGGCGCGCAGACGCAGGGTCGAGAGGGGGGTGAAGTCGATCTCGCCGTCCCACTTGGCGTTCAGGCCCTGGCCTTCCAGCCCGGTGACGCGCAGCACGCTTTCGATCTGGCGATGGCCCTTGGTCCGGCGATAGCCCTGACGGCGGATCTTCTTGAACACCTTGACCTTGTCGCCCTTGCGGGTCTCGATCAGGGTGGCGCGCACCAGGGCGCCTTCCACCAGGGGCAGGCCCAGATGGGTCGCCCCGTCGTCGCCGAGCATCAGCACCTGATCGAAGGCGATTTCCGCGCCCACTTCGCCGTCAAGCTTCTCAACGACCAGAAGGTCGCCAGCCTGAACGCGGTACTGTTTGCCGCCGGTCTTGATCACCGCGTACATGGTATTAGGCCTTCTCGTCGGGGCGCCGCCGCCTGAGAAATCAGAGGGGCCGCGCAAAAAAGATTGCGCCCGCGAGCGAGCCCACGGGCGAGAGGCGGGACTTATATCGAGGACGGCCGTGAAGTCAACGACGGAGAGGAAGTGGTAGTGTCTC
>JAMFTA010000239.1 GCA_026225565.1 Caulobacter sp. | reverse complement strand
GACATCGAAGCATTTAAATAGATCGAACCCTTCATTTAGATAAGCTTTGCCGCGGGGTGGAGCAGCCCGGTAGCTCGTCAGGCTCATAACCTGAAGGTCACAGGTTCAAATCCTGTCCCCGCACCCATCTTTATCCTAACTTCTCCGTCTGGCTGGCCCAGTCGGAGAAGGGTGGCTAAGTCCCCTTCAATTTCAATCTCGTATTGCCCTCGCCCTTCGGCGGGGATGAGCCGCACTGCGGTTATCAGCGTTCTGAACGCTTCACGCGCATCATTCCGTTCGACGGTTCCTTCGCCCTGAAGGCCCGACTGCAGATCTTCGACCAGTTGCCGGTAGCGGCCTGCGATCGAGGGATGCAGATCGACGATCTCAGCCGACTGCTCTGATAGTTCGGCTTCGAGTTGCGCACGCTTTACCTCCAAAGACTTCAAGCGATCGCTCACGGCCTCGCCGGCTAGAATGCCGTCCGCGACCTGGTCGACCAGGCGCATGGCGCGGCGCTTTGTTTCCTCAAGCTCGCGCTCCAGGCGGCTGCGCTGCGCCCGCTCCACGCCGGCGCGCGCGGCCGTGGCCAGCTGGAATTCCTTCACGGCCGCTTCTATCACGGCGGGGTGGAGAAGGTTGTCGCGCACGCTGGCCAGCACCCGCGCCTCCACGTCGCTCACTTTCGCCGTCCGGTTATTGGCGCAGGCGTCCAGGCCTTGCTCCCGCCGAGTGGTGCAGATCAGGCGGCGATCCGGGCCGGCCATGGTCATGCCGCCGTCGCACAGGCCACAGCGCACCAGGCCGGACAGCAGGCCTTTCGGCCGGCGCTTGGCGTGGGGCTTATGGCCCTGCGCCACCATGCCGATCCGGGCCTGGACCGCATGCCACAGCGTCTCGTCCACGATCCTCAGCTCCGGCGCTTCGTGCCGCACGACGTCGGCCTTGTCGCCGGTCTTTGAACGGCGCTTACCGGTGCGGCGATCCTTCACCCACGTCTGGCGGCCCCACACCATGACGCCGCGATAGAGTTCATTATGGATCACGCCGTTGCCGCGCTCGGCGTTGCCATTGATGGTCGAGGCGTTCCACCCGCCGCCGCGCGGGCCAGGAAGGCCCGCTTGGTTCAGCTTGGCGGCGATCTCCCGCGGCGAGGCGCCGGCGGCGTACTCCTGGAAAATGCGGCGGACTAACTCGGCCTCATCTGGATCGATGGTCCGCAGCCCGGCCACATACTGCCCCTGCGCATCGATCTCGCGGTGCATGCGATAGCCGTAGCTGCGTCCGCCGGCGGACCGCCCGTCGCGCGCGACCCCGGCCATGCCGCGCCTGGTCTTGAGGGAAAGCTCTTCCAGGAAGAGGGCGTTCATCGTGCCCTTCAGGCCGATGTGTAGGCTCTGGGCCTCGCCCTCGGACATGGTGTTGATCGAGACGCCGGCCGCCTTCAAATCCTCATAGATGTCCCACGCGTCGCCGCCCGATCGGGTCAACCGGTCCAGGGCCTCGGCGATCACCACGTCGAACGCGCCGGCCTTGGCCGCCGCCATCATGCCGATCAGCCCGGGTCGGTTGGCTGAGGCGCCAGAGATCGCCGCGTCGCTGAATTCCGCCACGACAGATGCGCCGAGGCGGCGCGCATGTTCCCGGCAGGCCGCGAACTGATCGGCGATCGAGCCGACATTCTGCAGGTCGGTGGAGAATCTGGCGTACAGCGCAGCGCGCATCTTAGCTCCGGTCGTCTCGCGGGCGATCCTGTTCCGCCGCCATCATACGCGCAAGAGCCCGCGCGAGTTCGAACACGGCCGGCGGCGGGGTGGGACGCTCGGATCTCGGCGAGGGCGTGGCGCGCGTGGACATTACCGTGTCCGGATGGGCGGGCCGGATTCCGGCGTGCGCGGGGGCTGGCCCTCGGGCGTGCGGATCGGCGGCCTGGGCTGGGTGGTCGGCGCCTTGTCGGTCTCAGGCGTGGCGGGTGGGGCGCCGCCCTCGGGTGTACGGGGCGGGATCATTGCCCAGCGCTCCGACCGCCTCGGTCAGGATTCCAGATATAGCCTGTGGGCAGCGGATCGTCCGGCCCCAGCGGTTCGCCGGTCTCTATGTCCTTGACGTAGCTTTCCCGGCCGGGACCGCAGCAGGCGAGATGCACGGTCCCGAGGTCCATATCTTCAATCACGCGGTCGCCGGCTACAAACGAGACAAGGCATATGCCGCAAGGAAGGTCGTCATCATCGGGACCTTCAGCCGCGCGCGGATCAGGTTTAAGCCCGGTTCCCTCCGTCCCATTCATCTCAAGGATGGCGGCGGGATCGAATTGAAAGTCTGTCGATCGATCGAGTGTTACTCCATTCTTCAGCTCTAGCCTGGTCTCTACCGCCTCGGCCAAGTTGATCGGACCGCCGGGAAATACATTGGCGAGCCGAAGGGCGCAGATCACATAGTCCGCCACGTAGCCCTTGAACTTGGTCTGAAACTCAGGATCGTCCAGCAGCGCCGAATGGTGATCTGCATCTTCCATGGCCCCGCACAGCTTGCCGTGGGCTTTGGAGATGTGAAGCAGGGTGTGCGTGAAGTCCTTCTGAGTTTGGGTATTTGCCCTGAACTCCTTGGAATACCGGATCGTCCACGGAAGCTGAGCCTGAAGCGCTAAAAGCGACAGCATCACGCGGCCTCCGCGCCAAGGTGGCCGGCGGCCGCGTTAATCGCCAGGGCGACCAGTTGGGCGAGCGCGAGGCGATGATCGGTGGAGAAGAGGCCGTTGGGGTCGATGTCCACCACCTCGTCTTCGTTGCAATCGACGATGGCTGTGCAGATCTCGTCCTGGCGGATCTCCACCGGCAGATTGAGGCCGACCTTCCCCGCCAGGGCGGCGAACGGCTCTTTGGAGACGCAGCCCCAAAGCCTCGCCTGCGACGCCAGCCCTAGCGCCGCGTCGAACAACGGCGTCGGCTCATCCGTGTCGTCGTCGATCGCGGCCTCTTCAAAAACTGCAACGGGTTCGGCCTCCGCGGGCGGCGCGGCGTTCAACCATTCGGTCACATAGCCGTTGTCGTTGACTTCGCAGTGGGTGGCGGCGCGGGCGGTCTCCAGCATCTCCGCGGTGATCGGCTTTTCAAAGCTGCCCAGCGCAAAGCCGTTGCGGTCCAGCCAGCCGCGGCCGTTCCAGGTGGTGTTGGCGTGCCAGCCGCCGAGGTTCTTGGCCTCCATGAAGCCGTGGCGGATCAGCGTCTGCGCCGCGTCGTCCAGCCATATCTTGCCCACGGGAACGCAGAGCGCGCCGTCCTTGGCCGTGCCTTCCTCGCCGATCTTGTGCGCCAGCTCCACCAGGGCGAGCTGCTCATGCGGCGTGAGGGACACGGGGAGCGACGACGGGCGCGGTGCGAAATCCTCGATGTCCGTCTGAGGCGCGGCTGCCTTGGGCGCGGTCGGCTTCGGCTCTGGCGTCGTCGGCGGCGTGTAATCGGCGACTTCGAAGGCAGTCGCATCGGCCAACCATGTCGGACTGGCGGCCTCCCGCACGTGCGCGGCGTCTTCGATGGCCTCCAGCTTGGTCTGGTGACGTCCCTTCAGGCTGTCCCACCTGCAGAAATAGACGAACCGTGGGAGCGCCGCTTGGAAAGTCTGGCCCAATTCAGGCCGAGCAAAGTGTGACCGATAGCCCGTATTGCTTATGTAGGGTGCGTCCACGTCAACGGCGTAGAAGTCGAGACTGGAGCTGTGGCCCATGCCGCCTTTGGCGACGACGATCGAGCGGAAACCAGGGCCTTGGATAAGGAAGCGGCCCTGTTGTCCCCACATGGGCAGGGCTCCGTCAGGAGCGGCGCAATGCTCCGCGACCTTCTCAGCCCAGGCAGACGAACCGAAGCGGGTTCCCCCATTCAGGCGCTGAACAACGGCTTCATAGCCCTCGGCGGCCTCTCGCTGGCTCTCGGCGTCGCCGTTCCTGATCGCTAGGTCGTAGTCGCGAAGGAGGCTGGTCGCCATGAGCAGCAGTTCGGCCTCGTCGGTAGGCCAACCCTCTGTCAGCTTTGCATAGTGCTCGGCGTCGGACGTTTCGCGTTCCTCTTGCTGGGCGCGCATCCGCTCATTAATGCGGTCGGTACTCAGGCCAGCGGGAGGCGCAGGCGTGGCCGCCGGCGTCCGCACGGCGTAGCGCAGCTGCTCCACCGTGATCTCGCCGGACTCCAGCTCGGCGATCTGTTCCGGCGCGGCGTCCTTCAGCACCTTGACCATTTCCTGGACCACACGCGGTTCCTTGCCGGTCCGCAGGGCCATCTCGCGGGCGCTTCGCCCTGTACGCTCCTGCAGGGCGTGATAGGCGCGGGCTTCCTCCAGCCAGGTTAGCGGCTCGCGCCGGCCGTTCTCCACCAGACCAAGAAAGAGCGCGTCGGCCTGTTCATCGTCGCTCGGCTCGCGCTCGACGCAGGGCAGGGGGCGATCGGTGTCCCACGCGTTGCCGGCGATCAGGCTGCCCACGGCGCGCCAGCGGCGCTCGCCGATGAAGATCAGCCGATACCCCAGGAGATCGGGCGGAGAGACGGTCAGGTTCTGCAGCACCCCGTCCGTGCGGATCGTCTCCGCCAGCGCCTGAATCTCTTCCTCGTTGAAGTGCTTGCGCGGGTTGAAAGGATTGGGCCTCAGCTGGTCGTGGCGCACCATGACGGCGCCGGGGTTCAGATGCTCGGCGTTGTCGGCGGCGTCCAGACGGCGAACCATGGCGCGGCCTTCGTCGGTGATCGTCAGCTGACCGCCATCGGCGGGATGCACGAGACCGCTCTCCACCAGACTGTTCACGGTCCTGGCGAAGTTTGACTTGTCGCGCCCCAGATCGCGCGCCAGGGCGGCGACGCTGGGGATGATCGCACCAGGGGCTAGCCGGCGCAGGACGTCGGCGTTCTGGACGGCGACGGGCGTGAGAGACGTCATGCGAATTCTCCTTCGCGAAGGGGCAGGTTGCAGGGGTAATCAAGGTCGGGCAGGTCGGCCGAGGCGAAGCCGCCGGCGCCGGAGCACACCAGGCAGGACGGCTCGCCGGCGCAGGCGGGGCAGTCGATCCATTCGCGGCCGACGTCGTCGAAGAGGAGCGCGGGGCGGATCATTCCGGCGCCATCGGTCGCCAGTCGCGGATCGGCCGCCAGCGCTCGGCTTCAAGCTTGCCCAGGGCCTCGGCGATCCCGGCGGCCAGGCGCGGCGACGGCGGCACGGCCTCCACCAAGCCGATCTCCAGTTCGGTCTTGCGGCTGTAGAGCAACGCCCACGGCCGATCCTCGAAGGCGCGGATCTCGATCTCTTCCGGATAGAGCATCAGGCCGTCGCAGATCGCCTTGGCTGCCTCATAGGGCGTGGGGCCGTAAAGGGTGTGTTCGGGGTGATCGGCTTTCGCGGCGGCGAAGAAGCGCGCATGGATCACCCGGCCTTCGCGGAACAGCGACGGGGCGGCGGGATCGGTGCGAGCGGCGCTCGCATCGTCCAGCTGTAGGGCGACGGCGCTCACCGGCGACCCCCTAGACGCCGAAGCAACTCCCGTGAGAAGCTGGCGGCATGGACGAAGACCAGATCGATCCCGCGGTTAACGACCTTGCTCGGCTCTACGCGCTTGAGCACATGGTCACGACGCTTTGGTATTTCCACGTAGTCGGGATCGCCGGCCAACAGGACTGTTCCGCCACGCAAGTCGCCCTGGAATTGAGGGAGGGAATACTCAGCACTGTTGTGGAGGGCCGCATGCCGCGCCCGTTGCTCGATCTCATGCGTAGCAACGTCGCCAAGTTGCTCGATGATGTGGTCGCAAACGCCCGGAATAACGATGAGCTCACCGGCCGTTCGCAGACCTAACCGCGGAGCGTCTCGACCGCACACCTCTGGGCGACCAACAGCTTGGAATAGCAGGGGATTGAAAAGTCTGGCGAGGCCGCTCACGATGCGGCCTCGCTCTTCAGGAAATTCCGCCCCGCCTTATCTCCTGTGGCTTCGGCGATCGGCGGAGCGGCGTAGCCATATGGAGCGGGCGCTTGGCGAGCGCGTCTGGCCATCGCGATGAGGGTCGGCCGAACGTCGGCGGCGGCTTGGCGGCGGAGCAATTCGCGCACCTGCTCCACCTCGGCGCGGGTCAGGCGGCTCACCACAGCCACCCCGATGCGAGCGCTGCTCGCACGCAGGCGCCGGCGATGCGGTCGAGAAGGCCGGGCAGAACGGTGACTATGGGCTCGGGATCGTGGGCCAGGCTGGTATAGCGCTGGCGCACCTGCAGCTGTTCGGGCGAGGGCGGAAAGCGCCGATCGTCGATCAGGAAGACGCCGCGCTTGGGGTCCCACAGACCGCAGAGCGGTTCGGCTGGGACGGTGGCTCCGATAGCATGTAGGTTTGTACCGGGTGAATGCATGTGTCGCGCTCCGCTCGCGAATCATGTCGCGAATACCGCGACACAAACGCGACAGAGACGCGTAAAACGCGACATGTCAAGCGGTGGCGGCCGCGTTAAACTTTCTTCGCGGGGAAATTGAAGGGCGGCCCAATGCTTCGAAAACTGGTCGTCGTTGCCGCAGCCGTAGCGCTTTCAGGCTGTGCGATGCCCATGCCAGAAGTTTCCCTCACGACTCCGTCTGGTCATCCGGAAGCCGTATTCAAGGGCGCGACAACAGGTGAGATTTCAGGAAAGCTGGCTGCGGTTTGCGCAGACCGAGGTCATCTCGTAACGGAGGCGACGCCAAACATGGTCGTTTGCCAAGTCGATCTGAAGGGATTTGGAAGTCTGTTATTGCAGGAAACTCTGGGCAACGCGTCTTCGACGCCCGTCGTCGCGTTCGTGCGGTTTAGTGTCTTTGAAGCTGGTGGAAACGTCCGCGTCCAGGCTTACGAGTGGGTAGAAACCACTATGGTGAACGGCGTAAAGCATCAACGAGAGGTATTAACTCCAGAAGAAATGCATAGAATTCAGGGAGTGCTGGATGCGATAGGAGGGATTTCGCCTTATTTGGCCTAGCTTTCTATCTGCGATATAGAACGGCATGAATATTCTTTACCTTAGTCGCGTCTATGTCGATTTGCTTTTCAGGATTGTATTGCCATAGGAACAGCCGTCCGTCTTTCTGGGCGCGGTATTGCTTCACGAGGGCCGACCCGTCTTTCAGCTCTACGACGCAGTCGCCGTTCTTAGCCGGCGGAGTATTCAAGCCTACAATGACGATCTCACCTGAATAGAGGCGCGGCTCCATGCTGTCCCCGGCGACGCGGATTGCCATGATGTCGCCTCGAGCGATACCGACCGGTACTTCGATCCTATCGATAACTCGGTCGTCTGCGATTGTTATCCGATCATCGCTGCCGGCGGCCGCGTAGCCATAGACCGGAATTTGCATGAACTGAGGGCCGGCCGGCGCTGGGTCGTCGCCCGCAAAGAAAGCCTCGATCTTCTCTGATTCCTCCAGGTCGAGGTTGCGCTCTCCTAAGAGCATCCGGCTAACGGAGTCCTTGCTCTTGCCGATGTAGCGGGCGAGTGCGGCCTGCGTCCGCCCGGTGGTTTTCAGACGAGCGCGAATTTCCGGAGGCTTCATGCCCCCAGTTTTCGCGAAAAACGCGACATCAGCATATTGCAATTGAGCGCGAATCACGCGCGACACGTATCGCGATAAACGCGACAATTGCAACGGTGGAACAATGGACGTCTCGCACCCTACGCCAGCGGCTCGGATCGTCGCCCGCTTCGGCGTCGAAACGCTGTCGAAATGGACAGGCCGTCACCGCACGAGGGTCCATGCTTGGACCTGGCCATCCGATAGAGGCGGCACGGGCGGCGCTATCCCTTTGCGCGTGCGGCTACTGATCGTTGAAGGTGCACGCCGCGACCGATCCGAACGGCTCGAATTCTCCGATTTCGAGCCCCAAGGCGACGAACGCTACCTCTCAGACGAAGCGAGCGCAGCATGAGCAAGCCTCTAACCGGCTTCACCCCCGGCGCCATGGCGGCTCGGCCGCGGCGGCGCTCATCAACCCCCGGTGCGCGGGAGGCGATCGACTTCTACGCCTGGCTCGCGGCCAGCCGCCTCAGCATGGGTGAACAGCGGTCGCTGATCGAAGAGCGCCAAAGCGCTGTGGTGCGCTGCAGGGACTGGCGCAATGAGTATGCCGCCATCAAGCGCGCCAACGCGATCCTGGACCAATTTGGGTTAGAGTTTCCCGACGACGACACGCTCTACGTGAGAAAGCAGAAGATCGAGCTTTTCGTGGACGCGATCAAACGCCTCATATTTCCCGCGTGGCATTGGCTCGGTCGTTCTTCTGCGAATAGCCTCAAACTTTGCAAGGGGGTCCGCGGCGGCAAGGCAAAGCTCGGCGGTGACGGCCATGGTCAACCTCTGCAAGGCCATTTGGGTGTCGTTGGCGGCGCGCGCGATATCGGCGGCCTCGTCCAAAACCTCCCGGATTTCCTTTATGGCGGCAGCGGCCTCTTCGAGCGTCGTGATTTCTTCCATTTCCATTGTTCCTCTGTGGGTTGTGACGACGCCATAGGAACATGCCCCGCTGAGTCGGTGAAAGCCGCGCTCGGCGGGGCGACCTTCTACGGCGCGGGGTGGCGGCCATGAGCGGCCCCTTCACCCCCGGCGACTTGGTGCGCGTGCGGGCCGTTCCGCAAATCCCCAAGAAACCCAGCTGGCGCGTCGGCGATGTGGTGCGGGTGTCTGACGCCTCGCCCAATGGGCCGGTGATGATCGAGGGCGACGGCCGCTACTTCCGGCCTGAGAACTTCGAGTTGGCGGGTGGGGCATGAGCGTCTCATCCGCAAAGCGCCTGGCCGACGTTACCCGCTGGCGCAACCTGGTGGAGCTATGCGCCAACGCCGATCCGGTTACCGCCGGGGCGTCGATTGGCATGCTGGGGCTCGATGCCAGCCATTGGATGATCCCCTCCGTCCGCCGGCAGGACGCCTATGTATTCGCCGCGTTGGGCACTGCGGCCAAGGCCTATGCGGCGCAGGATTCGATCCGCGCGCGGCTGGCCCTGTGTGATCCGCTGAAAGGCCTCGCAGCCGCGGTGCTGTCGCTCCTGGACCGCGAAGCGCCAATCGCCGCCAATAGCGGGCGCCGCTTCCGCGCCGATCTGGACGGTTAGCCGTGGCCGGGCTCGTCCTCACCATCAACATCATGCAGGGCACGACGCTGGCGCAGGCCTGTGTGGAGCTCTGCCTGGAGGCCACCCGCCAGCGACTCCTTTGCCGCGCCGACTTCAATGGCCTGTTGCTGGTGGCCGGCTGGGATGACGATCCGGTGCAGTTGGTCACCGCGGCCGTCAACGCCATCGCCACCGGACAGGTCGCAGTCTGCGTGAACGAGCGGCTGAGCCATCGTCTGCTGGCCGAAGCCAGCGTCGCCTACACGTTCGCCATGGCCATCGCGAAGCCGGCGGAGGGCTCGGCGTGAGCGGCTTTCCCGTCTTTGTCGCCTCTGGCTTCTCCAGCGTGGTGGCGCACCGCGATCCGGCCGCCGACAAGGTGGATTTCTTCCCCACGCCCCCGTGGGGCGCGCGGGCTGGCGGCGAGCTGATCCGCCGCATCGATCCCCTGGCCCGGTCGGTGTGGGAGCCGGCGTGCGGCGCCGGCCATATGGCGCACGGGCTGAAGGACTATTTTGAGCGCGTCCATGCCTCCGACGCCTATCTCTACGACGGCAACCGCCTGTTCGACTTTGTCGAAGGCGCGGATGCGGATGCGCCCTGCAGCGCCGATTGGATCGCCACCAACCCGCCGTTCGGCCATGCCGAGGCTTTCGCCCGCATCGCCTATCGGCGGGCGCGGCGGGGCGTGGCGATGCTGTGTCGGTTGGCCTTTGAGGAAACCCAGGGGCGTCACGATCTGCACCACGGCGACATGCCGCTGGCCATCAAGGCGACCTTTGCCGAGCGCCTGCCCATGGTGAAGGGCCGCTACGATCCGGACGTCTCCAGCGCCAGCTCTTACGCCTGGTTCATATGGATCAAGCCGGGGGTGAAGACCCCGCTGGCGCGCATGGCCCGTCAAGTGCGCGCGGCCGAGGGCATGTATCTGGGCATGGGGATCGCGCCAGGCGCGCAAGCGCGCCTGACCCGCCCGACCGACGCGGCCTTTGCAGTGCGGAGGGCGGCATGAGGGGTTTGCTTCGCCCTGCGCTCCGGTATCTGGGCGGCAAGTGGCGTCTCGCGCCCTGGATCATTAGTCATTTCCCGCCGCACAAAGTCTATGTTGAGCCTTACGGCGGCGCGGCTTCAGTTCTGCTTCGCAAGTCCCGGTCCTATGCAGAGGTCTACAATGATCTCGACGGGGGCTTGGTAAGCTTCTTCGAGGTGCTGCGGGATCCCGCGCGGGCGCAGCGGCTGATCAGCCTTTTGTCCATGACGCCGTTCGCGAGGGCTGAGTTCGACCTGTCCTACGCCATCACCGACGACGCCG
>JAMFTA010000028.1 GCA_026225565.1 Caulobacter sp. | reverse complement strand
CGGCCCGATGGTGCTGGACGTGCTCTTGCACATCAAGAACACCATGGACTCCACCCTGGCGCTTCGGCGGTCTTGCCGCGAAGGGGTCTGCGGCTCCTGCGCCATGAACATCGGCGGGCGCAATACCCTGGCCTGCACCCACGGTTGGGCGGATACCCCGGGCGAGCAGATCGCCATCTCGCCCCTGCCGTCCATGCCGGTGATCAAGGACCTAGTGCCCGACCTCACCCTCTTCTACGCTCAGTACGCCTCGATCGAGCCCTGGCTGCACACCGAATCCCCCACTCCGCAAAAGGAGTGGACCCAGTCGCCGGAGGACCGCGCCAAGCTCGACGGGCTTTATGAGTGCATTCTCTGCGCCTGCTGCACCACCTCCTGCCCCAGCTACTGGTGGAACCCGGACAAGTATCTGGGCCCCGCCACGCTCCTGCAGGCCCAGCGCTGGCTGGCGGACAGCCGGGATGAGGCCAAGGGCGATCGGTTGGACGCCCTGGAAGACCCCTTCAAGCTCTACCGTTGCCACACCATCATGAATTGCGCCCAGGTCTGCCCCAAGGGCCTGAACCCCGCCAAGGCCATCGCCGAGACCAAGGCCATGCTGGTCGACCGGGTCACCTGATCCGGCAAGACCTTCATGGCTGAACGCACCCGCCGATACGCCAAGCGTCCCCGCGCCTTCGCCCTCACGTTTGGATTTGTCGCGATGTTGGCGGCCCTGGCCGTCGCGGGGCTGGCGCGATTGGCGGCGGCGCCCCTATAGTCTCCTTGAAAGCGGCCGCTTGTCACAAGGAATCTAGGGAATGTCCCTGTATCGTTTCGCGCCCGCCCCCCTCGTCGCTTTGCTCGCCGCCGCCCTGATCGCGGCGCCCGTCCTCGCCGCCGTGCTGCAACAGCCGCCCGAGGAGGCCGCCAATCCCCGGGGCGGCATCCACTCCATCACTAAGGACGCCGACAAGATCGAAGCCATGCTGAAGGGCTCAAACTGGGTTTCGCCCCACCTGAAGGGCAAGCCCCTCTATATGATCTCATTTCGAAGCTGCCCCGACTGCATCCGCTTTGAGACCGAACAGTTCCCGGACCTGCAGAAGGCCAAGATCGACACCCGGGTGATCATGGTCGCCCGCCGCGCCAAGTCCACCGAGCCGGAACGCACCGGGGTGGGCGAGCTTTGGGCCACCCGCAGCTGGAAGACCTATGAGACCTGGACCGACATGCCGATCGACGCCTGGACCGGCGAAGGGCTGAAGTCCGGCGACTCCGATCCCGCCCGCGCCGCCTTGGTGGAAAAGGGTCGCGCGCTGGTCGACGATCTGCGCCCGCTCCTGGCCGAGAACGGCATCGAGCTGCGCTACCCAACCCTGATCTGGAAGGACGCCCAAGGCCAGCTGCGTGGCTGCGCCTGTGAGGACCGCGTGGAGTACAAGTACATCCGCAGCGAGCTGGGCCTGTCGCCAGAGGCTTGAGGGCGCCTTGGTCGCTGGAGGGGCAACGACTGCTAACTGCGCCCTATCCGGTCAGGACCGCCCCGTAGGAGCCGCCGCGAAGCGGCGCTGCGCGTCCTCGCAAACGCCATCGCCGTATCGTTCCACCATGGGCCGTAGGGGCTATTGGAACTGCGCTTTCAGAAGAATTCTCCCTCCGGCTCGCAATGACGAGCGCCATTGCACGTGAGCGTAGAGCGGGCTGCTGTCCGATATCGTTTCAACCCAACGCCCCGCGTGACCCGGCGCCGGTAACACCCTATCTTACCCGGTATGACCGAGATTCTGACCCTCGACCCTGAGGACATCGACCCGAATGAGGGCCTTGTCGGCCCGATCAACGTGGATCAACCGATCCGCCTCTATCTGATCGATGGGTCAGGCTATATCTTTCGCGCCTTCCACGCCCTGCCGCCGCTCGCGCGCAAGAGCGACGGCCTGCCGCTGGGCGCCGTGGCCGGCTTTTGCAACATGCTATGGAAGTTCCTCTGCGAGATGAAGCAGGAGCAGCCGACCCATCTGGCGGTGATCTTCGACGCCTCGGAAAAGACCTTCCGCACCAAGCTCTACGATCAATACAAGGCCCACCGGCCGCCGCCGCCCGAAGACCTGATCCCGCAATTCCCCCTGGTGCGCGAGGCGACGCGGGCTTTCGGCGTGCCAGCGCTTGAGGTCGAGGGCTATGAGGCCGACGATCTGATCGCCACCTATGCCCGGCAGGTGGCCGAGGCGGGGGGCGAGGTGATAATCGTTTCGTCGGATAAGGATCTGATGCAGCTGGTCAATGAGCAGATCAGCATGTTCGATCCGATGAAGTCGCTGAAGATCGGCCGCGAGCAGGTGATCGAGAAGTTCGGGCTCGGCCCCGAGCGGGTGGTGGAGATCCAGGCCCTGGCCGGCGACAGCGTCGACAACGTGCCGGGCGCCCCTGGCATCGGCATCAAGACCGCCGTGCAGCTGCTGACGGAATTTGGCGACCTCGACAGCCTCCTGGAGCGCGCCCACGAGATCAAGCAGCCGAAAAAGCGCGAAACCCTGATGGCCTTTGGCGATCAGGTGCGCCTGTCGCGGGAATTGGTGCGTCTGGCCGACGACGTGCCCGTGCCGGCGGCGATGGAGACCCTGACGGTGCGCGAACCGGACGCGGCCGTGCTGGCGGCTTTCTTGGAGGCGATGGAGTTTCGCACGCTCGCTCGCCGGGTGGCCGAAGGGGCGCCGGCTGGCGCCAAGCCCCTGGCCGCGCCGCCGACGCCCGAGGCGGTGGCCGCCGCCATCGCCATCGACCCCGCCGCCTACCACTGCATTCGCGAATACGAGACGCTCGACGCCTTCATCGCCAAGGCCCGCGCCGCGGGGGCGATCGCCTTCGACACCGAAACCGATTCCCTCTCGGCCACCGGCGCCAACCTCTGCGGCGTCTCGCTAGCGGTGGGTCCGGGGAAGGCGGCCTATATCCCCGTCGGCCACTGCAAGGCGGCGGACCTGGCGCCCAAGGGTCTGGATTTCGGCGAGCCCGAGGGCGCGGGTGCCCAGACGGAGGAGGATTGGCGCCAGCTCGATTGCGCTGGGGTGATCGCACGGTTGAAGCCGCTCTTGGAAGACCCCAGCGTGCTGAAGGTGGCCCAGAACGCCAAGTACGATCTCGCCGTGCTCGCCCGCCACGGCGTCAACGTCTTCCCCATCGAAGACACCATGCTGATCTCCTACGTCTTGGAGGCGGGCCTTCACGGCCACGGCATGGACGAGCTGTCGCAAATCCACCTCGGCCACACCCCGATCCCCTTCAAACAGGTGACCGGAACCGGCAAGGGGCAGATCAGCTTCGCCCAGGTCGAGCTGAAGCCCGCCACCGGCTACGCCGCCGAAGACGCCGACGTGACCCTCCGGCTCTATAGTGTGCTGAAACCCCGCCTGCGCGCCGAGGGCCTGCTCACCGTCTACGAGACCCTGGAGCGCCCGCTGCCTGCGGTGCTGACGGAAATGGAATTGGCCGGGATCAAGGTCGATCCGGAACGCCTGCGTCAGCTCGGCCACGAATTCTCCCTGAAGATGGTGGAGCTGGAGGCCGAGGCCCACCGCCTGGCCGGCCGGCCCTTCAATCTCGGCAGCCCCAAGCAGATCGGCGATATTCTCTTCGGCGAAATGGGCCTATCGGGCGCCAAGAAGACCGCAACGGGCGCCTGGGCCACCGACGTGAAGGTGCTGGAGGATCTAGCGGAAAAGGGCGAGGCCCTGCCCCGCACCCTGGTCGACTGGCGCCAGGTGGCCAAGCTGAAGAACACCTATACCGACGCGCTCGTGGCCGCTGTCTCGCCGCGGACGGGGCGGGTGCATACCTCCTTCTCGCTCGCCTCCACCTCCACCGGCCGCCTCTCCTCCTCCGACCCCAATCTGCAGAACATCCCCATCCGCACGGAGGAGGGGCGCAAGCTCCGCGCCGCCTTCATCGCCGAGCCCGGCAATGTGCTGATCTCGGCGGACTACAGCCAGATCGAGCTTCGGCTCCTCGCCCACATCGGCGACATCCCCCAGCTGAAGGAAGCCTTCCGGCTGAACCACGACATCCACGCCATGACCGCCTCGGAAATTTTCGGGGTGCCGGTGGAGGGGATGCCGTCGGACGTCCGCCGCCGGGCCAAGGCCATCAACTTCGGCATCGTCTACGGCATCTCCGCCTTCGGCCTCGCCAACCAGCTCGGCATCGATCAGAGCGAGGCCGGCGCCTACATCAAGCTCTACTTCGAGCGCTTCCCCGGCATCCGCGCCTATATGGACGCGACCAAGGCCGAGGTGCGCGAGAAGGGCTACGTCTCCACCATCTTCGGCCGCAAGGTGAACATCCCCGCCATCCGCGGCAAATCCCCGGCCGAGCGCAGCTTCGGGGAGCGGGCGGCCATCAACGCCCCGATCCAGGGCGCCGCCGCCGACATCATTCGTAGAGCCATGGTCAGGATGCCCGGCGCCTTGAAGGCCGAGGGCCTGCAGGCGAAGATGCTGCTGCAGGTGCATGACGAATTGGTGTTCGAGGCGCCCGAAGCCGAAGCGGAGGCCGTCTGCGCGCTCGCCCGCCGGGTGATGGAAGGCGCAGCCGAACCCGCCGTCGCCATCTCCGTACCGCTCCTGGTGGAAGCGCGCTGGGCCAAGAACTGGGACGAGGCGCACTGATCGCCGGCGATCCCCGAGGCGCCAGCGGCAATCGGCCCTTTCTGTGGAATCGCCGCGCCCGTCGGCTTAGCGTTTGACGCGAGCGCCTTCCTTCAGTATATCCCGCCCTCCAAATTTTTCCCGCTGGGCTTTGTCCGGCGCTCTCGTCCCGGACCCGAACCATGGCCAATACGCCCGGCGCAAAAAAAGCGATCCGCAAGATCGAACGCCGTACCGAAGTGAACACAGCCCGCCGTTCGCGTATGCGCACCTTTTTGCGTAAGTTCGAAGAGGCCCTGACAGCCGGTGACGCGGGCGTCGCCAAGACCGCATTTGTCGCGGCCCAGTCCGAACTGATGCGGGCGGTCGCCAAGGGCGTCGTGCATAAAAATACGGGCGCGCGCAAAGTGTCGCGGCTGCACGCCCGGCTGAAGAAGCTGGCTGCCGCCTAATTCATCGCCCTTAGAGATCTGTTAAGCTTTTCAAAGCCGTAGGCGCTCGCAGCGCCTACGGCTTTTGCATGTTCGATTGGCGCGCATATTCCCTATGCGAACTTTCTTAACGGGGCCCGCGAACCCAAACCCTTGCCCTAAAAAGGCCCCTGCGGAGTCAACGGAAATTTCGCTCGACAGGCTAAAGAATCACCGTTGATTCATCCGGGCGCGCGGCTACTCTGACCTTCTCTTACGGATTTCCTCTGATTACGGACGGAAAAGCGGCGGGCCCATGGTTCGCCGACTGGGGGCGGCTGTTTCTTTTTTCGACGAGGCGCGAAAGGCTTTTTCGCGTGTTGGGAAACTGCGTCCGTTCCACAAGAGGCGTAGGGCTTAGTTGGGTTGCGGACACAATGATGATGAATATGGAGGCGGGCGCGGTGTTGGAAGGGGCGATGACCAGCGGTTCCGGCGCGGGCGCTACACAGGGGGCGGCCTGGTTAAAGGCTTGCGCCGCACTTAGAAACGAATTGGGCGAAGACACCTTCGGCTCGTGGATTGCGCCGGCCCGGCTGCGCTCGGGAACTTCGGGCGAGATGGTGGTGGTCACCCCCACCGGCCTTGCCCGCGACTGGATCAAGCGCCACGCCTGGCGTCGCATCGATGAGCTATGGAGCCAGCTGGATCCCGAGCACCGTCGGCTGCACCTGAAGTCGCGCAGCGAGTTCGAGAGCGAGACGGGATCGCCCGCCGACGCCCGCCCCTCGCCGGGCTTGATCGCCCCGGCGCCCGTTGCTGCGGCGGCGCCGGTCGAGGCGGCGTCGTCCAAGCCGATCGGCCTGCAAGAGCGGATGACTTTCGACAGCTTCGTCAGCGGGCCGTCCAACGAGTTCGCCGTCTCCGTGGCGCGTCAGGTCGCCGCCTGGACCAATGGCGGCTTCAACCCAGTTTTGATCCATGGTCCCTACGGTTTCGGCAAGACCCACCTTTTGAACGCCATCGGTTGGGAAGCCGCGCGCCTGCGCCCGGCCGCCAAGATCGTCTATCTGACGGCCGAACAGTTCACCTCCACCTTTGTGCGGGCGGTGATGGACAGGACCGGCCCGGCCTTCAAGGGCGATCTGCGGACAGCCGATATGCTGCTGGTGGACGATGTGCATTTCATCGGCGGCAAGAAGTCCTCCCAGGAAGAGCTGTTCCACACCCTGGCCGCCCTGATCGGCGAAGGCCGGCGGGTGGTCTTCTCCGCCGACCGCCCGCCCGCCGCCCTAACCGAAGTGGACGCGCGCCTGCGTTCCCACCTGGGCTCGGGCCTGGTCTGCGGCGTGGAGCCGGCCGATCGCGACATGCGGCTCGGGATCTTGGGGCGCAAACTCGGCGCCCTGTCCCGCCAGCTCGGTTTTGGCGGGCAGGCGCGGGGCGAGGTTCTGGAAATGCTGGCCGACCGCTTCCCCGATTCCGTGCGCGAGCTCGAGGGGGGCCTGAACACCCTGGCCTTCCGCGCCGGCGACCGGCTGGCGACGCTCACCCTCGATGAGGCGGAAAGCTTTCTGCGCCCGCACCTGAACAAGGCCGGCGACCGGCGGATCACCGTCGACGAGATCCAGAAGGTCACCGCCGAGCACTTCGCCCTCAAACAGGCGGACCTGCTCTGCGAGCGGCGCACCCGGGCCATCGCCCGCCCGCGCCAGATGGCCATGTACCTGGCCAAGACCCTGACCACCCGGTCATACCCGGATATCGGCCGCCGCTTCGGTGGGCGCGACCACACCACCGTCTTGCACGCGGTGCGGCGCATCGAGCAGCTGAAGGCCGAGGATCCCGCCATGGCCTGCGACGTGGAGACCATCACCCGCAAGTTGAAGGGCTAGGCGTGGCGGGCGCTAGAGCAGATTCCGATCAGTCTGGCTCGTATCCCGCAGCGGCGAAGTAGTTGGCGCACTCCTGCGGCGTGTAGGTGTCGATGATGGTGGCGATGGCCCGCCACAGATCATCGACGGTGCGGGCTG
>JAMFTA010000238.1 GCA_026225565.1 Caulobacter sp. | reverse complement strand
GCGCGCCAACATCGCCTATGCCCGCCCCGACGCCTCCATGGAAGACATCGAGGCCGCCGCCCGCGCGGCAGACGCCCACGACTTCATCACCGCCCTGCCGGGCGGCTACGACACCCTGGCCGGTGAAGCGGGCGCGCGCCTGTCGGGCGGTCAGCGCCAGCGGGTCTCCATCGCCCGCGCCTTTTTGAAAAACGCCCCGATCCTCCTGCTCGACGAGGCCACCTCGGCGCTGGACACCGATAGCGAGCAGAAGGTGCAGGCGGCGCTGGAGCGGCTGATGGCCGGGCGCGCCACCTTGCTGATCGCCCACCGCCTCTCCACCGTGCGCGGCGCCGACCGCATCTATGTGATCGAGGCCGGCCGGGTGGTGGAACAGGGCGCGCACAAGAGCCTGATCGCCAAGCGCGGCCTCTACGCCCGCCTGGCCGGCGCCCAGAACCTCGACGTGGACCCGGGAGATATGCCCCCCGCCCCGCTCATCCCGGCGAAAGCGGGGACCCAGGTTTGAACCGTCGCACTTCGACGCAAGTGCAAAAGCCGGCTGCAGACCTTATAGACCCTCCCAAAGCACTAGGTCCCCGCCTCCGCGGGGATGAGCGGGGGGAGGCTATGATCAAGCGGCTGTTCCGCTCGCCCCAGGTGCAGGCGGCCCTGGCGATTCTCTTCGCCGCCTATCTGAAGCTGACCCTCTTCACCATCCGCTGGCGCCAGGAAGAGCGCGAGCAGGCCGAGGCGATCTGGGACCGGGGCGGCGGCGTTCTGGTTTGCTTCTGGCATGGGCGCATCGCCCTTTCCCCCGCCTGCTGGCCGCTGGACCGGGCGCAGGAGCCCCGCGCCCTGATCTCGCTTTCCCCCGACGGTCAGTTCATCGCTGGGGCCGTGGCGCGACTGGGCTTTCCGGCCATTCGCGGCTCCTCAACCAAGAAGAGCGATCCGGCCAAGGCCAAGGGCGGAGCGACCGCTTTCAGAGACGTGCTGCGCTGGGTTAACAGCGGCGGCGGCGTCGCCATCACCCCCGACGGCCCGCGCGGGCCCGCCGAACAGATGGCCGAGGGCGCGCCGCTGCTCGCCAAGGCGTCCGGCGCGCCAGTGCTGTTCGTGGGGCTGGCGTCGCGACCCTGCCTGCGGCTGAAGAGCTGGGACCGGGCTGTCCTGCCCCTGCCCTTCGCCCGCGGCGCCATCGTTTGGGACAGTGTTCCGCCGGTGGATCGGGGCGCGGACGCGCAAACCCTGGCGGCGATGGGCGGCGACTGGGCGGCGCGACTGTCGGCCGTCACCCGCCGCGCCGAAGCCATGCTGGGATGAGGCCCCTCAGCCTGCGCCTCTACCGCCTGGCCACGGCCGCCCTGTCGCCCCTGGCCCCCGCCCTGCTGCGCGCCCGCGCCCGGCGGGGCAAGGAGGACCAGGAGCGCCTGTCCGAGCGGCTTGGCCGCCCCGGCGCGGTCCGCCCGCCCGGAACCCTGGTCTGGCTGCACGGCGCCAGCGTGGGGGAGAGCCTGTCCCTGCTGCCGCTGATCGCAGCGATTCGAGCCCAGCGCCCCGACCTGATCCTCCTGGTCACCTCCGGCACCGTCGCCTCCGCCGAGCTGATGGCACAGCGCCTGCCCAGCGGCACGATCCACCAGTACGCCCCCATCGACACGCCGGGCGCCGCAGCGCGCTTCCTGGCCGCCTGGACGCCGGCGCTGGGTGTGTTCGTGGAAAGCGAGATCTGGCCCAACCTGCTGTTGGGCGCAAAGGCCAGGGGCGCCAAGCTGGCCCTCCTCTCCGCCCGCCTGTCGGCGAGCAGCCTCAAAGGTTGGGCCCGCCGCCCCGCCGCCGCCCACGCCCTCTTCACCGCTTTCGACCGGGTGATGGCCCAGGACGACGCCACCGCCGCCGCCCTGGTCAAGCTCGGCGCTCGCGACGACGGCCGCCTGAACCTGAAGCGCCTGGCCGCCCCGCCGCCGGCCGATCCTACCGCCCTGGCCGCCCTCGCCGCCGGCGCCGACGGTCGCCCGGTGCTGCTTGCCGCCTCCACCCACCCTGGCGAGGACGAGATGGCGCTGCGGGCGGCGGCCGCCCTGACCGACGCCCTCTTGGTCATCGTCCCTCGCCACCCGGTGCGGGCGTCCGAGATCCAAGCCCTGGCCGCCCAGCGCGGCGTCACGGCGGGTCTGCGCAGCCGGGGCGATCGGTTCGGCGCCCATGCCGTCTATATCGCCGACACCCTGGGCGAGCTCGGTCTGTGGTTCAGCCTGGCCGACGCGGCCTTCATCGGCGGCAGCCTGCTCCCTGGCCCCGGCGGCCACAATCCGGTGGAGGCGGCACAGTTGAACTGCCCCATCGTCACCGGCCCGCATATCGACAACTGGCGCGACATCTATGCCGACCTCCTGGCCGCCGACGCCGCCACAGTGGTTTCGGATGCAGCCACCCTCGCCCTCGCCTTCGCCGCCGCCCTGCAAGACCCCGTCGCCGCACGGGCGCAGGCGGCGCGGGCCTATGCGACCGTGGCGCCGGACGAAACGGCGCTCAACACAGCGGTGCAAGGTCTGCTAAGCTTGCCGCCATGAAGCTGACCACGCCGCCCTGGTGGTACAAGCAAACCGGCGGTCCGGCGCTCACTCGCGCCGCCCTGATGCCCGTCGCCTGGCTCTGGGCGCGGGTCACCGCCTGGAAGATCGCCCACGTCGCGCCCGTCGATCCCGGCGTCAGGGTGATCTGCGTCGGCAATCTCACTGTCGGCGGCACGGGCAAGACGCCGGTGGTGCGCGCCATCCTAGCGCGCCTGCGCGAGGAGGGGGTGCGGGCCGAAGGCCTGTCGCGGGGCTATGGCGGCCGCCTGCGGGGCCCGGTCCTGGTCGATCCCTTGCTGCACGACGCGGCCGATGTGGGCGACGAGCCGCTGATGCTGGCCGCCACCGCACCCTTCTGGATCGCGCGAGACCGGGTGGCCGGCGCCCGCGCAGCAGCGCAAGCGGGGGCTGAGGCAGTGGTGCTGGATGACGGCCACCAGAACCCGACCCTGAAGAAATCCCTCTCCCTGGTGGTGGTCGACGGCGAGACCCGTGGGGGCGAATGGCCGTTCGGCGATGGGGCGGTGTTTCCCGCCGGCCCTATGCGGGAGGCCCTGTTCGAAGGGCTGGCGCGGGCAGACGCGGTGGTGCTGCTGCTGCCCGCCGATTTGGCGGCGCCCGATCCGCGCCTCGTCGCCCTGCTCAAACCCCTGCCGGTGCTGATCGCCCGCCTGGAGCCCGACGGCCCGCCGCCGGCGGGACCGCAGCTCGGCTTTGCGGGCGTGGGCAAACCCTGGAAGGTGGAGCGGGCGCTGATCGCCGCCGGCTGCCAGCTGGTCGACTTCGCCCCCTTCCCCGATCACACACCCTATAGCCCGACCGACCTGGCCTTCCTCGCCGCCCGCGCCAAGACCCTGAACGCCGGCCTGATCACCACGGAGAAGGACTGGGTGCGCCTATCGCCGGAGTGGCGCGCACGGGTGACCGCCTGGCCGGTCACCGCGCGCTTCGAGGACGAGGCGGCGCTGGATCGGGTGCTGGGGGCGAACTAGACAATTTTAAGCACAATGGATCAATATTTAAGGTAAAAATTGAGAAAAAGCGCTCCGTCATTGGCTATTTTGATCAGAATTATTTACGATCTAACATCTATTTTTGATGTTGTACTATCAGTGAGTGATTAAGACTTATATCCCTCGTTCACGCAGTCAGATTGCCAGTCGCGCTCGAAGTCTTCTTGGGAGATGGGGTGGCGACCCGCGCCCACTTCCACGAACGGCCCTGCGGTCGCGTCGATGTAGACGATGAAGCGCAACGTGTGCTGCACGCCAAAAGCGCCCACGCTGGCGGTGGTGTAGCCGCAGGTCTGCCCCGTTTGGGCGTCGCCCGTAACCTGGACGCGCGAAAATTGCGCGGCTGGGTCGGAGATGTCCTGGCGAATCTTGTCCTCAGCCTGGGCGATCACCGACTCGCGCCAATCATGGCCGTTACAGGCGCTCAGCTGGATATAGCCAAGGATTACTATGCCTTTGGCGCATAGCGATTTGCGTCCCATGTCACCCCACCCCGCCCCTCAAGCCCCAGCCATCTCCGCAAAGCGCCACGCCGCATCGCCGAGCATCGGCACGCGGGCGGCCATGGCCTCGGCGTGGGCGCTGGAGGCGGTGCCGTCTCGCACCCGGCCGGCTATGCCCTGACAGATCGCGGCCAAACGGAACATGTTGTAGGCGAAATACCACTCCAGCGCCGGCAGACCCTCGGCGCGACCGGTCAGTTCGCAATAGCGGGCCACCACCTCCTGCACGCCCGGAATGCCGAGCGCCGGCAGATCGGCGCCCGAGAGGCCCGTCCCGTCGCTGGAAGGCATCACCAACGACATCAGGAAATAGGTGAAGTCGGCCAAAG
>JAMFTA010000237.1 GCA_026225565.1 Caulobacter sp. | reverse complement strand
GCTGGTGTCCTTCACCATGAAGATGAAGTCGGTGATAGCCGGGGAATAGACGTCGCCGCCGGCGCACGGGCCCATGATCACGCTGATCTGGGGGATGACGCCCGAGGCCAGGGTGTTCTGCAGGAAGATGTCGGCATAGCCGGCCAGGCTCTCCACCCCCTCCTGGATGCGGGCGCCGCCGGCGTCATAGAGGCCGATGATCGGCGCGCCGACCTTCAGGGCCTGGGTCTGCACCTTGAGGATCTTCTGGGCCTGGGCGCCCGAGAGCGAGCCGCCGAAGACGGTGAAGTCTTTCGAGAAGACATAGACCACCCGGCCGTTGACGGTGCCCCAGCCGGTGACCACCCCGTCGCCGGGAATGCGCTGGGCGTCCATGCCGAAGTCGTAGCTGCGGTGCTCGACGAACATGTCGAACTCCTCGAACGAGCCTTCATCGAGCAGAAGATCGATCCGTTCGCGGGCGGTCAGCTTGCCCTTGGCGTGCTGGCTGGCGATCCGCTGTTCCCCGCCGCCGGCGCGCGCCTGGGCGCGGCGATGATCAAGCTCTGCGAGGATATGCTGCACGACGTCGTCTCCACCCTAATCTTCGAGCGCTTGGTAAGGGAGCGATGGAGGGATCGCAAGTTCCCGTATGCCGGCGCCGGGGAGCCAGACTGTCATTGGAGCGTTATCGCTGCGGTATAGGGTGAATTTGCATCTGATTCGCGGCTTGACGGACGTGCGGTCAGAGGGGAGCATGAGCCATGCCTAGGTCGATCAAACGGGTCCTAGCCTTCGCCAGCCGGGTTTTCCGCATGAGCGTGAAGAACCGGATTCGCCGCCAATTCCTGAAACGCCTCTATACCTTCGCCTAGCGCGAGGCCCCCCTATGGCCGCCCCAGGGTGAGGGCGGCGAACCAAGCCCCCAGCATCCGCGCGTCGCGTCGCAGCAGCTCGGTGCGGCTGAAGGCCTCGTCATCGACGCCCCACTGCTCTTCCTGAAAGGCCTCGTCCAGACGCGCCAGATCGAGCGCCGCCTCGCCCGACAGGACCAGACGCCGCGTCGCGAACGCCAGCACCGCCGATCCGTAGAGGGCTGCGCCATAGGCCAGGCCCGAGAGGCCGAAATCGTCCTCGGCCGCCGCCAAGGCTTTAGCGCGGATAAGGGTTTCTGGGGGCTGGGTCTGATGGCTGATGCCCTTGGCGCGAATCAAAACGAGGCCAAGCTCCCGCTCCGCCCAGTTGAGCCAGGGGCCCCACAGCCGCTCCTGCCGCGCGATCAAGACATCCGGATAGTCGGCGAAATAGCAAAGGTGGTCGGCGGCGGCGACCTTGGCCACCTCGGCGGCGATCGCGTCCCTGACCCGCGGCGTGCGGTCGATGGCGGTGAAGGCCAGCCGCGTGGCGGGCATACGGATCAGGTCGATCCTGTCGCCCTGGGCCGCCCATTCGCCGACCAAGAGGGCGCCCAGAGCCTGGGTGGGGACGACCAGTCGCGCCCCGGCGGGCGTCTTGGCTGTTTTGCCGTCCAGGTTGACCGCAAATCCGCCCCCTTGCGGGGCCACAGTCGCCGACTTGTAGAAGCGGCGCGGCCGGTCGGTGGGCGGGATCGGATCGGACATGGCGCCTTTGCATCCGGTCGCGCGACGAAACGTCGGCCGGTCGGCGCCTCTCTAACCGGTGGGACGTGCGCTTTCGAGGATATTCGCCATGGCTGTCGATGCTCATGCACTGAACGGCGCCATCGCCGTCACCCGCTTCGGGCTCGGCGCTCGACCGGGCGAGATCGAGGAGGCGGCGCGCGATCCCCACGGCTGGCTGAAGGCGCAGATCGTCAGCGCCGGCGCCGACCAGCCGGCGGCCTATCCCCTGCCCGCCCCGCCGCCGCCCGCCAAGCTCCTGATTCCGATTGCATCGACGCCGGCGGCCGGCCCGATGATGGGCGGGGCCCCGCCGATGGGTCCGCCCATCCCTGCGCCGCCGCCGTTCCAGCCCGTGTTGCTGAGCTTCGTCCCCGGCGAGCCCTTGCCGACCATGCAGGCGGCCTATCGCACCTTCAGCCTCTATCAGGACCAAACCAAACTGGCCAAGGGCGACAACGAGGCGCGCAAGGCGGCCGCCGCGCCCATCTACCAAGCGGCCAATGAAGAGATCCTGGCCCGCGCGCGGCTGGCCGCCACCACCCCGGCTGGGTTTCGCGAGCGCTGGGCGCTGTTCTGGTCCAACCACTTCACCGTCGCCGCCAAGGATACCCCGGTGACTGTCGCCGTCGGCCCGTTCGAGCGGGAGGCGATCCGCCCCCATGTGTTCGGGCGCTTCGAGGACATGCTGGTCGCAGCCTCCAGGCACCCCGGCATGTTGCTCTATCTGGATCAGGTGCAGTCGATCGGTCCGGGCAGCCCCACCGGGATCAAGCGCGCCGGCAAGGTTGGCCTGAACGAGAACCTCGGCCGCGAGATCATGGAGCTGCACACCGTGGGCGCCGACGCCGGCTACACCCAGGCCGATGTCACCGAATTCGCCCGCGCTCTCACCGGCTGGACCATGGGCGGCGCCAATACGCCCCCAGAGCAGCAGGGCGCCTTCCTCTATCGCGCCAATGTGCATGAGCCCGGCCCTCGCACGGTGATGGGCAGGCTCTATGGCGAGGGCGGAGACGATCAGGCGCGGGCCGTGCTGCGCGACCTCGCCGCCAGCCCCCACACCGCCGATCATCTGGCCCGCAAGATCGCCACCCACTTCGTCGCCGACGATCCGCCCCCCGCCCTGGTGGCCCGCCTGCGCGCCGCCTATCTGAAAAGCCGCGGCGATCTCTCGCAAGTCGCCGTGGCCCTGATCAGCGCCCCCGAAGCCTGGGCCCCCGCCCCGCGCAAGTTCAAGACCCCCTATGAGTATCTGATCTCCAGCTATCGGGCGGCGGATACGGCGCCGCGCGATCCCGGCAAGGACATCATCAATCCCCTCTCGTCGCTCGGCATGAAGCCCTTCGCCGCGCCCCAGCCCAATGGCTGGTCGGAGATGGGGGCGGACTGGGCGGCGCCGGACGCGGTGGTCAAGCGCCTGACCTGGGCGCAAGGCTTCGCCGCCGCCAACACCCCGCAAACCCCGCCGCCGGACGAGGCCCGGTCGGTCTTGGGCGCGCGCCTGACCGACAAGACCTTCACCACCATCAGCCGCGCGGAGACCCGCCCCGAGGCCTTCGCCATATTGCTCATGTCTCCGGAGTTCCAACGCCGATGACCCACCCTAGCCTCACCCGCCGCGCCGCCCTGGCCGCAGCCCTCGGCGCGGGGGCCAGCTCCGGCCTCGGCGTCACCTTCCTCGGCGGCGCGGCCATGGCCGCCGACTATTCCAGGAAGAAGCTTGTGGTGATCGTGGCCCGCGGCGCCATGGATGGCCTTTCGGTGGCTGTGCCGTTCGGCGATCCCGACTACCTGCCGCTGCGCCAGGCCATCGCCATTCCCACAGACCAGATCTTGCCGCTGGATTCCACCTTCGGCCTGCATCCCAAGCTCAAGACCCTCTACGCCCTGCAGCAGGCCGGCCAGGCGCGGGTAGCCCCCGCCGTGGCCATCCCAGAGCGCATCCGCTCTCACTTCGAAGCGCAAGACTTGCTGGAGACTGGCGGGGCCAAAATGTACGCCGCCTCCACCGGCTGGCTGAACCGCACCCTGCAGGCGGCCCATCCCGGCCGCCCCATCAGGGCCCTCTCCATCGGCGCCCAGGAGCCCTTGATCCTGCGCGGCCCCGCCCAGGCGGAAAGCTGGTCTCCCGGCGGCCGCATCACCCCAAACACCAACCGCGTCGCGGCGGCCCTGATGGACCTCTATGCCGAAGACCCCCTGCTCGGCCCCGCCCTGGCCACCGGGCTTAAGGTTGAGGATCAAGCCAATATGCTGAACGGCGGCAAGCCTTTAGGCGGGGGCGATGTAAAGGCTTTCGCGGTGACGGCGGCCAAGTTCCTCACTGCGCCGGATGGCCCCACCATCGCCGTCCTGTCGCTGGACGGTTTCGACACCCACGCCAATCAGGGCGCGGTCCAAGGCCAGCTAGCCAATCGTCTCGGCATCATGGACGACGTGATCGCCGGCCTGCAGCAGGGCATGGCCGCCCAATGGAAGGATACGGCGGTGGTGATCGCCACCGAGTTCGGCCGCACCGCCAAGGTCAACGGCACCGGCGGCACCGACCACGGCACGGCCTCCACAGTCATCCTGGCCGGCGGCGCGCTTCGCCCCGGCGGCATCGTCGGCGACTGGCCGACCCTGGCCGCCGACAAGCTGTTCGAGGACCGCGACCTCGCCCCGACGCTGGACGTGCGCGCCGTGTTCAAGGGCGTCTTAGTCGAGCATTTGGGGGTCGACGGCCGGCTGTTGGAGACCGTGGTGTTTCCGAACAGCCGTGGGGCTCCGCCGGTGCGGGGACTGATCGCCTAGACTGCAGTCACCGCTTCCAGCCGCCCTTTTCCTCAAACGGTTCGGGGTCCGCCTCCTGCTCGTCGAAGCCGAAGTGCTCGAAACCCGCCTTCATCTCCACGCTCAAGGGCGCCTCGATCACCAAGGTTCCGGAGGTCGGATGCGGCAGGGTCAGGCGGCGGGCGTGCAGCTGCAGCTTCAGGTTTCCGGCCAGGGCGTCGGACGCCGCATTGCCGTACTTGGGGTCGCCGACGATGGCGTGGCCGATGGCCAGCATGTGGGCGCGCAGCTGGTGGGTGCGGCCGGTGTGTGGGCGAAGGGCCATCCAGGCGGCGCGGTTCGACGCGCGCGCCAGGGTGACATATTCGGTGTGGGCGGGATCGCCGTCCGGATCCTTGGGGTCGGTGGGCACGATCATCTCGCGATCGCCGATGCCCTTCTTGGCCAGATGCAGCTCGATCACCCCTTCGGACGGCTTCGGGTTCCCGGCGACGATGGCCCAATATGTTTTACGCGCCCGCCGCTTGGCGAAAGCGCCGGCGAGCTTTGCCGCAGCCCCAGGGCTCTTGCCCAGGACCAGGACGCCGGAGGTGTCGCGGTCCAGCCGATGCACCAGGCGCGGACGATCCATGCCCTCCCCCCAGGCCGACAAGAGCCGGTCCACGTGGCGGGTGGTCTTGGTGCCCCCCTGCACCGCCAGGCCCGAGGGCTTGTTCAGGGCCAAGACCTCGTCGTCCTCGTACAGCACCAGCGACTTGGCGAAGGCGGCGTCGCGGTCCGACAAATGTTCCTTCTCGCCCTCGGCCGGGGCGTCGGGCAGGGGCGGCACGCGGATCTCATTGCCGGTGGAGAGGCGCGTTTCCGGCTTGGCCCGCCCGCCATCGACGCGGATCTGCCCCGAGCGGGTGAGCTTTTGGATATGGATATGGTTCAGATGGGGCCAGCGGCGCTTGAACCAGCGGTCCAGGCGCACCCCGTCCTCGCCTTCGGCCACGACGAGGGTTTGAACTTCTCTCATAGGGCCCGCCGCATCACCGTCAGGCCCGCCATCAGACCCAGCACCCCCAGCACCACCGAGCCGACCATATAGGCGCCGGCGAGCGCGTAGGCCTTGCGCTCGATCATCATCACCGCCTCCAGCGAATAGGAGGAGAAGGTGGTGAAGCCGCCGAGCACCCCGACGCCGAGCAGAAGCCGCCACCGATCGCTCACCCCGGCGCTGCGCGCCAGGACGCCGATCAGTAAGCCCATCAGCAAGCTGCCGAGCACGTTGATCAGAAAGGTGGCCAGATAGGGCTGGCTCGGTCCGAAGAGGCGCACGAACCCCGTGCCGAACAGATAGCGGCAGACGGCGCCAAAGCCGCCTCCGGCGAAGACGATCAGGATATTCATTCGTCGCTTATAACAATCCCAGCCGCGCTGGCGACTGCTTCGAAGTCTCGCGGCGGCCAAGCCTCGATCCGCTTTTGCCCGCCGTCGGGATGGGGAAACTCCAGCGCCTTGGCGTGCAGCATCAGCCGCGAGACCGGCGCGCCATTTGCGGTCAGCGCGCCCCCATAGCGGGCGTCGCCAAGGATCGGCCGGCCGATGTGGGCCAGGTGCACCCGCAGTTGATGCATCCGCCCGGTCTGGGGCCGCAGCTCCAAAAGCGCCATGCCGCTCCCCACCGCCAGGGTGCGATAGCGGGAGATGGCGGTTTCAGCGTCCGCGTGATCGGGCTCGCACACTCGCATATAGGCTTCGCGCCCCTGCTCGTCGCGGCGGAGCGGGACGGTGACGGCGCCCTCGCGGGGTTCTGGCGGTGCAGCGACCAGGGCCAGATAGGTCTTCTTGAACTTGCGCCCCATCATCGCCTTGCCAAGGAAGCTGGTGCCCGGCTTGGTGCGGGCCGCGAGGATCACGCCCGAGGTATCGCGGTCCAGCCGATGCACCAGGTTCGGCCGCTTGCCGTTGGAGCGGGCGAAGGCGACCAGCAAGTCATCCAGCGTCTTGTGCTGTCCCCGCCCGCCCTGGCTGGAGAGGCCAGAGGGCTTGTTCAGGGCGATGATCGCGGGGTCGTCATAGATGACCAGGTCGTGGATGAAGGCGATGTCTTCGGGGGTGAGCGGTAGCGGCGGCTTCATACGGCTTCCCCGCCAATCGAGGGCAATAACAGCTCCCTTCCCCCCTGGAGGGGGAAG
>JAMFTA010000236.1 GCA_026225565.1 Caulobacter sp. | reverse complement strand
GTGCCGTTCAACATCGCCAGCTATGCCTTGCTGACCCACATGGTCGCCGCCGTGGTGGGGCTGAAGGTCGGGGAGTTCGTGCATACCCTCGGCGACGCGCACCTCTACCTGAACCACATCGAACAGGCGCGGCTGCAGCTGACCCGCGCGCCCTTGCCGCTGCCGACCTTGCGGTTGGCGCCGCGCAGCGATCTGTTCGCCTATGAGTACGACGATGTGGTCATCGAAAACTACCAGGCCCATCCGCACATCAAGGCCAAGGTGGCGGTTTGATCCCCATCGCGGTCGGCCCCGTCGCGCGGGCCAGGAACGGGGTGATCGGGCGGGACGGGGACCTGCCCTGGCGGCTGAAGTCGGACCTGAAGCTGTTCAAGGCTGTCACCCTCGGCAAGCCGGTGATCATGGGGCGCAAGACCTGGGACAGCCTGCCCCGCCGCCCCTTGCCCGGCCGCACCAACATCGTCTTGAGCCGCGACGGCTCGTTCGAGCCGGAAGGAGCCATCGCCTGCGAGCGGTTCGACGAAGCGGTGAGCATAGCCCGCGAACAGGCCGAGGAGGATGGGGCGGAGGAGGTCTGCGTCATCGGCGGCGCGGCCCTCTTCGCCCTCGCCCTGCCCAAGGCCAAGCGCATCTACCTGACCGAGGTCGATGCGGAGGTTGCGGGCGACGTGGTGTTTCCGCCCTTCGACGAGACCGGCTGGCGCGAGGTGCGGCGCGAGGCGCATTCGGCCGGGGAGGGGGACGACTATCCCTTCGTCTTCCGGGTGCTGGAGCGTGGCTAGCGGCGGCTAATCCTCCAGCGGCGCGCCCGTCGCTTCGGCGACGCAGAAGGGATTGTTCGACGGTCTAGAGGCGATCCGCTGTCGCTCGCTCATCGCCCGCCCGTTTCCGCAACATCATCGACAAGGTTGACGCCGCCGGCCCCTGCCGCGCCGTCCAGAGAGCGTGTCGGGGCCTTGTGCTTCAGCATTGACATAAATGCGCCCTCACGAATACACTCACCACGAGTGTAATAATAAGATAAAATCTGATCGTGCATGTCTCAGCGGTTGTCTCGCAAGGCCGGCGCCGTCGGGAACACGCTCCTAAAAAGGAACACCCTCATGATCCGTATAAGGATTGACAGCAGCGTCCCTCCACGCCGCCGCCCCTCCAGCCTCTGGCCACACTGGCGTCCCAAGGCCATCGTCGCCGCTCTGGCCTTGGCCGTCGCAGGCTTAACCCTGGCCTCCGCTCCGACCCAGGCCGCGCCCGCAAAGCCTGAGGCCCGCGGCGTCAAGAAGTTGGCGGCGGTCGCCCAGCCCAATGTCGCTCAGCTTGCGACGTGGCATCGATCGATCCTGAATGCGCCCGTTCCGCACCCGGGCTGTTTCAAGGTGCAATACCCTTCAACCGCGCTGAACGAGGTGGCCTGCGTGGTCCCGCCTAAGATTCCGAACCCGCCGCGCCACGGCGCGCTGGCCGACACGGTGGGCAATGGCTACGACTATTCCGCCCAGGTCACCGGTCACCTGAACTCGGTCACCGGCTCATTTCCCACCGCCAGCACTACAGGTGAAACCGGCTTCACCTTTCAGTCGCCGAGCACACAGCAGGCGGACGCCTATACCCTGCAGATCAACAGCAGCTTTTATGCGTCGCCGACGGCCTGCGCCGGGTCCGGCACGCCCGGCAGCTGCCAAGCCTGGCAGCAATACGTCTATTCCAGCAAGTCCTCGGGCTCAGCCTACATGCAGTACTGGCTGATCAACTATAACGCCGGTTGCCCGTCGGGGTGGAACACCTATGGCGGCGATTGCTATCGCAACTCGACCTCGGCTATCAGCGTGCCGGTGATCCCCGTCACCGCGCTCGCCCAGACCAGCATGACCGGCAGCGTGGCGGCCAATGGCAACGACCGGCTCGACCTGGCCTCCAGCGGCACGCACTACGTGGTCACCAGCCCCGACAATATCGTCGGCCTCGCCAACAACTGGACCGTGGCCGAGTTCACCCTGGTCGGCGACTGCTGTGACTACCAGGCCAATTTCAACGCCGGCACCAATCTGGCCGTCACCACCACGGTGCATTCGGGAACGACCAGCGCGCCCAGCTGCCTTTTGGCAGGCTATACCGGTGAAACTAACAATCTGAACCTTAACAACACGCCGCCGATCCCGACCCAGCAGGCGCCGACCATCTTGTCGGACCAGGGCAGCACAGCGGCAGGGCCGGCGGCCTGCGCCGTCGCCTCGGGCATCGGCGACACTCACCTGCACACCTTCACTCCCACGCCGCAGGTGGCCAATGGGCCAGCCACCAACCTCAGCTATGACTTCCAGGCCGAGGGCGATTTCATCCTCGCCCAAAGCGACGACGGCTTCCAGGTGCAGAACCGGCAGATCTCCGGCGCGCCCCAGTGGCCCAACGCGGCGGTCAACCAGGCGGTGGCTGCGGCCATCGGCCATACCACGGTGGTCTTTTCCGTCGCCGGCAACAAGCCGCAGGTCTATATCAACGGCGCGGCGGTCAGCCTGAACGACGGCGAGAAACGTCTGCTCGGAGCTGACGGCGATCTTCGCCGGCACGGCGACACCTATCTGGCGCGCGACATGCGCGGCAACTCCCTGCAGGCCACGTGGGGCTACGGCCCGACCGACTATATCGACGCCTATGTTGGACTTGGCCACTGGCCGGCCAATGTGCACGGCTTGCTGGTCAACGCCGCGGACAACGTCAATGTGGTGGTGTCGAAGACCAACCAGCGCTTCACCGCGCCGTTCACCTTCGGAAACTTCTATAGTGGCTATGGGGATAGCTGGCGGGTGCCGGCCAACCAATCTCTGTTTGCCAAGGGCAGCGGGCTGGGCGCCGCCCGGGTGGGCAATCCGGCTAAGCCGTTCTATGCGGCGAACCTGGCCCCAGCGGTCGCCGCCAAGGCGCGGGCCCAATGCGTGCAGGCCGGCGTTAAGGCGACGGAGCTGGCCGACTGCACCCTCGACGCCGCGGTCATCGGGGACAAGCGGGCGGCGCTGACGCATGTAAACCCGCGCCTGCTCGTCTCCCGCGTCCGGGCCAAGCTGGTGATCGTCGGGCTCACGCCAAAGTAAGGCGTGTCCCGAGGTTCAGCCCGCCTGCAAGGGTGGGCTGAACCTCGCGGCCTCCACTGCTGCCTTAAGCCAGGCCCCCCAACGCTTCCTTGGTGAAGGGCAGCAGGTCGTCGTTGCGGCCCTCGTGCACCTTTTTGGCCCATTGCGCGTCCTGCAAGAGGGCGCGGCCGACGGCCACTAGGTCGAAGTCGCCCCGATCCAGGCGCCGTAGCAGTTCATCCAGGGAGGCGGGGCTGGAAGACTCTCCCCTAAAGCCGGCGATGAAATCTCCCGAAAGGCCCACCGAGCCGACGGTGATGGTCGGCTTGCCGGTCAGCTTCTTGGCCCAGCCGGCGAAATTCAGGTCAGAGCCTTCGAACTCCGGCTCCCAGAAGCGGCGCTGGGAGCAATGCAGGATGTCGGCGCCGGCGTCGACCAAGGCGCCCAGCCAGCCCTCCATCTCGGCTTCGGTATTGGCCAGGCGGGCGGCGTAGTCTTGCTGCTTCCATTGGGAGATGCGGATGATCACCGGATAGCCCTGGCCGACCTCGGCGCGCACGGCCTTCAGGATCTCGGCGGCGAACGTGGAGCGTTCCTTGAGGCTGGGGCCCCCAAAGGCGTCGTTGCGCTCGTTGACCCCCTGCCAGAAGAACTGGTCGATCAGATAGCCGTGGGCGCCGTGCAGCTCGACGCAGTCGAAACCGAGGTCCTTGGCGGCCTTGGCGGCCTTGGCGAAGGCTGAGATGGCGTCGGCCACCTCCGCGTCGCTCATGCCCTCGCCGAACTTCTTGCCGGGGCTGGAGAGGCCAGACGGGCTGTCATAGGGACCGGGCGGGGTCCAGTCTTTGGAGCTGGTCCGCACCGCGCCCACGTGCCAGAGCTGGGGGGCGATCAGGCCACCCACGGCGTGCACCTCGTCCACCACCGTCTTCCAGGCGGCCAGCTCGGCGTCGCCGTGAAAGCGCGGGATGTTGGGATCGTTCAGGGAGGCGGGACGGGCGACGCCCGTGCCTTCGGTGATGATCAGACCCACTTCGTTCTCGGCGCGGCGGCGGTAATAGGCGGCCACTGCATCGGTGGCGACGCCGCCGGGAGAGAAGGCGCGGGTCATGGGCGCCATCACCACCCGGTTGGGGAGCTTTAAGGACTTGAAGTCGAATGGGCGGAAAAGCGCGTCAATCGAAGCCATCGGGCCCGAACCTTTCGGAAGGTGAGTATGCTGCGCCGCACCCTAATCTTTTCCCAAATGCGGGCCAGCCAGAAAAACTGAAGCCGTCCCGATCTAAGCCCTGCTTTGCAACCTTTGCCGTACCCGTGCTTTATCGAGCTTAAGGGATAACCCACCGACATATGGACAAGCCGGCCAGCTTCAAAATCGACAAGGGCGCGAGCGCCCCGCACGTCGCTTTGAGCGGCGATTGGACGGCCCTGGGCCTCGGGCGCGCCGGCGGCCAGTTGGCCCACGCGCTGAAGGGGGCCAAGAGCGCCGATCTGGACGTCACCGATCTTGGCAAGTTCGACTCCATCGCCGCCTACGCCCTGGCCAACGCCGCTCCCAAACTGACCATCCCCGACGGCCGCCCCGACGTGCATCGGATGATGCAGCTGGTCGCCGAGAGCCAACCCCAGGAGCGGATGGGGCCGCCCGTTCACATTGAGCCGGTCTACGCCATGCTGGTGCGGGCGGGCGCGGGGGTTGAGAACTTCGGCCTCGACATCTTCCACACCCTCGCCTTCCTCGGGCGGCTGTTATCGACCCTCGCCCGGGTGATCGTCGATCCGCGGCGCATCCGGGCGGCGGCCACCGTCTCCTTGATGGAGCGGGCGGGGCTCGACGCCCTGCCGATCGTGGCCCTGACCAACTTCTTCATCGGGGCGACCGTGGCCTTCATCGGCGCCTCGTTGCTGAAGCAGTTCGGCGCTTCGGTGTTCACCGTGGAGTTGATCGGGGTGGCGGTGCTGCGCGAGTTCGCGGTGCTGATCACCGCCGTCCTCTTGTCGGGGCGCTCGGCCTCCAGCTTCGCCGCAGAGCTCGGGGCCATGAAGATGAACCAGGAAGTGGACGCCATGCAGGTGATGGGGGTCGATACGTTCGAGGCCCTGGTGCTGCCGCGTTTTGTCGCCCTGGTGACCATGACCCCGCTTTTGACCTTCGTCGCCATGCTGGCGGGCCTGGCGGGCGGCGTCGTGGTCAGCTGGGGGGTCTTGGATCTGTCGCCGACCTTCTTCCTGCAGCGGCTGCTGGAGAACGTCGGCATCAACCATTTCTGGCTCGGTCTGGCCAAGGCGCCGGTCATGGCCATGGTGATCGCCGCCATCGGCTGCCGTCAGGGGCTGGAGGTGGGGGGCGACGTGGAGCAGCTGGGCCGGCGGGTGACCGCGGCGGTGGTGCAGGCCACCTTCTCCGTCATCGTCATCGACGCCGTTTTCGCCCTGCTCTACATGGAGCTCGGCCTGTGAGCGAGCTTGCGCCCATTCCCGCCGCGGTCGCTGAGGCGCCCCATCGCGCCGCCCCCGGCGAGGATGCGGAAAAGGTCATCCGCGTGAAGGGGCTGGTCTCGCGCTTCGGTTCCAACGTGGTGCACGACGGGGTCGATCTGGAGGTCCGCAAGGGCGAGATCCTGGGCCTGGTCGGCGGATCGGGCGCCGGCAAGTCGGTGCTGCTGAACGCCCTGATCGGCCTGCGCGCCCCAGCCGAAGGCACGGTCGAGGTCTTGGGCGTGGATGTGTTCGCCGGCTCGGACGCGGCGCGGCGCGACCTGGAGCGCCGTTGGGGGGTCCTGTTCCAGAGCGGCGCCCTGTTCTCCGCCCTCAGCGTGCGCGAAAACGTCGGCGCCCCCTTGATCGAGCACACCCGGCTGCCAACCCGGCTGGTGGACGAGATCGCCGACATGAAGATCGCCATGACCGGCCTCCCCGCCAGCGCGGGCGACCTGCAGCCGGCCGAGCTGTCGGGAGGGATGCGAAAGCGCGCCGGCCTCGCCCGCGCCATCGCCATGGATCCGGAGCTATTGTTTCTCGACGAGCCCACCGCCGGGCTCGATCCCATTTCCGCCGAGGCCTTCGATCGGCTGATCCGCAATCTTTCCGACAATCTGGGCTTGACCGTCTTCATGATCACCCACGATCTGGATTCCCTCTACGCCATCTGCGACCGGGTGGCGGTGATCGCCGACAAGAAGATCGTGGCCGTAGCCCCGGTTCACGAGTTGGAGAAATCCGACCACCCGTGGATCAAGGAATACTTCCTTGGACCCCGCGGCCGAGCCGCCCAGCGCGCGGCAGGAGACGCCTGATGGAGCGCAACGCGCACTACGCCCTGGTGGGCCTGATCTCCGTCCTGCTGGTGATGGCGACGGTGATCTTCGTCTTCTGGCTGGCGAGGTTCCAGTTCACCAAGCAGTACGACATCTACGATGTCGACTTCAAAGGCCCGGTGAATGGCCTTTCGGTGGGCGGTCAGGTCTATTTCAACGGCATCAAGGTGGGCGAGGTCACCAAGCTGTCCCTCGACAAGCTCGACCCCAACCGGGTGGTGGCGCGGGTGCGGACATCGTCCGACGCCCCGGTGCGTGAGGATTCCCTGGCCACCCTGGAGCCCCTGGGCATCACCGGCGTCAATTTCATCCAGATCAGCGCCGGCACCATCTCCAAGCCGCTCCTCAAAGACACCGTGTCCTCCGGCGAGGTGCCGGTGATCCACACCAAGGAGGGCGCCCTGGAAAGCCTGTTGCAGGGCGGCGGCGACGTGCTGACCCGCACGGTGGAGGCGCTGAACCGGGTGAATAAGCTCCTGTCCGATCAGAATATCGCCAACGTTTCGGGCACCTTCTCCGACGTTCGCGCCGTGGCCGACGAGCTGAAGGATCAGCGCAGGATGCTCGGGGACGTGGACAAGGCGGTGCAGTCCATCGACCAGACTTCCCAGCATATCCAGACCCTTAGCGACAGCGCCAACGATATGCTCAACGGCGACGGTCGCCGCACCCTGAAGAACGCCGCCGACGCGGCCGAGCAGCTGAAAGAGGCCGCCGCCGACGCCAGGGCCACCCTTGGCAAGCTGCAGGGCCCGACCGCGGACTTCGCCACCAACGGCTTGCCGCGCATCTCCAGCGCCATCATCAGCCTGCAGACCGCCGCCGAGTCCCTCAACCGGGTGGTCAACGACATCGAGCAGAACCCGCAGGGCGTGTTCGCCAAGCCCCCCGCCAAAGAGATGAAGGTGAACCCGTGATGCGCAAACCGCTCCTGGCCGCAACCTTGGCGGCGATGTTGGCGATGGGCGGCTGTGTGTCGCTCCTGCCCAAGTCCAAGCCGGCGCAGCTCTATCGTTTCGGGGCCGAGGCCAGCGCCCCCGCGGCGGCCCCTGCGGCGGGACCGAGGATTGGCGTGGTGCTGGGCCAGATCGGCTTTCCCCGCGCCGCCACATCCGACGGCTTGCTGACCGTGACCGGAGACCAGACCGCCTATATCGGCGGCGCCCGCTGGGTGGCTCCGGCCCGGGTTCTCTTCCAAGAAGCGGTGCAGCGGGCCTTTCAGGTCAAAAGCAGCCAGCTTCAGCTGGCGAACGTCGGCGACGTCGGTCCGGCCGGCGCGGTGCTTAATCTGCAGGTGGGCGCCTTCGAGGCGCGCTACCTCAGCCCCGGCGCGCCGCCGACGGTGGCGATCGTCCTCAACGCCCGCATGACCGCCTCGGACGGGCGCTTCCTGGACCAGCGGACGTTTTCGGTCGCGGCGCCGGCGGCGGCCAACAGCATTTCCGCCATCGTCAGCGCCTTTAATCAGGCCACCGACCAGGTGCTGACCCAGTTGATCGCTTGGGCCGACGGTCAAGCCGCCGCCGCCCGGCCGCACTAGCTTTTGCTGCGCCGCAGTTGAAAGCCGGGCGCTTCTGCGCCACTGAAGGGCGCTAGCCCCCGGAGGTCAGATGAGCGGCAAGGTCCATTCCGACGGATATGCGGCGATCGAGGGCGTGCTGTTCGACGGCATGACCATCATGGCCGGCGGCTTCGGTCTTTGCGGCATCCCGGAGAACCTGATCGCGGCCATCCGCGATTCGGGGGTCAAAGACCTGACGGTGATCTCCAACAACTGCGGCGTCGACGGCTTTGGCCTCGGCCTGATGCTGGAGAACGGCCAGATCAGGAAGATGATCTCCTCCTACGTCGGCGAGAACAAGCTGTTCGAAAAGCTCTACCTCTCCGGCGAGCTGGAGCTGGAGTTCAATCCCCAGGGCACCCTGGCCGAGCGCATCCGCGCCGGCGGGGCGGGGATTCCCGCCTTTTTCACTAAAACGGGTTACGGCACGGTGATCGCCGAGGGCAAGCCGGCCCAAGAATTCGACGGCGAGTGGTATGTGATGGAGCGGGGCCTGGTGGCCGACCTCGCCATCGTCAAGGCGTGGAAGGGCGATGCGGCCGGCAACCTCGTCTATCGCAAGACGGCGCAGAACTTCAATCCGATGATGGCCACCGCCGGCAAGGTCACTCTGGCGGAGGTGGAGGAGCTGGTCGAGGCTGGGCAGATCGATCCCGACCACGTCCACACCCCTGGCATCTATGTCAGCCGCATCTTCAAGGGCGCGCATTTTGAGAAGCGCATCGAGCGCACCACTACGCGGCCCCGCGCCGCCGCCGCCGGATCGGAGGTCTGATCGTGGCCCAAGACCAAAAAGGATGGACCAGGGAACAGGTGGCGGAACGGGCCGCCAAGGAGCTGAAGGACGGCTTTTATGTCAACCTCGGCATCGGCATCCCGACCCTCGTCGCCAATTACATCCCTAAGGCCGTCAGCGTCACCCTGCAGAGCGAGAACGGCATGTTGGGCATGGGCCCCTTTCCCTATGAGGGCGAGGCGGACGCCGACCTGATCAACGCCGGCAAGCAGACCATCACCGAGCTGCCCACCTCCTCCTTCTTCTCCTCGGCGGAGAGCTTCGCCATGGTGCGCGGCGGGCACATCAACCTGTCGATCCTGGGCGCCATGCAGGTGGCCGCCAATGGCGATCTGGCCAACTGGATGATCCCCGGCAAGATGGTCAAGGGCATGGGCGGGGCCATGGACCTGGTCGCCGGGGTCAAGCGGGTGGTGGTGGTGATGGACCACTGCGAGAAGACCGGCGCGCCGAAACTCCTGGGCGCCTGCACCCTGCCGCTGACCGGCAAGGGAGTGGTGGACCTGGTGATCACCGATCTGGGCGTGTTCGAGATCGATAAGCACGGCGGATCGACGCTGTGCGTGGTCGAACTGGCGCCGGGGGTGACCCTGGACGAGGTCAAGGCGAAGACAGAGGCGCCGGTGGCGTAGAGCCCTTCCCCCACAAGGGGGGAAGGGAGAGCGGATTACCGCGCCGCCTGCTCCAGCTCGATCACGTTAGCGGTCTGCGGCGCGGGCGCGGTCTGATCGGCCAGGGCGACCTGCTGCGGCGCGGCTTGCGTGGGCGCGGGGCGGAACTGTTGGCAGCGGCCTTGGAAGAAGGCACCGACGTCGATGGACAGCTGCTCGTGGGTGATGTCGCCTTCCACGTGGGCGCTTTCCAGGAGGCGCACGGCCTTGCCTTCGATATTGCCGTTCACCGTGCCGCGGATCTCGATGATCCCGCCGCGGATGGTGCCTTCCACATGGGCGCGCTCACCGACCACCAGACGGGCCACGTGGATGTCGCCCTTCACGGCGCCATCGATCAAGAGCTCGCCGTCGCCGGAGATATTGCCTTCGAACAACAGGTCGGCGGCCAGGAGGGAGGCGGGTTTGGACGCTGGGCGCCTCGCGGCGGCGTCGGCCTGAACTTGCGCCAAGGGGGGCGCTTCGGGACGCCGGGTTTGGTTGGGGAGCTGAGAGTTAGTCGTTTTGCTGAACATAGTCACCCGCCTTCAAAAAACGCGTTGGGTCTTGCACGCGCCCATTTTGCCATACTTCATAGTGTAGATGCACCCCGGTCGACCGGCCCGTGGAGCCCATCGCGCCGATGCGATCACCTAAGCCCACGTGCTGGCCCGTCGCCACCAGAATCCCCTGCAGGTGGGCGTAGCGGGTCTTAAATCCCCCGCCATGATCTATTTCAACCACGTTGCCATAGCCGTTGCGCTGGCCGGTGAAGGAGACGACGCCGGGCGCCGTGGCGTGGATCGGCGTCATGTAGGCGCCGGCGAAGTCCTCGCCGGGATGAAACGCGCCCCTATGGGTGAAGGGATCTATACGCACGCCGAAGGGACTGGATTTGACCGGCGTGGTCAGGGGTTCGCCCAGGGGGAGCTTCTTCACCTCCCCGCTGAGGGTGCGCGTGGCGTTCAGGTCCTGGGCGGTATGCTGGATGCGTCCGGCGAAGTCGTCGTCCACGTCGAGGACGGCGGCCAGGGCGCGCGGGTCCTTGGCGTCGATCAAGGGGCCGCCAAGGCCCTCGCCCGCCACCGCTCGGCCGGAATAGGCGGCCGGATCGAGGCCGGCCAGATGGAAGGCCAGGCGCAGACGCTCGGCCCGGCTGTGGGCGTAGCCTTCGGCGGCGGCGACCATGCGGTCCTGATCCTTCTCCACCGATTGAATCTGATCGGCGGGGGAGCCCGTCTGCATCGCCTGGGCCTTCACCGGAACCAGGGCGGCCATGGCCCCCGGCGCGCCGCGGATGTCGTTCAGCAGCATGGCCAGGGCCGCGTGCCGCTCGGTCACCGCCCGCGCCAGCCCGTCCAAAGAGCCCCGAGAGGAGGAGACAAGGGCCACGGCGCTGTTCAGTCGCGCCTGGCGGTCGGCGATCAACCGCTCGTAATAGGCCTGGGTCTTGGCGGCGGCGGCGTCTGCCGAGTTGGCGGAAAACACGCTGGCCACCATCGCCCCGGTGGCGAACAGGGTCCAGGTCAGGCAGGCCGCGACCGCGGCGGCGGCCACCACCTGGTCTGTGGTGGTCAGCACAAAGGAGCGCACATCGCCCCCGGCGCGCAAATAGACGTGCCGTTCGGGAAAAACCGTCAAGATCGCATGGCGAAACCGTGTCAACCGACCATCGTCCATAAGCCCCACCGCCCCGACGTTTACGCTTTCTTCACCTATGCAGCAAAAATGCGACAGGTCTACAAGCGTCCTCGCCTCTGAGGCTAAAGCAGCCCCTTGGGGGTGCGGCGGATCAGCTTTTGAGCGTTTTCAGCACCGCATCCACGTGGCCGGTCACCTTCACCTTGCGCCAGATGTGCAGGATGGCTCCGTCAGGCCCGATCAGGAAGGTCGCGCGCTCGATGCCCATGTACTTGCGCCCGTACATGCTCTTCTCAACCCAGACCCCATAGCGCTCGACCATCTCGCAGCGCTCGTCCGACGCCAGGATCAGGTCCAGCTCGTACTTGGCCTTGAACTTGTCGTGGCTCTTGATGCTGTCCTTGGAGACGCCGATCACCACCGCATTGACCCCCTTGAAGGCGGCGGCGGCAGCGGTGAAACCCTGGGCCTCCGAGGTGCAGCCGGAGGTGTCGTCCTTGGGGTAGAAGTAGAGCACCACCTTTTGCCCGTGGAATTGCGACAGGTTCACCTGCCCGCCGCCATCCTTGGGGAGCTCGAAATCGGGCGCCTTGTCGCCGACCTTCAGTTCAGACATCGCGGTTTTCTCCAACGTGTTCGTCACCCTCGGGCTTGTCCCGAGGGCCCAGTGTTCCGACGCGCCGCCATTAGGGTCCAACGTCTGCGTGGCTGAACCATGGGGCCTCGGGACAAGCCCGAGGATGACGAGCGCCGTGAATGAGCTCTACTGCGGCCGCAACAGCACGATCTTCTTCTTGCCGAGCGACACCTTCACCACCCCATCGCTGTTCAGGTCGCCGGCCGTCAGCGCGCGGTCGGGATCGCTCTCCGGCTTGTCATTGACCTTCAGCCCGCCCTGCTGGGCTAGGCGCCGCACCTCGGACTTGGAGGCGACGAAGGCGGAGGTGACCAGTTCGGCGGTGACGTTGGTTCCGGTGATCGGCCCCTTGACGTGGATCACCGGCAGGTCGCCCGACGCCTTGCCCTCGACGAAGGCGGCCTGCGCCGTGGCCGCCGCCGTTTCCGCCGCCGCCCGCCCGTGCATCAGGGCGGTCGCTTCATTGGCGAGGCGTTTCTTGGCTTCGTTGATCTCAGCGCCCTCTAGCACCTCCAGCTTGGCGATCTCGTCCAGGGGCACGTCGGTGAACAGCTTCAGGAAACGGCCGACGTCGGCGTCCTCGGTGTTCCTCCAAAACTGCCAGTAGGCGTAGGGGCTCAGGCGATCTGCGTTCAGCCACACGGCTCCCGCCGCTGTCTTGCCCATCTTGGCGCCCGAGGCGGTGGTGATCAGCGGCGTGGTGAGCGCGAACGCCGGTTTTTGATCCACCCGCCGGATCAGCTCCACCCCGTTCAGGATATTGCCCCATTGATCCGACCCGCCCATCTGAAGCGTGCAGCCGTAGCGCCGGTTCAGCTCCAGAAAATCGGTCGCCTGCATCAGCATGTAGTTGAATTCTAAGAAGGTCAGCGGCTGTTCGCGGTCGAGCCGCAGCTTCACCGAATCGAAGGTCAGCATCCGGTTGATGGTGAAGTGGGGCCCGTATTCGCGCAGGAACTCCAGGTAGCCGAGCTTGGACAGCCACAGGTCGTTGTCGACCATCATGGCGTCGGTCGGTCCATCCCCAAAGGTCAGGAAGGGCTCGAAGGCCCGCTTCAAGCTGGCGATGTTGCTGGCGATCTGCGCCTCGGTGAGCATCTGGCGCTGGCTGTCCTTGCCGGACGGATCGCCGACCTTGGTGGTGCCCCCGCCCATCACCACGATGGGCTTGTGGCCGGTCTGCTGCAGCCGGCGCAGCAGCATGATGGAGACGAGGTTGCCCACGTGGAAGCTGTCGGCGGTGGCGTCGAAACCGATGTAGGCGGTGATGGGGCCGGCGGCGGCGGCGGCGTCCAGCTCGGCGGCGTGGCTCTGCTGGTGGATATAGCCCCGCTCGCTCATCACGCGCAGGAAGTCGGATTTGAAGGTGGGGACGGTCATGCAGAAAGGTCCTTGGTCTTATGTCGAAGGCCGGAGACCGTCTCCTGATCGAGAATGCCGCCGGGGTGAGGGCGGCATGGAATCGCGCAGCCGCTCGCTATGGATAGCGGCGGTAATAGGGGCTCGGGGCGGGACGCGCGGACATGGGTCTAGCTAGCGGCGCTAAGCCATGTCAGTCAAGCCCGAGCACCAGGAGGAGCCGACCGACCATGCGTATACTGGGATTCATGAGCGGCACCTCGCTGGACGCCGTGGACATGGCGATCCTGGAGACCGACGGCGAAGTCATTCACGGCTTCGGTCCGGCGGGGGAGCGCAAGCTGACGGCGGAAACCCGCGCAGTGGTGCTGGAGGCCACCGAGGCGGCCAAGAGCTGGGCGCGGGGGGCGCCGCCGCCCGCCGTGTTCGAAGCGGCTTCCCGTGCGGTGGCGATGGAGCACCTGGCGGCGGCGCGCGAATTCCTGGCCGCCCACGACCTGAAAGCCGCCGACCTCGATCTCGTCGGTTTTCACGGTCAGACGGTGCTGCACGAGCGCCCGACGGCGGAGCGGATCGGCCGCACGGTGCAGCTGGGCGACGCGGCGCTCTTGGCCGAGGGCCTGGGCGTGTCCGTGGCGTTCGATTTCCGCAGCGCGGACGTGGCGGCGGGCGGGGAGGGCGCGCCCCTGGCTCCGGTCTACCATGCCGCCCGGGCCAAGGCGTCCGGCCTGGAGGCGCCGGTCGCCATCCTCAACCTCGGCGGGGTGGCCAACATCACCCTGATCCCCACCTCCGGCGCGCTGACCGCCTTCGACACCGGCCCGGCCAACGGCATGATCGACCTGCTGGTGCAGGCGCGGACCGGCGCGCGCTGCGACGAGAACGGGGCCCTGGCCCGCGCCGGGACGGTCGACGAAGCGGTCCTGGCCGCCTATCTGAGCCATCGGCATTTCAGCGCGCGTGGTCCCAAGTCCCTCGATCGGTTCGATCTTTCGCTGGACGCGGTCAGCGGCCTTTCGCTCGAGGACGCCGCGGCGACCCTGACCGCTTTCGCGGCGGAGGCGGTCGCCATAGGCCTGCGCACCTGCTCGCAACCGCCGCGCCGGGTGATCGTCTGCGGCGGTGGCCGCCACAACCCAATCCTCATGCAGGCGATCCGCAAACGCTTCGACGGTCCCGTCTCGGCCGCCGAGAGCCTCGGCTGGCGCGGCGATTCGATCGAGGCCGAAGCCTTCGCCTATCTCGCCGCCCGCACCTTCACCGGCCTTCCCATTTCCTTCCCCGCGACCACCGGCGTGCCGCGGCCAATGTCGGGGGGGCGGATCGCTAGGCCGTGAACGGGGGAAGATGACCGAGGGATCAGGTGGCGGCCGGTCAACGAATGAAAAAGCTACTCACCGCCCCGTCGCCAGGTAGCTGATGACGGCGGCGCGCTGGGCGGGGTCCGCAAGGTGTACCGGCATCGCGGTGCCGGGGATTGTCTTGGCCGGGTCGGCGAGGAACTGGTCGAGGTTGGCGCTCGTCCACACGATGCCTGAGGCCTTCATGGCCGCGGTATAGTCGAAGCCGGCCACCGCGCCGGCCTTGCGCCCGACGACACCGGCCAGGCTGGGCCCCTGGCCACCGCCGGCCGGGGCGTGGCAGCCGGAACAGCGATCCTCGAAAAGCTCCGATCCGCTCTGCGTCTGGGCCAATACGCGCGGAGCGCTCGCCAGTACGAGCAGGCCGATGATCCAGGCGGTCTTCATGTCAGTGTCCCTTGCTGTTGCCAGGCTTGTTGGTCGGCGCGATCCGCCAGAGGGTTCCCGATGCGTCGTCCGCGACCAGCAGCGCCCCGTCCGCCGCCATCGTGACGCCGACGGGTCGGCCCCACACGCCGTGGTCGTCGACAACGAACCCGGTCATGAAATCCTGGTAGTCACCGGTCGGCGCGCCGTCGCGTATCGGGACCCTTATCAGCTTGTAGCCGGTGCGGTGTTCGCGGTTCCAGGAGCCGTGCAGCGTCACGAACGCGTCGCCGAGATAGTCCGCGGGGAACACCGCCGCGCCTGCCCTGGCGGTGTAGAAGGTGACGCCCAGTGGCGCCGAGTGCGCCTGGACCAGTACGTCGGGCACGATGGCCTTGGCGGCCAGATCCGGGCGCTCGCCCCGGTGATGGGGATCCTCGTGGCGGCCGATGTAGTACCACGGCCAGCCGTAGTAGCCGCCGGCCCGCACGCTGGTGACATAGTCGGGCGGCAGGTTGTCGCCCAG
>JAMFTA010000027.1 GCA_026225565.1 Caulobacter sp. | reverse complement strand
AGGCCGGGTGGCAGCCATGACCGTAGTCCATGGCGACGGTGAAGGACTGAGGCGCCACGATGCCGCCGAACTTGGACTTCTTGGCGAACTCCTCATCCCAGTGGATGGGATTGGGATAGTCCAGCGCCTGCACCCATCGGCGGATATCGGTCGCATTGCAGCTATCCCACATTTCCGCAAAAATGACGGGCTTGCCGACCCACTTGTCGACGTCGCTGGTGTCCAGCTCGGCCGTGCTCTCGACGATGGCGACATCCGACATTGAAACTCTCCAGCTAGGTGCATACGAGGACGTGCAGCCGCCCTCAGCTTATCGTTGAAGCCGCCAGTGGCGACGGCGGGAAATCCAGATCTTATACGGGTCATACGCTGCGCGCCTACCCGAACTATTGAACCATCGACCTCGCCAGTCGGCCGAGATCGGCAGTGGCGATTGGCGATAACCTATTGAAAAAACAGAATTTAACCGTCTATCAAGCCGCGCTCGATATCGCTGCTGGCTCGGTGCGGTTGGTCATTGGCTGGGCCACGCATCGCTGCACCGATTTTTGCAGCAATTCGACCAAGGCCTGCGGATCTATATCCCCGGTGGGCTCGTAGACAAAGCTCAAGACCATTGGACGCTCCCCCGGGTCGGTCGGTACGAGGACTGCGGCCATCTCTGTCGCGCCTGCGAACCCGCCCGGCCCGATGCAATAGCCTTGTCGCCCCAAGTCCTGAACCTGCTGGATCATCTCCGGATAGTTGAACTTGCGGTCCTTGGGTGCTTCGGCGTTCAGACGGCGGATCACGCCCGCACGACGCTCCCCCTTGATGGTGGACAGAAGCAATTGTCCTGAAGCGGAAGCGCAAAGCAGATCCTGTGCGCCGTTTCTCAGGTCGCCCAGATCGCGGGGCAGATATTTCGAGCCCTCCGTCCAGCGGAAGACCTGAACGTTGAGGCCGACCATGCCAAGCAGGGCGATCCCGAGGCCGGTCTGGGCCACCAATCGATCGATCAGCGCCCAAAGGCCGCCGTCGCGCACAAGGCGAGGCTGAGAGAGAGATCCTAAGATCGCTGCGCGTGGGGTGAGCGTATAGGAGCGCGATCCTGGCTCGCTGTAGAGCACGCCGAGTTGAACGAGGCTCGCGAGCAGTTCGGATGTGCTCGATTGGGGCCGATTGTACCGGCGAACGATATCCATCACCGTCGCGCGGCGATTGCGCTCGTCGAAAAATTCGAGCACCTCGATGACCCGCCGGGCGATCTTCGCTTTGTTGCCGTCAAGAACGCTAGACATCGTTCTCCTCCAAATATTTTTTTCCGAAGGCCCGCCGTCGGCATTTAACGGAAACTCGCGCGATCGAGCGGTCACGTCAAGAAAAACCGAGACGATCTCGGTTTATTGAGAATCCGGCGGAAGCGGCGGAATCAGCCTGTTACGGTGGGCGTGATCACCAGGCGGTCGAGAATCTCCGCCACGTGATCGACCGAAAGGTGATCCTGATCGCGCAGCCACCACACCATGATCTCGATCACGCCTGACACGCCGAACACGACTCTCAGATCCATTGGCAGCCACCCCCTCGGTTCCGCTCTTTCGGGCGCAATCAAGCGCGCCTGGCGGATGAATTGCTCGCGCATCACGCCGGCGGCCCCGCCGGTCAGCAGAGCGGCCCAGAGTCGGCGCCGCTCATAGACATAGGTGCAGAGGGCCAGGGACGCGGTGCGCGTGTCGGCCGCAAAGACGACAGGCAGGGCGCGGTTGAGCAATTCGCCGATTTCGTCCGCCGCGAGATCGTTCAACAAGGCGTGCTTGTCGGGATAATGGCGAAAGAATGTGGCGTAGCCCGCTCCGGCGCGGGCGCTGACCTGCCGAATGGTGATCCTGTCGAACGGCGCATCCTCGAGCAGCGTCAGCAAGGCGTCGCGAAGCGCGGCCCGCGATCGTTCAACGCGCGGGTCCCTGCGCGTTGACGGAGGCAAAGTCGAAGAGTTATGATCCATTGTGTATCAAATCTAACGTGGGAGAGAAACGTGGTCACTACGCAAATCGATGCATCCTGTCCCTTCGACCCAAGTCGCGACGACCGAAAGTCCGCTCGGCTCGCCGCGCAGTATGTGCAGGCCGAGGCGGGCGCCCAACTTATCGGCAGCTTCGCTTTCGCAAGAGACATCTTGCGCAGCCCGAACGCCAAACAGGCTGGGGCGGGCGCCGAGCAGATCGACGTGGGCAATCCAGAACATGTGCCTGTCTTCTATCTCGATGGGGAGACGCACCGGCGCCGGCGCGCCGCCATCGTGCCCTTCTTCACGCCCAAGGCGATCTCGACCCGCTACCGTCAAGTGATGGAACGCACCACCGACGAACTGCTGGCGCGGCTGCAGGCCCGCGGCGAGGCGCAACTTGACGACATCAGCTTCGAATTGGCGGTGTCGGTCGCATCGGTCATCGTGGGCTTGACCGATAGCGACCAGCGCAAGATGGCGCCCCGGATTGCTGCGCTGCTCAAGCACTCCTTCACCACCGTCAAGGGCCTCGGCCGCCTGCTCAACAAGGCGCAACGGGCGTGGTGCGGCTATCAATTCTACGTCAAGGACGTGCGACCGGCCGTGCAGGCGCGACGCATCGAGCGGCGTGACGACATCATCTCCCAGACGCTGGACCGAGGATATTCCGACCGCGCGATCATGATCGAATGCATGACCTACGCCACCGCCGGCATGGTGACGACCCGGGAGTTCATCGTCATGGTGGCTTGGCATCTGTTCGACCGGCCTGACCTCCGCGAACGCTTCCTCGCCGCCGATGAGCAGGGGCAGCTCGCCATCCTGCAAGAGATTCTCCGCCTCGAACCGATCGCCGCTCTGCTTCACCGCAATGTCGCCGAGGATATTACGGCGACGTCGGAGGGCCCGGTGGCGGCGGGATCGAGGTTTGCGGTCGATCTCAGATCCGTCAACAGCGACGAGTCGGTGGTCGGACCTTGTCCCTATGTGCTGGACCCGGACCGGGCGAAGCGTCAGAAGCAAAACGGCTCTTTCATGAGCTTTGGCGACGGCGCCCATCACTGCCCCGGCTCGCAGGTGGCGCTCAGCGAGACCCGTGTCTTCGTCGACCGGTTGATGAGAGTGCCCGGTCTGCGCTTGAAGCGGCGCCCGGACATGACCTGGAATGCACCGCTGATGAGCTACGAGTTACGTAACGCCATCGTCTCTTGCGACGTCGTCTGAACTCTGCCTTCGTCCAGCAATCGCCTCATGAGGGGATGACTGGGAGCGCCAGCGTTCGAGACCGCAGCCAAGCCTGGCTGACCGCCGCCAGCGTGAAATTATGGAAGAGGAGGTTCTGCAATGACCGTCTTGAACAAGATCGGCCGCGAGATCACCGACCGGCCCGTGGTGATCGGGATCGAGCCCTACGTCTCGCAGGCCTACGCCCGCGCCGAGGACGAAAAGCTCTGGGCCAAGGTTTGGCAGGTGGCGTGTCGCGCCGAGGAGATACCCAAGGTTGGCGACTATGTAACCTATGAAATCCTCGATGAGTCGATCATCGTCGTGCGCGTCTCAGCCGACCGCATCGCGGCCTACTATAATGTCTGCCTCCACCGCGGTCGTCGGCTGGCCCAAGGCTGCGGCCATACCAAGCGCTTCGTCTGCAGGTTCCATGGCTGGAAGTGGAGCCTTGAGGGTGAAAATGTGGAGGCCCTGGCGCGCGAGGAGTGGGAGGGCGCGCTCACCGACGACAATCTGCGCATGAAGCAGGTCAAGGTCGATAGCTGGGGCGGCTGGGTGTTCATCAACATGGACCCGGAGGCCGAACCGCTGCGGACCTATCTCGGCGTCGCCGCGGACATGCTCGATCCGTTCGAATTGGACAAGATGCGCTATCGCTGGCGCCAGTGGCTAAACTTCCCCTGCAATTGGAAGATCGCCATCGAGGCCTTCGTCGAGGGCTACCACGTCCCCGGCACCCACCCGCAACTCACCAAGTACGGCGTCAAGTCGACTTGGAGCCAGGCCCACGGCAAACATACCGTGTTCGGGCCAGGTGCGCAGAAGGGCTTTGGCGGCGCCTCGGGCGGGACCGGCGACGCGCCCGACATGCGGGTCGCCCTGGCCGATGTGCTCGGCCAGCTTTGGGAAGAGGTCAACGCCACCACCACCCAGACCATCGTTGACGCCGCCGCTCGGCTTGTCGATGAGTTGCCCGCGGACACGCCGCCGATGCAGGTCCAGGCCCACCTGATGATGCAGGCCGCCAAGGCCGACGCCGCGCGGGGGGTGATGTGGCCTAAGATCGATCCGGCGCACTTCTCCAAGGCGGGCACCGTGTGGCACATCTTCCCCAATACGGTGGTGATCCAGGGGCCGACCTTCGCCCTTTGCTATCGCGCCAGGCCGGACGGCTTCAATCCGGACAGCTGCATCTTCGAGGTCTATGTCATCGAGCGCTTTCCCGAGGGTCAGGAGCCCAAGCCCGAAAACCGCTACACCCCGATCGAGGACGAGGCGGCGTGGCGCAAGGTGCTCGGCCAGGACTTCGCCAATATGGGCGCGGTGCAGCAAGGGGTGAAATCGCGCGGTTTCCCCGGCCCCCGGCCCAATCCGGTGCAGGAGCGCGGGGTGACCAACTTCCACCGCGTGCTCGCCGAATATATGGAAACGGGCGCGCCGCGACCGCTCGACTGAGGGCTGCGGGCGCGCTACCCGAGCGCCGTCTTGGTGGTCTTTCCGCTGAGATCGGCGTTCGTGGCGCGCTTGGCGATTTCGTTGGCGGCGATGTAGCCGAACACCATTGCCGGTCCGATCGTCGCGCCTGCGCCGGGATAGCAAAGCCCGAACGGGCTGCCGGCGGCGTTTCCGGCGGCGTAGAGGCCGGCGATGGGCTGATCCCCACCATCCAGCACCCGGCCCTTGGCGTCGCATTTCAGGCCGCCCTTGGTGCCAAGGTCGCCGAGATTGATCGGCACCGCGTAATAGGGCGCTTTCTCGATCGCGCCGAGGCAGGGATTGGGTTTGACCGTCGGATCGCCAAAGCCGCGATCGTACCCGCTGGAGCCGCGTGCAAACTCAGGGTCCTCGCCCTTGTTGGCGTAGCTGTTCATGCGTTCGACCACGCCTGTCAGCTTGGCGGGGTCCAGGTCGATCGCCTTGGCGAGCTCTGCGATGCTCTGCGCCTTGAAGATATAGTGGCCCCACCAGTCCACCGGGATCGCCCCGTCCGGCATGATCGCCGAAGGCAGGAAGCCGCCCGCGGTGAACTTGGCGCGGAAGGTCTTGTCGAACACCAGCCAGCACGGCGTGTTGGCGCCGGTCTTCAGCTGATCGTCGACCATGGCCTTGCCGAACAGATCGTAGCTGCAGCTTTCATTGACGAAGCGATCGCCATTGCGGTTCACGCAGACGCTATAGGGGCGGCCCACGTCGAACACGGCTTGGTGGGTCTCCTCGAAGTTGGAGGCGCTGCGGCTGGGCATGATCATCGTCGGCGCCCACCAGCCGGCATCGGTATATTGAGTGCTGGCGCCGATTTCCTCTGCGGCGATCAACGCCTCTCCGGCGTTGGCGCCCTGGGGGGTGCTGCCCCACCAGATCGATGTCTTAACGGGGTAGAAGCGGTCGCGGAGCGCCTGGCTCCACTCGAAGCCGCCGGCGCAGATCACCACCCCGTGGCGCGCTTCGATATCGTGGGCCGTCCCGAATTTGCTGACGCGCACGCCGGTGACCCGACCGTCGGCATGGAGGAGCTTGTCGAGCTTGGTCTCTAGACGGATCTCCACGCCCTTGGCCAGGAGCTGCTCCCTGAGCGGTCCCATCAGCGCGGCGCCCGAGGTGAGCCAACGATCCCTTTGGGTGATCTTGCGCGTGCTTCGGTCGGCCCAGTAGCGCCCGACGACGCGGGCGAGCGCGCGCTTCCACCCCTTCGACCGCGCGGCGATGGTGAAGGTCTCCTCCAGGTTCATGGCATAACGATTGAACAGCTTGAAGCGCGGATATTGTTCGCGCATCAGCGTGAAGTCCTCGCCCAGCTTCGCCCCATCCCACATTGAGAGAACCAGCGAGCGGTCGGCCCGCGCGCCCGGCGATTCGGAGAAATAGTCCGGCCACGGCATGGGCATGAAGTTGATGCCCAGTTCGCCGAGATAGCGCAGCATCTCCGCACCTGTGTCGACATAGGCTTCCAGCCGCTCGCTATCGAGGGGCCCTTCCGTCACGGCATGGAGGTAGGTCAGCGTCTCTTCGCGGGTGTCGCCGCCGCCGCCCAAGCCGTGGTTCGGAATCCAGGCCACGCCGCCCGAGGTGGCTGAGGTGCCGCCGTATTTGTGCGCCTTCTCGACGATGAGCACGTCCAGGCCGAGATCGCGCGCGCGCAACGCCGCCGTCATGCCGGCGGAACCCGAGCCCACCACGATCACGTCATGCGTCTCTGCCATGCTAGTTCCCGCAATTGTCAATTCACCCCTACGCTAGCGGCCGACCTTGAGGGCTTCGACCCCGCGTGGACGTCCAGCGGTCGCAAATGCTCGATGCGACTGTTCAGGCTGCTATCGGGGACAAATGTCCCAGTGTAGGGAGGGTTATGTCGGTTCGGCAGGCCGGCCCTCGCGCCTAACTCGGGAACTTCCATGTCCGCCTTGAGCCATTTCAGGATCGTCGAGCTGTCAGAGGGGGTGGCGGGCGAATACTGCGGCAAGTTGCTGGCCGATTTCGGCGCCGAGGTGGTTAAGATCGAACGGCCCGGCAGCGGCAGTCCGACCCGAAACATGGGCCCCTTTCTGGATGATGACGCCGGTCCGGAGCGTAGCGGCCTGTTCGCCTATCTGAACACCAACAAGCGTTCCGTGGCGATCGACCTGGAATCGCCTAGCGGCTTGGAGATGCTGTCCAGGCTGCTGGCCCATGCCGACGCGGTGATCGACGATCATGCTCCAGGTTGGCTGAATACCTTGGGGCTGGACCTTGCCGACATCGAGCGGCGATACCCCAAGCTGGTGCTCTGCGCGATCACGCCATTCGGTCAGTCGGCGCCTGCCGAGCGGGCCCATGCCGAGGATCTGACGGTGATCCAGAGCAGCGGTTGGGGGTATCACACCCCGAGCGGCGCCGATCCCGATCGGCCGCCCCTCAAGGGCGCGGGGCGTTTCCTCGCCAGCTATGAGGCGGGGATGGAGGCGGCCATGTGCGTCGCCGCCAGTCTCTACGGCCGCGAGGAGACCGGCCGGGGGCGGGCGATCGACATTTCGAAACAGGAGGTGATGGCCTCGCGCGTCGATTACGTCCTGGGTCAGATGGTCGCCGGCGACATGGATGTCGATATCAGCCGCAGGCGGTTCGACCTCGGCGGCCCGGCGGGAATCTTTGCCTGCCGCCAGGGCTATGTCTACGTCTGGATGTCGGCCCCTGCGCACTGGAAGGCCGTGCGCGAGCTCCTCGGCGATCCCGAATGGATGAAGGCCTTCCCCGACAACTGGCTCGAAAAAGGCTTAACGCCCGATCGCATCGCCGAGTGTCGCCACTATCTGGGCGAATGGCTGAAAACGCAGGACAAGAACGAGGCCGCCGCCGCGGCGCAGACGCTCGGGCTAACGCTCGTGGCGGTCAACGACGCAAAAGACCTCAGGGACTGCGCCCAATTCAAGCACCGCGCCTTCTTCGCCGAGGTCGAACATCCGGTGCTCGGCCGCGCGCTCTATCCCACGACCCCCTACAAGCTCAGTCGAACGCCCGCCCGCATCGAGCGGCCGGCGCCGCTGCTCGGCCAACACAGCGCGGACGTCTTCGCCGACCCCGCCGGCGCGTCGGCCTGAACGCCAAGGGAGACGACAGATGACAAATCACCGACGCGGCGGTCCCTTGCAGGGTGTGCGGGTGGTCGAGCTCACCAAGGTGTGGGCCGGACCCTACGCCGGCAAACAGCTTGCCTTCCTGGGCGCGGAGGTGATCCGCATCGAAAGTCACGGCTCACTGGATGTCACGCGCACCTTCGGCGTAGCGGACTTCGATAAGGCGCCGGGCTTCATGGCGGTAAACCCGCAGAAATTAAGCGCGCAGATCGATATGAAGTCCAAGGAGGGGATCGCCTTGCTTAAGGACCTGATCGCGGAGAGCGACATCCTGATCGAGAATCTCCGGCCCGGGGCGATCGATCGGCTGGGCCTCGGCTATGAGGCGGTGAAGGCGGTGAAGCCGGACATCATATTCGTGTCGATGGGCATGTACGGAAACGACGGGCCCTTGGCCTATCAGACCGGCTATGCGCCCTGCTTCGTCGCCTTGGGCGGCCTCAGCGCCCTTGTCGGCTATGAGGGCGAACCGCCTTCCGGCATGAACGTGCGCTATGCCGACTCCACCTTCGGAACCGCTGCGGCCTATGCAGCCCTCGTCGCCCTGATCCATCGCCGTCGGAGCGGCGAGGGCCAGTTCATCGACGTGTCGGCGGTGGAAACGATGACCAGCATGGTTGGCGACAACGTCATGGACTTCAGCCTCAACGGCCGGATCGGAGGCGCTGACGGCAATCGTCATGCGGAGATGGCGCCCCATGGGGTCTTTCGTTGCGCCCATGGGGATTGGATTTCTATCGCCGTGTCTTCGGACGCTGCATGGCGCGCGCTCGCCGAGATCATGGGCCCGCCCGCCCTGGCCGAAGATCTGCGCTTTCGCACCCTCGCAGACCGTAAGGCCAATGAGCTTGAGCTCGACGATTTGATTTCTCAATGGACGGGCGCCAATGACGCTGAATCGTTGGCGGGCAAGCTCCAGGCGGCCGGCGTCGCGGCGGCGAAAAGCGCCTCTTCGATCGATCTGATTGCCGATGGGCATCTATGGGGCCGTGGCTTTTACCGCCCTGTGACCGATCCGACGGGCGAGGAGCGGACCATTGTCGGACCGGCTTGGCGGATGACTGAAGCCGCGGAAATCACTGACGGCGCGCCCAAGCTCGGTCAGCATAACGCCTATGTGTTCGGCGATATCCTGGGCCTGTCCCAAGCTGAGCAGCAGCGGCTGAAGGAGGCGGGCGTCACCCGATAGCGGCGCCCGTCAGGCGGGAGGGGAGGGCGCCCTCAACCGCCTTCCAGGGTGTCCAGGATGACAGCCCGGATTTGCCCCACGTGGTCGCGCGCGATCGCTCCGGCCCGATCGGGATCGTTGCTGGAGACGGCCGCCGCCATCGCCTGGAACTCGCGTAGGCGAAGTCTCTCCAGCCCCGGCGAGCGATATTGGGCGTGCAGGACGTGGATGCCGAAGGCTGGAAACAGCCGTTTCAGCTCGGAGTTTCCGCCGATTTCGATCAGCGCACGATAGAAATGGCGACGGCCCCGGCTAAAGGCTCCGGGAGCGCCGCCGGCCGCGCCGCGTTCGACCTCGGCCAAGGCGCCCTCCAGCAATGAGCGATGCTCCGCCGCGCCGTACCGTGTCGCCGCCGTTTCGGCGATCAGGCCGATCATCGCCTCGGCGACGTCGAGCACATCCATAACCTCCAGCGGGTCGAGCCGCCGGATCGCGGCGGATCGATGTCGCGTCAGGTCGATCACCCCGTGCGCCGCCAACCATTGCACCGCCTCGCGCACGGCGTTGCGGCCGACGCCATATCTCGCGGCGAGATCGGTCTCCACCAGCCTTTGACCGGGAACGAGGTGCTGCACCTCCATCGCCTGCATGATGCCGCGAGACACCAAGCGGGAGGCGCCAGGACCCCTGGCCTCCTCCGCCCCAGCAACATCGCCGGGGCGGCTATTTGCGATAAATTGTTCCACAATCGTGTTCCATCAAATGTCGAAGCGTTACTAGTCGGTTTCGACGGTGGCGGAAAGGCCGCCAATCCACAGGTTGAAAAGGGAATGACCATGGCCGAAGCAGCAGAGCGTCCCTCGGCGGAGGAGATCATCCTCTACGAGAAGAATCCGAAGACGAAGATCGCGACGATCACCTTCAATCGCCCGGACCATCTGAATGCGCCGACCATCGCCGCGCGGCTGCGCTACTCCAAGCTGCTGCATCGGGCGAATATCGACGATGACGTGAAGGTGCTGGTGATCCGCGGCGTCGGCAACAATTTGGGCGGTGGGGCGGACCTGCCCGAGCAGGCCGAAATGTTGTCGGAAACCGCCGAAGTCTCGCTCCTTCGCGAATTCGAGATCGGCGAGGACGAGGATGTCAAATATCCGCCCAAGGATTCTTATCGGTATCTCGCGTCGCTGACCCAGCTCAACGCCAATTCCAACTACGGCTGCCGCAGCCTGCAAGATTTCAAAAAGATCAGCATCGTCGAGGTGAAGGGCTATTGCTACGGCTGGCATTTCTACCAGGCGGGCGACGCAGACCTGGTTATTTCCTCGGATGACGCCCTGTTCGGCCACCCTGCGTTCCGCTACGTCGGTTGGGGTCCGCGCATGTGGCAATGGGCGCAGACCATGGGCATCCGCAAATTCCAGGAGATGGTGTTCACCGGCCGGCCCTTCACCGCCAGTGAAATGTACGACTGCAACTTCATCAACAGCGTCGTGCCCCGCGACCAGCTCGAAGCCGAGGTGGAGAAGTATGCGATGGCCTGCACCAAGACCCGGCCGACCGATGTGGTCTTCATGCAGAAGACCTTCTTCGAGGTGATGAAGCAGCAGCAGGGCGAATATATGGGCAGCATCCTGACAGGCTGGATGGAGTCGATGCTTCCGCTGGTGAAGAACGATGGCGATGAATTGACGCTGGGCGACGACACCTTCCAGAAAGGCGTCAACAATGCCGTCAAGGACAACGACAGCCAGTTCCCGCCCGACTTCCGACTGAGCAAGAGCGGTCGCAAGGCGAAGACCTAGGACGCCCACGTGCAATACGCCATCCTGGGCAATACCGGCCTGGCCGTCTCGCGGCTTGGCTTTGGCGCCTTGACCTTCACTCAAGGCAACCAGACCCTCAGTTCGGTCTATAAGGTGGGTGGGGCGCTCGCCGATCAATTGATCGGACGAGCGCTCGACGCCGGGGTGAACTTCTTCGATACGGCGGACGTCTACGCCGACGGTGAATCTGAGACCCTGCTCGGCGCAGCGTTGAAACCGCACCGGGACAGGGTCGTGATCACCACCAAGGTCGGCAATCGCGGGGGCGGCGATCGGGAGTTGATCCGCGCCGGCTTGTCCAGGCGCCACATCCTGTGGTCGGTCGATCAAAGTCTTAAGCGGCTGGGCACCGACTGGATCGACTTCTACGTGGCCCATCGGGAAGACCCCTATACGCCGCTTGAGGAAACGGTGGAGGCGTTCGACGCCGTCGTCCGTTCGGGCAAGGTGCGCTATATCGGCTTTTCCAACTGGTCCGCGTGGAAGGCTGCTGCAGCGATCGAGCTTCAAAGGGCCAATGGCCTGGCACAGTTCACCCACGGCCAGATGTACTATTCCCTGCTGGGCCGCGATGTGGAGCGCGACATGCTGGCGATGATGCAGCGCTATGGCCTGGGGATGACCACGTGGAGTCCGCTCGCATTCGGCTTTCTGAGCGGCGCCTACAGCCGCGAAGACCTTGCCAAGCCCGAAAACCGCTTTTCCAACTTCGACATGCTGCAGTTCGACAAGGATAAGGGCTTTGAAGTGGTGGCGATCCTGCGCCGCCTCGCCGAGGGACGATCCGCCAGTGTCGCGCAGGTGGCGATCGCTTGGCTCCTGGCGCAAAAAGGCGTCACCAGCGTGTTGCTAGGCGCCACCAAGCTGCATCAGCTGGAGGATAACCTCGGCGCCGCCAGCCTGACTTTGACGGACACCGAGGTCGCCGAACTGAACGCGGCGACCGCCATAGCGCCGATCTACGCCACCTCCCAGTGGGTCGCCCCGGATCGCAAGGTGGCCCGGGCTTTGGAGCGGTGACCCAGGACCCGACCTGGGTTCGGGGCGACATCACCGGCCTGGACATACCCGTGACCATCGAGGCCCTTCGCGAGGGTGGCGAAGCTTTTTTGACAGGGGCGTTTCGGCGTGGCGGCGCGTTGGCGGCGGATGACCGGGTGGCGCGGATCACCGAATTCGAGGAATGCCCGGGCGGCAGCACCGGTCGAAAACTGTGGCTCTCGGTGGAGTATCGAAACCAGACCCCCGGCCCGCCCCGAGATCTGTTCGTCAAGTTCTCGCGCGACCTTGACGATCCTATACGCGACCGGGGAAAGGAACAGATGGAGGCGGAGGTGCGGTTCGCGGCCTTGTCGCAAGCATCGGACTTTCCCATCGCAGTCCCAACCTGCCTCTTCGCGGACTATTATCGTCCGTCCGGCGGCGGCATCCTGATCACCGAGCGCATCCCCTTTGGCAAGGGAGCGGTCGAGCGCCACTACGATAAGTGCTTGGACGACGAAATGCCGGCGCCGCTGGAGCACTATCGGGCGCTTGTACGCGCGATCGCCAGGCTTGCCGGCGCCCACAAGGCGGGGCGCCTCGCCGGAAGCATCGCCGAGCAATTCCCCTTCGATGCGGACGCCGCCATCGCCAGCGATCCGATCCGCTACGACGCTCGGCAGATCCTCAATCGCGTATCGCGCTTCTCAGCGTTCGCCGCGCGCTACCCGCGGCTGGCGCCTGAGCGGCTGGCGTCCGCGCAATTCATATTGGAGTTTTCGCAGCAGGCTCTGCGCTTCCTCGACCACGAGGGCGCCATCAAGCGTTTCCTGTACGCCGACGCCGATCTCATCGCCCTGTGTCATTGGAACGCCAATGTCGACAACGCCTGGTTTTGGCGGGATCCATCCGGCGAACTTCATTGCGGACTGTTGGATTGGGGGCGGGTCGGACAGATGAACGTCGCGCTGGCCCTATGGGGCGCCTTGAGCGCCGCCGAACCGGCGTTTCTGGACAGTCATCTCGATACGCTGCTGGCCCTGTTCGCGATGGAATACCACGCTCACGGCGGCCAGGCCCTCGATCTCTCGACGCTAAAGCTTCATCTGCAGCTGTTCGTAGCGACGATGGGGCTGGCCTGGCTGATGGACGCCCCCGCATTCGTCGAAAAGCACATCCCCGAGCTTCCCACGATCACCAGCCGCCGCGATCCTCGCTTTAGCCAAAACGAGGCCGCACGCACCCAGCTCCACATGATGATCAATTTTCTCACCCTGTGGCGAACCTGCGATTTCGGCGCAACCCTGGATCGGTTCTTGAGGGTGAACGCAGTCTCCCAACCCTGATCGCCGCTTTCATTTCGCAAACTGGCGCGCCATGGCGCGCCAGGCGCGTCCGCCTTCTCAGGATTGGGGCTGCACGCGGGTCATCTCATAGTCGCCAGCGTCGTCGACATTCAGTTTCCAGCCGGGGTAGACCACGATGGTGGTGAAGCTTTCCTCGATGATCGCCGGACCCGAAATCTCGTCGCCGGGCACAAGATCCCGGCCAAGAAAGATATCGGTTTGCTGATAGCCGTGGCCAAGATTGGCGCGCCGTGTCTTCGCCACCTTAGGCTTCGCCTTAGGCGCGGCGAAGCCCTTGGTGACGACGGGCGACGCCGTCGCGACAGAGGTGGCCAGTCGCACGCCGGTGATCTCCGGAACCTCGCCCTCGCGCACGTGGCCATACTCGGCCGTATGACGTTCGTTGAACGCCTCTATGGCTTTTGCGCCCAGGGCGGCGTCCACGAACGATAGATCCCGCAGGCCCTTGTTTTCCTGAAGATCAAAGGTGAGCGCCCAGTTCTGGCCCGGATAGCGCATATTGACCTGGTAGTGGGCGGTCACCTGGTCGGCCTGGAAGTTCGCGTCGGTGAAGTACTTCTCCGCCCGCGCGCCCAGATCGCTCCAGAGCGATTTCAGCTTTTCGATATCGAGATCGTCGGCCGGCGCGACATAGGACCGCTCCTCGTCGATACGCGGGTCCGCGACCAGGGTGCCCAGGGCCGAAAAGGTCGGTGAGGCCTTGGGCACGAGAACCCGTTCGATGCCCAGGTCTTCCGCCTGGACGGCGGCGAAGGCCGGTCCGTTGCCGCCGTAGGCCAGCATGACCATGTCCTTAGGATCGATGCCCTTCCCCGCGGTGATGCGCCGAACGCCCTGGGACATGTTGGCGTTGACCACCCGCCAGCAGTCGAACGCCGCATCCTCGGCGCTATAGCCCATCTGGTCGGCGAGCTTTTGGAACGCCGCTTCGACGCCAACCTTGCTGAGCGAGAAGCCGCCGCCGGCGAAGTCGGAGTCGGCCGACAGGATGCCCAGCATCAACAACGCATCGGTGATTGTCGGCTGTTGGCCGCCCCGGCCGTAGCAGATCGGCCCTGGCTCAGAACCCGCCGACGCGGGCCCGACCTGGAGAGCGCCGTTGTGGACGTGACAGATCGAACCTCCGCCGGCCCCCAGCGTCTCGACCTTCACCATGGGCACGCCCACCAGATAGCGGTGGTGCATGTTCCAGCCGGCCTCCGCCGGCGCGGCGCCCTTCAGCACGACGGAAATGTCGTAGGACGTGCCGCCCATGTCCACGCACAGGATGTTGGGATAGCCCTTGGCCACGCCGACGTGGGCGGACCCGATCACGCCCCCGGCGGGCCCGGAGGCCAGCACCCGAATGGGCGAGCCTTCGATGTATTCCTTGGTCATCACCCCGCCGCTGGCCTGCATGACCATGAGCTGGTTCGGGTAGCCGGCGGCTTTTACCCGCGAGACGAGCGCTTCCAGATAGGACGTCACCCGCGGGGCGACATAGGCGTTGACCACAGTGGTGCTGGTGCGGTCGTATTCCGGCGCGCGCGGCAGAACTTCGTGCGACTTGGAGATGTGTACGCCGGGCATCTCCTCGGCGACGATCTGCGCCACCCGCTTCTCGTGCGCCGAATTCACGAAGGAGAAGATCAGCGAGATCGCCACCGACTCGACATTCTGCTTCTTCAGTCTTTGGCAGCAGGCCCTCACCGCATCCTCGTCCAGCGCCTTATAGACCGAGCCGTCATGGAGGATCCGCTCCGGCACGGTCAGACGGCGGCGGCGCGGCGTGATCTGCGGGGGCGGCTCCAGCCGGACGTCCCAGATGCTTTCCTTAAAGCCGCGGCGATATTCCATTTCGTCGCGAAAACCCTCCGTCGTGATGAGGCCGGTGATGGCGCCGTTCATCTCGATCAGAGTATTGTCCGCCACGGTGGTCCCGTGGACGATGGCGTCGCACTGGGCGAGGAAGTCGCTCAACGACAGGCCCTCGATCTCCGCGAGTCTTTCAAGGCCGGTCATGACGCCGAGCGACCGGTCCTGGGGCGTGCTCAGATTCTTATGAAGGGTTACCTTTGACCCGCTGAGGAGTGCGAAATCAGTAAACGTTCCACCAATATCAATTCCAACGCGATAACCCATCTATCTCCCCTTAAGCCGCCGCAGTCGCGCGCATGTTTTGTCTTAGCGCCTCGGTTGCTGCGACATCGACCGCGAGGTCGTACTCTTCTACGCTTCCGGTAAAGGCGACGCCGTACTTAGTCCGCGCGCGAGAGATGCTGACGATCTCGTCGAGGGCGTCTTCCTTGACCGCTTCCGGGTCGCGCAGGATGGCCGGCTCGAACCCGCCGCCGCCGCCGTGCTGATAGGCGATCACGGCGCCGGCCGGCAGTTGCGCCCGCGCGGTCAGTTCGATCTTGTATTCGTTCGGAGTGCCGACCTCGAAGTGGTTGCCATAGGGACTGGCGGGGTCTCCGCCCAATAGGCCGCTCATGGGGTGATCCGACGAGACCATCCAGGCCATGGCCATGGTCGGTTCCATGACCTTCTTGACGTTGAGGCTGCCGGGTTGTCCGCGCCAGCGGCCCGCGCCCTCGGAGTCCATGGTCATTTCACGGTTCAGATTGATGATGGGGAACCGGCTTTCGGCGTCTTCCGCCTCGGCCAGAAGCAGGGCGCCCAGGGCTACGGGGCACGAGCCCCAGCCGTCGATGCCCTGAACGGCGGATACGTCCATGGTCCGAGCGTCGACCCCCTGATCCATCCACATCTGCCCAGTCTTGTCGAAGCCGATCACGGCGTTGGGCATTCCGATCTTATAGACCTGCGGCGCCGAACGCGCCGGCGCCACCTGCGACAGCGCTAAGCAAACCGCTTCGGTGATTTCGCAGGCCGGGTGGAAGGATCCCAACGCCGCAGGCTTATTGATCGGCGGATGGGCTATGGTGCCTTCCGGAATGATCATCTCGACCCCGTGAAACAGGCCCTCGTTCTTCACGATGGCGGGGTCGATCGATGCGGCGATCTGGGTCATGATATAGCCGCGGCTATTGGCGAAGGTGTTCCACACCCCCACCAGATTGGGGCGGTCATCGGTGCCGGTGAGGTCCACCGTCAGCTGATCTCCCGCCACCGTGCAGGTGACATGGACTTTGATATCCTTGGTTCCCAAGGTGTCGTGATCGATCAGAACGTCTGCGGAATATTTCCCATCCCGCCATTTGGCCACCTCGTCACGGAAGCGCTTTTCCGTATCGTCGATGTTGTAGTTGATCGCCGCGCGGACCGAATCTGTACCCCATTTGCGGATTAGCTCCTGAAGCAGCTTCGCCGAATGCTGCACGCCGCCGATCATGGCCGCGAGGTCGCCCGCGAAGGAGGGGAAGCGGTTGTTGCGTTCAAGCAGCTTGATGGTGTCCCGGCGCTTCTCTCCGCGATGGACCAGCTTGAGGCAGGGGATCGCCAGGCCTTCGGTGAAGATGTCGGTCGCTTCAAGCGTGAAGCCGCCCGGGTCCTTGCCGCCGGTGTCGCCCTGGTGCGCCTGCAACGCCTGGATCATGACCAGCTCGCCAGCGTCGTCGAACACTGGCGCATAGACGTTGTAATCGGGCAGGTGGCCGCCGCCATAGTCTGGATCGTTGCCTACGAAGACATCCCCCGGACCCCAATCGTATTCGTCGAAGAGGCCCAGCCCGTATCGCACGGTCAGTTGGGATACGAAGGTCAAGTGCGGGGTGCCGATCGAGACCGCGGCCAGGCGGCCCTGGGCGTCGATGACGGCGGCGTTGCGCTCGTTGGACTGGTTGATGATCGGCGACGACGCCGCTCGACCCAGGAAGGTCGCCGCCTCGAAGCACACCGTCTCAAGGCCGCCGCGAATGATGCTGGCGGTGACCGGATCGATGTTGACCGAGGTCGGCAGCGGTTCCCGCTTGGCGGAGAGTTTCTTGTTCAGTTCGAAGGACATGGCGCAGATCCTTTCACGTGTATGTCGAGGCGGCTGACGTCTCGCCGAAGGGCGTTCGGCCATTTCCTCAGGCCGGCTGAGCCGTCATGAGGTGCGAAGATCGCAGTTACTGGCTCGTTGGCCAAGCATCGAATTCCGACATCGCGTCGAGAGCGGCGGACGGATCGCTGGCCTCGTTGAGCGCAATCAACTCGCCCTCGGGCCCCTTGCCGTAGATCGACAGGGCGATGCCTATATCCATCTGCCCGACATCGGCGTTCGAAGGCGCGCGCGTGAGCTTGGCCAATCGATCGCCCTTGCCGTGCGCTGGGTTCTGGGGCTCGCGAGGCATCGATCCTCCACCTGAATTGGCCTTGGTGCGTGTCTTTGAATTCTGGCTAGGCTCCGATATGGCGGACGGCAAGCCGTCCTACGACCCGATGCAATCTGCGGCAAAAAGGGATGCACACAAGGCCTAGGTCGGTTCCCGCGCCGACGGCGCCAGCCCGCCTAGCCAGTCAAAGTCGAGTGCGCGCGCCGTCATCCGAGAGGGCCCGACCCGTGTTAGGAGCTTGCCTCCTTCGTCCAGATCGCTAAGGGACGGCGAAGGAAACAAGGCGGTCAATGCGCAGGACCCGTTCGGCGCTCAGGAGCACGCAGATACGAGATGAGTTCAGAATCGTTTACTCGCGTGGTCAGGGCAAGCGCGCTTGCCGCCGGCGCCAAGCTGGTCGTCGACATTTCGGGAAAGTCGGTCCTGCTTTGTAATTCGAACGGACGAATCCACGCGGTCTCGAACATCTGCTCGCACGCCCACGAAAAGCTAGAAGACGGCCGCATGGGCAATGGCTGGATCGCCTGTCCCATCCACGGCGCGCGGTTCGACCTGGCGACCGGCAACGCGAAGAATCCGCCCGCCACCCGGCCGATCGCCGTCTACGCCGTGCGCGTCGTCGACGATTGGATCGAGGTCGAGGCGTGACCGCCTAAGCGCCGCCGCCAGCAGCGTGCAGGTTCCGAAACTCGCGCGGAGCCACGTCGTAGCACTTCTTGAACATCCGGCTGAAATGCGCGCTGCTCTTGAAGCCTGCGAGATAGGCGAGCTCGCAGATCGAATGGTGCCGCATCCGCTCGTCCTTCAACCAACCGTGGGCGGTCTCGATCCGTCGCTCCCAGACGAGGTTGGAAAAGGACAGGCCGGCGTTTTTGAGAACGTGACAGAGATATCGGTGTGAGATGCCGCAGCTCTCCGCCACCATCTTTGCATTCAGGTCCGAGTTGGAGAAGTGCTGGTTGATGTATCGCGTGATATCGGAAACGCGTTTGTCGCCGATCGAATTGCGCGGCGCCATATCGCCCGTGATGCGCGCGATCGACTTTGCCAAGCCATTCAGAAGCGCCTGGACCAATTGTTCGGCGACCTCCGGATCGATTTGCTCATCGTCCTCGAACAACAGCGTGAAGATTCGTTCAGCCAGGAGCACGTCTCCCGTCGCGCTCGGAAACGGGCGTCCGACTTCAAGGGTCTCGCTGATCAGCGAGTGGAGTTTGTGTGAGGGCACCACCACGTGCATGGCTTCGAAGTGATCGTTCCCATCGGGGGTCAATTCCATGTAGAAGGGCCTAGAAGAGCGCGTGATCGCGCATTCATGGGGGTTGATGGAATACCTGCCCCCTCCGTGCGATACCGTGATGCACCCTTCCCGCACGAACCAGAACACGGTGACATTCGTCTTATCGTTCCGAATGTGTGACCAAGACCGGCGGAAGGCGAGCCCGGACTGGGACGTGAGCTTGTAGATCGAATATTCGCCGGCAAGGCTCTTTTCGATCCGCATGTCCACATCCCGTGCAGACAGCGGCGTCAGATCGCCATCGTAGTAATCGACGTTGTTCTTGCCGCGAAATTCATGACGCCTGACCTCATGGTTCGCGGTCGTCATATCGAAAGCCAATATAGGCATTTGGGGTGTCTCTTCCTTGGCGTGCTCTTACGGCAACTGCTGGCGAAAGGATACCACGCCGGGCGTTTTGGCCAGGTGTTTTGAGTCCATCGCATCGCCGTGACGATGAAACGCCAGCGGCGATTTGGCCACATGCCCGCTGCGCTGGCGACGGCGCGGCGGGAGCCGCCTGTTTGCCGCATATCGCCATCGGATTTGATCAGGACGGCGAACGCCCCGGCATCTCGGCGTTTCTGTTGGTGCAGGGTGAGAGAGAGGCGCTAGACAGGCGGGGTTCGCAGGGCGGTCCCGCAACCCGCTACGGATTTCAGTGGCTGTTTGATCGCCAACAAGGATGCGGATCGATTGCAGTGAGCAGACGTGAAATGGGCGAAATGAAGTCTGGAAACGGTGCGGCGGGAGATCGTTTCGACAAACCGGTGGTCATCATCACCGGCGCCAGCGCAGGGATCGGCGCGGCGATCGCCCGGCGCTTCGCGGAGGGCGGTTTTCGCATCGTGGCCGTGTCGCGTCGTCAGGAAGCGCTCGACGGATTGGTCGCCGCCCTATCGGGGATCGCCGAGGTCGCAACGCTTGCCGCCGACGTCGCCACCCTGGGGGTTCCCGAACAGGCGGTGAAGTTGGCGATCGATCGGTTTGGTCGGCTTGACTGCCTGGTGAACAACGCCGGGGCGGGCAAGTGGGCGCCGGTGCATCTGACCGACGATGAGACGCTCAACGAAATAATCGAGGTCAGCCTGAAGGCGCCCTTCCGTTTTTGCCGCGCAGCCCTCGGCGCGATGGGCGCCGGATCGGCGATCGTCAATGTGGGATCGACCTTCGGCCTGATCGGCGGCTTGGACGGCGGCGCCTATTGCGCCGTCAAGGCGGGACTCATCGGCCTGACCCAGACCCTGGCGGCGCAATATGGCGCCAAGGGCATCCGGTCCAACCTGGTGGCGCCGGGTGTGATCAATACCGATATGACCAAGGACTATTGGGACGCGGCGCCGTTCCAGCGACTGAACCATGAGATGACGCCCTTCAATCGGGAAGGCACGGTCGAGGATGTGGCGAATGCCGTTTACTTCCTGGTTTCGGACCAAGGCGGCTACATCAACGGCCAGACCATCGCCATCGATGGCGGCTGGACCACCACCAAATATCTTACCGAGGCGGCGCTGATGGCCGAGCGCGCGCCATACGTCAATGCGACCGCCTGAGGCCTGCTGAACACGGTCGGGCGGCTGCGACAAACAGGAGAGAGAAACCATGGCTTCGGCAGGTCTCGAGACGGAACAGGCGGCGATCTGTCCCATGGGCGGCGGCGATGCTTCGCTGCTCGCGCGGGTGTCGTTGACCGACCCGGAAATATCCGCCCGCCCCAAGCCGTATTACGATGCGATGCGGGCCGAGGATCCGATCCACTATGACGAGAAGCTCGGCATGTACCTCGTCTCGCGGTTCGCGGACATCCAGACCGTCCAGCGCGATCCGATCACCTTCTCGGTCGAGCACGGTTATAGCGAGCAGTACGCCAAGGGCTTCGCGGCGGAATTCAAGGAGATCCTGATCCGCGACGGCGGCGGCTTCTTCCCCGACGCGATCATGACCGATCCCCCCTATCACACGCGCATTCGCAAGCTGATGGACCACGCCTTCTCGGCCCACCGGGTCAAGCTGCTGGAGCCGGACATCGAGGCCATCGTCGCCGACGTCATCGAAAGTTTCGCTGACAAGGGGCAGGCCGATGCGGTCAAGGACTTCTCAGTGCCCGTCACCATCCGTGTGATCTGCCAGCAGCTGGGCCTCGACGCCACCTACGCCGACAAGATCCAGCGCTGGTCTCTGGCGGTCACCGCCCAGATCGGGCGGATGCAGAACCGCGAACAGATGATCGCGAACGCCGAGGAAATCTGCGAGCTGCAGAATTACCTGATCGAGCGGATCAAGTTGCGCGAGGCGGAGCCTGGCGAAGACATGATCTCGGACTTGGTCCACGCCACGACAGAGGATCCCGAAAATCCCAAGCTGACTTTTGCTGAGGTGGTGTCGCTGGTCCGCGCCCTGCTGATTGCGGGCAACGAGACCACGGCGACGGCCATGACCAACCTGATGTTCATCCTCGCCACCCAGCCCGACGTCGCCAAACTGCTGCAGGATTCGGTGGATGACGAACGCCTGCTGTCGCGCTTCGTGGAAGAACTCCTGCGCATCGAGCCGCCGGTCCGCGGCTTGTCGCGCATGACCACCCGCGAAGTGGAGGTCGGCGGCAAGCTCCTGCCCAAGGGCGCGCACATGCTGCTGATGTACGCCTCGGGCAATGACGATGAAAACGAATTTACCTGCCCCCGCAACTTCGATCTCAATCGGAGCAACCTCGGACGGCACCTCGCTTTCGGCGGCGGTCCGCATCGGTGCATCGGTCTGTCGCTCGCCCGGATGGAGATCCGCGTGGCGGCGCGCGAGGTAGTCAAGCGGCTCGACGACATCAAGCTGGCGATTCCCATCGACCAAATCACCTACTTGCCCACGGTCGCGACCCATTCGATCGAGCGGCTGCCGATCACGTTCAAGCGCCGATAGGCATGAGGCGAGCGCTGCGGCGACTGTAACGAATAGGTGGAGATTTCATTGGGTCAGGAATTATTGGGCAAGGTCGCCATCGTCACGGGCGGGGCGGGCGGCATCGGCCGAGCGACGGTCGAGACCTTCGTCGCCGAAGGCGCCAAGGTCGTCATCGCCGATGTCGATGAGGCGGGCGGCAAGGCTCTGGCCGACGCCCTGGGCGAGGCGGCCCTGTTCCAGCGCGTGGATGTCTCCAAGCCCGATGAGATTCAGGCGGCGGTCGATCTGGCGGTGGAGCGGTTCGGCGGATTGCACATCATGTTCAACAACGCCGGGATCTCCGGCGGACGGCACCCGCAATTCCTCGACGACGACCTCGAGGATTTCCACAAGGTCATCGGCATCAACCTTTATGGGGTGATGATCGGAGCCCAACGGGCCGGTCGGCACATGGCCAAGAACGGCGGCGGCGTCATTCTCAACAATGCGTCGATCGCGGGGATTATGGCGGGCCAAGCGCTGATGAGCTATCGCGCCTCGAAGGCGGCGGTGATCCACCTCACCAAGTCCCTGGCCATCGATCTGGCCAAGCACCGCATCCGTGTGAACTGCATGGCCCCAGGCCATATCCGCACGCCGATCCGTTCGATGACCACATCGCAGGTCTCGGCCGAGGCGGCTGAGCGGGTGGAAAGGGCCATGGCTCCCATCTGGGATTCCAACAAGCCTTATAAGCGGGACGGCGTGCCTGAGGATGTAGCCCAGGCTGCGCTGTTCCTGGCAGGCGAGCGAGCGGCGCAGATCACGGGCGCCATCCTGCCGGTTGACGGCGGTATTTCCGCTGGGGACTCGGTGAATCATCTCGAAGAGCTGCTTGCCGCGCAAGCCAAGGCTTTGGCTGAATAATGCCAAGGCCGACGCCTGCGCAAACGGGGCTGGAACGATGGACGCGGCCGTCGAGGCTGTGCGGTAAAGGAGACTGGGCGCCATGAGCAGCCTGACGGTGACGTTCGTCGAAGACAATGGAACGGTGAGGACCATCACGGGGGTCGCGCCCAACCAATCGCTGATGGAAGTCGGCCGGGCCAACGGCGTCGAGGGCATCCTCGCCGATTGCGGCGGCGCCTGCGCCTGCGCCACATGTCACGTCTATGTGGATCCCCAATGGGAGGATCGCGTCGGCCCGCCCGACGATATCGAGGCCGCAATGCTCGACATGGTTTCCGAGGTTCAGCTGAGCAACAGCCGACTTGCATGTCAGATCAAGCTGAGCGATGCGCTCGACGGGCTGAAGGTCACGGTCGCGCCGATATACTAGACGGCGACCTATGTCGTCGCGGTCAGAGGCGCCGGATTCACGCCAGCGCCGGCAGCTTGTCCAGCCGGAAAGCGCAGGCCGTGGCGGTCTCCTGAATTTCGATGACATTGCCTTCGGGATCGCGGCCATAGACTGATTTCACATGGCCGGCGTCGACCGGGTGCGGCGAGCCGAAGGTCATGCCCAGCCCCTTCAGCCGCTTATATTCCTGTTCGATGTCGGTGACGTCGACGCAGAAGTGGGTGTAGCCCTTGTCATAGGGATCGAGCGGTTTCGTGGAGGTGGGCTCGGGCGCAAGGAACTGAAAGAGCTCGATATAGCAGCTGCCGGCGCGCATCATGATCGTGCGCGCGGCCGAGCCCGGCACGTTGATGATCTGGTCGATGATCGGCTCGTCACGCCATTGGTACTCGTCGCCGACCGTTTCGAATCCGAAGGCGTCACGGTAGAATGCGATCATCCGGTCCAGATCGCGGACATGGACGCCTACGTGGTGGATGCCTCTGATCATCGACTATCGCCATCTTGCCGCCCTCATCCTCCCGGTCGTGGGTGGGGTCCAGGCGGCTAACGATGGCGAACTTGTCCGCGCCAGACAACGGCGGGGCGCGGCGCTAGCAGACGCAGACAAATGCGGGTGCATGTCCGATCATTCAGAAGCAGAGGCGCGAGGCGGTATTCTAAGGCCGGTTCGTCGATACGCGGATGGAGAGGAACGATCCAATGGGCAACACCCTGATCGCCGGCGCGAAGGTTTGGGATGCAAGCGGCGGCGGCGCCTTCCCTGGCGACGTCCTTGTCGAGGGAAACCGGATTCGTGCGGTGTCGCGCACGCCGGGGCAGCTCGGGCGGACGGATTGCGATGTCATCGACGGCGCGGGCATGACGCTCATGCCTGGCATGACCGAAGGCCACGCGCACTTGTCGTTCGAGGCGGTCGGCTCGACCGAAGACCTTATCGCGCCGCCGCCTGAAGAGCACACGCTGCTCACGGCGCGCGTGGCTAAGGTGCTCCTGGATCATGGTTTCACCAGCGCCTATGGCGCTTCCGCCGCCAAGCTGCGCCTGGATGTTGCGGTGCGTAATGAGGTCGACGCCGGCCGCCTGCCGGGTCCCCGCATCCGCGCGGGATCGTTGGAGATCACCGTCACGGGCGGTATGGGCGACGAGACTAGGCTGCACAACCCGCGCAACGGGCCTTCGATCGTCGTCGATGGACCCGAAGAAATGCGTAAGGCCGTTCGGCTTTGCTGCCGTGAAGGCTGCGACAATATCAAGCTCGACGTGTCGGGCGACCCCTTCTACCCGAACACCCCCGCGAACACGACGCCCATGTCGCTGGACGAGATTCGCATGGCGGTGGAGACGGCCCACAGCTTCGGCCGCAAGGTGAACGCCCATACGCGCTCGATCGCCGGCACTCAAAACTGCCTGCGCGCGGGCGTCGACGTTCTGTTCCACTGCGAATATTCCGACGAAGAAACCCTCGACATGCTGGAGGCCGCCAAGGATCGCATCTTCGTGGTCCCGACGGTCAGCCTGTTCCACACCATCATGAACAACGAGGCGGCGGGCGCTGGCCTGTCGGCCGAGGTCGGCGGCTATATGGGCATCGACGTCCTGCTCGAAGCCTCCGCCAAGACCCACACCGAACTGCGCAAGCGCGGCATCCGCCACCTGATCGGCGGCGACTACGGCTTCACCTGGAGCGCGCAGGGCACCAACGCCCGCGACCTGCAGTTCTTCGTCGATTACTATGGCTACACCCCGGAAGGGGCGCTGCTCTGCGCCACGCGCAACGGCGGCTTGGCCATGCGCGACGGCGGCGACCTGGGCACGATCAGCGAAGGCGCGCTGGCTGACCTGCTGCTGGTCAACGGCGACCCGCTGAAGAACTTGAACATCCTGACCGACAAGACCCGGCTGGCGATGATCATGAAGGACGGTCAACTCTACAAGAACGACACCAGCGCCGAACGGCGCAGCGCGGCGGCGTGACCACGTTTTGGGAATCGGAGACCAGAGATGAACATCCAGGTTGGTAAGCTGGAGTCCGGGGAGGCCCGCTGCCCGGCCTTGAGCACGCAGGAAATCATCGCCAAGGACAAGGTGGTCGCGCCGGGCTGGGTGCGTTCGGAGTCGTATGAGTTCCTCGGCGACGAAGACATCTCGACCGACCGCTATATCGACCCCGCCTACGCCAAGGGGGAGATGGAGCGCCTTTGGACGCGGACCTGGCAATTCGCCTGCCGCGAGGAGCACATCCCCAATGTCGGCGACTACTATGTCTACGATCTGGGCTCCTATTCGTTCATCGTCACCCGCGTCGCCAAGGACGATATCCGGGCCTATTTCAACGCCTGCCTCCATCGCGGCACCAAGCTGCGCCCGTCGGGCACCGAGGGCAGCGCGGCCGAGTTCCAATGCCCCTTCCACGGCTGGAGCTGGAACCTGGACGGGAGCAACAAGCGGATCGTCTGCAACTGGGACTTCCCGCACGCCGATCCCGAGACCTTCAAGCTGCCCCAGGCGCGGGTCCAGACGCTCGGGGGCTTTGTGTGGGTCAATATGGATGCCGACGCGCCGACCCTGGAGGACTACCTCGGTGAGGAGGCGCTGGCCCATTTCAAGGCCTGGAAGCTCGAAGACCGCTACATCCACGTCCATGTCCAGAAAGCCTTCCCGGCCAACTGGAAGCTGACGGTCGAGGCCTTTCTGGAGGCCTATCACGTCATCGAGACCCATCCGCAGGTGGCGCCGTCCAACGCCGACGCCAACTCGCAGTACGACGTTTATGGCGAGCACGTGAACCGCTTCATCTCGCCACTCGGCGTCTGCAGCCCCCACCTGGAGGGTCAGTACAGCGAGCAGGACATCCTGGACCAGTTCACGGTCGGCGATGGCAGTATGCTGGCCGGGGAACGGCCGACCGTCGGGGAGGGGACCGCCCGGCAGGCCATGGCGGACATGTTCCGCGGCATGTTCGAGCAGGCGACCAACAGCGATCTGAGCAAGATCTCGGATTCGGAAATCCTCGACTGCTTCTCCTATACCGTCTTCCCCAACACCTATGTCTTTCCGGGCATCTCCCTGCCGATGGTCTATCGCTTCCGGCCCGATCCCCGCGACCATCGCCGCTGCATCTACGAGGTGATGTTCATGCGTCCGGTCCCGCTGGACGGCCCCCGCCCGGCTCCGGCCGAACCGGTGGTGCTCACCGACGGCCAGTCCTTCACCGAGGCGGAGGGCATGGACCCAGGCTTTGGCCGGATTCTCGATCAGGACACCGACAATCTCTACGCCCAGCAAGAGGGGCTGGAGGCCAGCGCCAAGCACGGACTGACCCTGGGCAACTACCAGGAGATCCGCATCCGTCACTTCGAGAAGGCCGTGGACAAGTATATGGCCATGGAGCCCAAGCGGCCGAACTGGCAACGTCCGAAGGTGGGCTAGACGGCGCGTCCGTTGGCCGGAGCGCGCCCGTGACCAAAACTGTCTTGACGCTTGATGACCGCTACGAGCAGCGGACGGGCCAGATATTCCTGTCATCGATGCAGGCGCTGGTGCGTCTGCCTCTCGATCAGGCGCGCCGCGACCGGGCGGCGGGCCTGGTCACCGGTGGCTATATCACCGGCTATCGGGGTTCGCCGATCACTACGCTCGATGCCCAGCTCTGGGCGTCGAGCAAACGGCTGCAAGCCTACGACATCCATTTCGAGCCGGGCCTCAATGAAGAGCTGGCGGCCACCAGCCTGCGCGGCGCCCAGCAGCTGCAGTGGTTCGGCAAGTCGAAATTCCAGGGCGTGTTCGCCATGTGGTACGCCAAAGGCCTGGGCGTCGATCGGGCCTGCGAGGCGCTCAAGCTCGCCAACTTCGAAGGCACGGCGATCCACGGCGGCGTGCTGGTGGTGGCGGGCGACGACCACGCCGCCAAGTCGTCAGCTTCGGCCCATCAATCCGAGCACACGCTGATCGCCGGCTTCATCCCGATCCTGGCGCCTTCCACGACCGACGAGATTCTCGAATATGGTCAGTTGGGCTGGGAGCTGTCCCGGTTCAGCGGCCTTTACGTGGGGCTCAAGACTGTCACTGACACGCTCGATCTCACATCGTCGGTGACCCTGCCGGCGATCTCGATCGTTCGACCGGATATAACGGGCGGCCCCGATCGCAATCTACGTCGCAGCTTGCCGGCTCTGCAGCAGGAATCGCTGGTGGTGAACGCGAGGTTGCCGGCGGCCGTGCTCTTTGCCCGGGCCAACGGGCTGAATCGCGTCGTCATTGGCGCCGAACGCCGCAACCTGACGATCATCACCGCAGGCAAGTCCTACCTGGATGTCCGCCAGGCGCTGAGCGATCTCGGGCTGGACGAGGTGCAGTGCCGCGCCCTTGGGGTCAGCCTCGTCAAGCTGGGCATGACGTGGCCTCTCGATCAGGATTTCGTCCGCGGCGTATGCGCCGGCAGCCGCGAATTGTTGGTGGTGGAGGAAAAGCGCCCGGTGATCGAGGAGCAGCTCGCGAATGAGCTTTACGGGATGGCGGGCGATCGTCCGACGATCCTCGGCAAGCGGGACGCGCAAGGGCGGGCGCTGTTTCCCCTGGACGGCGTGTTGGACCCGGCGATGGTTCGGCGCGCTATTGTCCAGCGGCTCGACGGACTGGGCGTGTTGAGCGCCGCCGTGCGGACGCCTTAGGCGTGATGGAGAGAGCAGAGATCGCGCCGGCGACGGCGATCCGCCCCGCCTATTTTTGTTCGGGTTGCCCCCATAATTCCAGCACGGTGGTGCCTGAGGGCAGCTTCGCCATGGGAGCGACCGGCTGCCACGGCCTCGCCGCCTTCATGCCCGAGCGCAAGACGATGAATGTCGTCGGCATGGGCGCCGAAGGGATGCCCTGGGTGGCGGCGCAACGCTTCGTCGAGACCAAGCACGCCTTTTCCAACATGGGCGACGGCACCTATACCCATTCAGGCATACTGGCGATCCGCGCCGCCGTGGCCTCCGACACGAACGTCACCTTCAAGATCCTCTACAATGACGCTGTCGCCATGACCGGCGGCCAGCCGCTGGAAGGCGGCATAACGGTCGACTTGATCGTCAATGAACTTCTGGCCGAACGCGTTAAGCCCGTGGTGGTGGTCAGCGACGAGCCCGAGAAGTTCGGCGGCGGCAGGCTGCCCAAGGGCGTGCGTATCCTCCACCGCGACCATCTGGACGAGGTTCAGCGCGAATTGCGCGACATATCGGGCGTTACCGCCATCGTCTACGAGCAGACCTGCGCCAACGAGAAACGCCGCCGCCGCAAGCGCGGCGACTATCCCGATCCCGATCTTCGATTGTTCATCAATTCTGCGGTCTGCGAAGGCTGCGGCGATTGCTCGCGCCAGTCCAACTGCGTCAGCATTCAGCCGCTGGAAACCGAATTCGGCCGCAAGCGGGTGATCGATCAGTCCAACTGCAACAAGGACTATAGTTGCGTCAAAGGCTTCTGCCCGTCGTTCGTGAGCGTGCGGGGCGCCACCTTGGCCAAGCGCGCGCTCGATCTGACCGCCCTGGCGCCCTGGATCGCCAAGCTGCCGGAGCCACAGGTGGTGGATGTCAGCGACAGCTATTCGATGTTGGTCACCGGCATCGGCGGCACGGGGGTGCTGACCGTGGGCGCGATCTTGGGCATGGCCGCGCACATCGAGGACAAGAGCGCCAAGGTGCTCGACATGACCGGCATGGCCCAGAAGGGGGGCGGGGTGATGAGCCACGTCCGCTTCAGCGCCCGGGCCGACCAGATCCCGAGCGCCCGGCTCGGCGTCGGCCAGACCGACCTGCTGATCGCCTGCGACCTGATCGTCGCCTCGGGACCGGACGTGGCCAAGACCGTGCGCCCGGAAACCCAGGTGATCGCCAACGAGGATGTCGTGCCGACCGGCGAGTTCCAGACCAGGCAGGATCTCGATCTTCGCCCCTCCACCTTCCTTCCGGCCATCCAGCAACGGGTCGCTAAGGGCAATATCGCCCTGGTCAAGGCTAACGCCCTGGCCGCCAAGCTCTTGGGCGACACAATTTTTACCAACTTGATGATGGTCGGCTTCGCGGCTCAGAAAAGTCTTTTGCCCGTCGGCCTGGAGGCCATCGAAGAAGCGGTGAAGCTGAACGGCACGGCGGTGAAGGCCAACCTGCAGGCCCTGACCCTGGGCCGCGTCGCGGCGCAATTCCCGGACGAGCTGCTGGCGTTCGCGGGCCTAACCGGCTCGGACTCGCCCGAGCCGCGGACACTTGTCGAGATGCTGGACAGCCGCGGTCGCCACCTGACCGCCTACCAGAACCAAGCCTATGCCGAGCGCCACCGGAGCTTCATCGCGCAGGTCGCCGAACGGCTGAGCGCGCGCGGCGTCGCGGACACAGAGATGTTCCTGATGAACGTGGCCAATCAGCTATCGCGACTGATGGCCTACAAGGACGAGTACGAGATCGCACGCCTCTATAGTCTGCCCGCGTTCCGCCAATCGCTGGAAAGCCAGTTCGACGGCGATTTCAAGATCGCCCTCAACCTGGCGCCGCCGCTGCTGGCCTTCCGCAAGGACGCCAAGACCGGGCGTCCGGCCAAGATCGAGTTTGGCGCCTGGTTTCTCCCGATCCTCAAGCTGACCAGTCGGCTGAAGGGGCTGCGCGGCGGCCCGCTCGATTTCTTCGGCTATACCGCAGAGCGGCGGATGGAACGCCGTCTGATCGGGGAATACCAAGATCTCGTTCTGAGGCTCGCCGAGACGGTGACGGCTCGCACCTTGCCTATCGCGGTTGAACTGGCCGGCGCTGCATCGTTGATCGCGGGCTATGGGCCGATCAAGGACGCGGGCGTGGAGGCTTACAAGGAGCGGGTCGCTCAGTTGCAACGGGCCTATGAGGATGCGCCGGGCGCTGGCGCGGGGTCTTCGCCCAAGCGAGCGATGGCGACGGCGGTCTGAGACCGGGCGCCTATGCCGCCGGCTCGTGACTATATCGGGACGGCGATGAGATGGCGTCCTGGCTCTACAGGGCGGCGGGCGTCTCGACCCTAACTTGGCGTCGTGCCATGTCGGCGTTCGCCGAAGCCTGCGATGGGCAAGGGTGCGAAGATAATCCGCGCGCGACCGTCCATGATCCGCGAAGGGCGCGGGTGACGGTTCAAGGAGAGGTTTCTTATGGCCCACGCGGCGCCGAAGTCGGACAAGCCGCTCCTCAGCCATAATCTGGACGGGCAGCGGCTTGGAAGTAAGGGGCGCGGCACGCGTGAGCGAATCCTGGCGGCCACCCAACGCCTTCTCGCCGAGCCGATCGACAGCGCCCTATCGCTGAGCGCCGTCGCGCGTGAAGCATCGCTCGGCATGAGCACCCTCTATCTCTATTTCAGCGATCTGATCGAACTGCTGCTAGCGATACTGGAGCCGATCATGGCATCGGCCGACGCCTCCTATGTCGCGCATTTGCGTGAGCATTGGCCCGATGCGCAGCTGAACGCCCAGTGTTTCAAGTTCGTCGAATCCTATCACGCCTTCTGGGAGCGCCACACACGCATACTTCACCTGCGAAACAGCTTGGCCGACGCCAACGACGTGCGGATGCGCGAATACCGCATTCGGGTTTCGCAGCCGCTCATGCAGCTTCTGGTCAAACAGATGGGCGGCGATCCCTCGGTTGCACGCTCGGCGGCGGCGGGCATGGCCACGGTGCTGCTCACCAGTATTGAGCGTCTCGTCACGGTGACCACCGACGTCAATTTTCGCAGCCTTTCGATCGAGGTTCCTGTGGCGCACGTCCACAATCTTCTTAAAGCCCAAGCGCGGCTTCTCGAACTTGGCATCCGCGATCATCGAGCGGGGATCGAAGGCAAGGCGGAGCGGCGTTGACAGCCCCAGAGATGGAGCAAGGCTTCGCCCGCGCAAATCCACTGGGCGAGGGGCGACTGTAGCCACTCGGTAGGAAGCCCGACGCTCAAGGTTGCTCCAGGCAGGTGGTACCCCGCGATGCGCTCGTTCGCTTACGCATATCAAGGGGCGGGGCTAGGATCGCAATTCGCGCGCGCCAATCCTTGCGGCTCGGTTGGATCGAGGACGCCCGTCGCCAGCGCCTGCTCAGCTTTCTTTCCGGCGGACAGAAATACGGTGAGCAGAGCCGCAGCGACCAAGGCCGTCGCGGCGACAATCGCAAAGAAGACCGGCTGGGAAAGGGTTGACCATAGGGTTCCAAGGCCGCCAGCGAGAAGATTGCCGGCAAAACCGGCGAAGAACCAGGTGGCGATGGCCGTCGCCTCGAAACCCGGCGGCGCCAGTCGTCCGAAAAGGCCAAGTCCGACTGGAAGGATGAAGAGTTCGCCGGCGGTCATGGCGATGAAGAATATCGTCAGCCATATCCAGCTCGACCGTGTGTGCGCTGCATCCGCAAAGGCGGAGACCACCGCGATCAGAACATAGGAAAGGCCGACAATGACCGCGCCGACCACCATTTTCCTGACCGAAGACGGTTCGCGCCCCTGCTTGGCGAGCCGCGTCCAATAGCCGACGAACAGGGGAGTAAGGATGAAGATCAGCAGCGGGTTGAGCGCCTGAAACCAGGTCAGCGGCACAGACCATTGGGAGGTGACATGCCGATCGACGCCCACGTCCGCCCACAAGGCGATGGTGTTTCCCTCCTGCTCGTAGGCCCCCCGAAAAACGATCACCACAGCCATGATTCCGAACAACAGCAAAAACCGGCGGCGATGATCCTCGCCTGCGGCCTTGGTGCGAAGCGCCTTGGGCTGGCGCGTCTCGGTGGGCAGATAACGCAGGCCGGCCAGATAGGTGAAAAGTCCGATCAGCATTCCGGCGCCGGCGGCGGTGAACCCCCAGTGCCAGCCAAAGACCTCCCCCAGGGTTCCGCACACAAAGGGAGCCAGGAATGCGCCGAGGTTTATGCCGACGTAATAGACGTTGTAGGCGGAGGCGAGCCGGGGATCGCCCTGGGAATAGAGGGAATTGATCTGGCTGGAGAGGCTCGGCAGAAAAAACCCGTTGCCGATGGCGATGGCGGCGAGGGCGAAGAAAAACAGGCCTTCGAAGGCCATCATGAAGTGGCCAAACGCCATCAATAGGGCGCCGATGATGACGGCGTTGCGTTTGCCGATAAGCCGGTCGGCGATCACGCCGCCAAAGATCGGCGTCAGATAAACGGCGGCGGCGTAACCGCCATAGATCAACGACGATCTTTCTTGAGTGATCATCAGCTGCTTGGTCATGTAGTAGACCAGCAGGGTCCGCATACCGAAGAAGGAAAACTGCGTCCAGGTTTCGGTCAGGAACAGGACCGTCAGGCCGCGAGGCTGTCCGAACCAGTCTTGGGGACGCCGCGCCGACGCCCCAGCGGGGCGCGAATTCATCTGTGACATCGGCATTCTTTCGGGAACGGCGCCCCTTGGACAGAGCTCATTTGAGGGTCTTATCGCGGGGCCTTGTCTCTTCGGGTTCGGCGAAGCCGATGAAGTTCTTGCGCAGTTGGTGGGCCGCCTCGACACGAGCGTCGGCGTCTTTGAGCTGGTCGGCGATGGCTGCGAGCAGCAGTTCGAACAAAAGCTGCGCCATGCTGAGGCTTCTGATGCCGAAATCCGTTTCGATCATCAGCACATCCGGGGTTATGGCCCTTGCCCAGTGGCAGTAGACATCGGTCAGGATCACGGTGCGTATGTTGCGCGCCGCCGCCTCTTCGGCGAGCAGCCGGAAATGGCGCGAGTAGCGACGAAAATCGATCAGGATCAGGCAGGCGCCCGGTTCCGGGTTGAGCAGGACATCGGCGTAGGCGCCATCGCCGCCGTCGGAAACATAGACGCGCGGGCGAAGGTTCTGCAGGGCCGTGGCGAACCCCAGTCCCATGAAGCGCCCCACATGAAAACTCGCCACATGCACCAACGGCGCCGAGGCGATCAGCGAGACGATGGCCGGCCATTCCGCCGTCTGCGGAATCTTGTAGACGTCCGTCAGCCCCTTGATCTTCGCCTTCAAAGGCGCGGGGACGAAGGTCGCCGTCGAGGCTTCGGCCCTGGCCCCGTCGCCCCCCTGGCCGCGTAACTCGTCCTTGATGTCCCGCAAGTCGGCGTAGCCGAGCTTTTTAATGAAGCGTCCCACCGTCATTGGACTGACCGCCACCTGCTTGCCGATGGAGGCGGCGGTTTCGAACGGCAGGTCGTGGAGGCGACTGAGGAAGAAGCTGGCAAGCTTCTGCTCGGAGGGCGTGTAGCTCTTCCAGTCGTCTTTGATCGTCTTTTCAATGCGTAGCATTGGGCACCCCATCGACGGCCTGCGTCCGCCAGACCCTCGCCGCTTCCGAACCTTTAGCCAAGCCACCCTCTGTGCGAGGGCCGGCGCCGTGCGTAGAATGGTATTCAAATAACATATTGTCGTGTTAGTGAAATATCAATATCATTTTTGTGTCGACCGCCAGCGGGCGGCCTTTTGCGGGGGGACATGTCATGACATCCAAGCTGCGCTGGGACCTTCTGAGCTCCGCCGTGCTGGCGAGCGCCGTCATTTTTCCATTGGCGGCGCACGCCGCCGCCGATTCCACAAGCCCGCCCGAAGTGGTGGTTACGGCACAGAAGCGGACGCAAAAGCTGCAAGACGTTCCCCTTCAGATCAGCGTGCTCTCCGGCGGAGACTTGGAACGTATGCAGTCCACCCAGCTGATCGATTGGGCGGGTTACGTGCCGGGCCTGGCGATCACCAGCAACGGCGCGCCCGGAGAGACGACCATCGCCTTGGATGGCATCGGCCCTATCGGCTCAGCCTCAGAGGTCGGCATCTATTTGAACGACACACCCATCGGATCGAGCAGCAGCTTCCAGGGCGGCAATGGCTTGGCCATCGACCTCATGCCCTACGATCTTGATCGTGTGGAGGTGCTGCACGGGCCGCAGGGCACCCTCTATGGCGCCAGCACCATGGGCGGCCTGATCAAATACGACCTGGCCTCGCCAAATCTGACCCAATTCTCCGGTCGGATGGGGGGCGATCTCTTTGGGGTTCAGAACGGCGGCGGCGCTGGCGGCGGCCTTCGCGGCGCGGTGAATATCCCCATCATCGATGATAAATTGGCGATCCGCGCCTCCGTCTACGATCAAGCCACCCCTGGCTTCATCGACAACGCCACCACCGGCAAGAAGGGGGACAACGCCCTCAATCAAGGCGGCGGCCGCATCGCCGCCCTTTGGAAGGCGACCCCCGATGTGTCCATCGCCCTATCCGCCCTCTACCAGCGAAGCCACGCCGATAGCCAGTCGATCGTAGCGTTAGAGCAGACGACAGGGCGCCCGTTCGGTGGAAGTCTTTCGAACATCAACACTCGCAGCGAACCCTACACCCAGGAACTCCAGCTTTACGACGCCACGGTCAATTGGAACCTGCATTGGGCCAACCTGACCTCGGTGTCGAGCTATCAGCGATTCAAGAACAGCATCATGGAGGATCTTACCGACTATATCGGCGTCTATCTGGGCGCCTTCGGCGGTCCGGGGCCGGGGCAGTCGGACTTCGATGAACGCTATCGCCTGGAGAAGTTCTCCCAGGAGGTCCGCCTCGCCTCGCCCGATGGGCAGGCGCTGGAGTGGCTGGTCGGCGGCTTCTACACTCATGAGCGCGGCTCCAACTACGAAGTCTTCAACGCCTATGACGCCAGCGGCGTGCGGGAGCCGGCGCTGAACCCGCTGGAATATGTGAATCTCCCGAGCCTCTATGAGGAATACGCCCTTTTTGGCCACGCCACCTATCACCTGACTGACCGGTTCGAGGTCCCCGCCGGCCTGCGTTACGCCCACAACCAGCAGAGCTTTCTGCAGACCGCGGGCGGCGCGCTCCTAAACCCCGCCGATCCTGCGGGGGCGGTCGTGACCCTGCCTGGAAAGTCCTCCGAGGGCGTCACGACCTACGCAATCAGTCCGAGCTTCCACTTCACCAAGCACATCCTGGTCTATGCCCGCATCGCCAGCGGCTATCAGCCCGGCGGGCCCAATATCGTCCGGTCGGGCGAGACCGTGCCGTCGCAATTCAACTCCTCGACGCTGGTGGATTATCAGGCCGGGGTGAAGTCCACCTTCCTGGACGGACGCGCAACAGTGGATCTATCGGCCTTCTACATCGACTGGAGCAAGATCCAGGTTGGCGTGACCATCGGCGCGGAAAGCGCCATCGAGAATGCGGGCGCGGCGCGCAGCGAGGGGTTCGATTTCAATGGGACCCTTTCGCCCCTGCCCGGTCTGACTCTCGGCGCCAACCTGACCTACACCGACGCCGTCCTGACCAGCGACGTCGCCTCCCTTGGCACAGTGAAGGGCGCCCGCCTGCCCGGTGTTCCTTCGTGGAGCGGCGCGCTGACCGGGGAGTACGCGGTGGCGCTGAATGACACATGGCGCGGATTCGCCGGGGGTGGATGGCGCTACACCGGCTCGGAGTTTTCGGCGCCTGAGGGGGAAATCGAAAATGGAGGGCCCGCCGGCTATCCGGCTAAGGCTTACGGGGTTTTGGACCTCCATCTCGGCGTGCGCAGCAAAGGGTGGACCCTTTCCCTGTTCGCCAAGAATCTCACCGACCGGCGGGCCTATCTGTCCGCCTCCAGTTACTTCAACGACGCCATCGGCTCGCCCATCGACATCAAGGCGCCGGTGCTGCAGCCGCGCACGGTGGGCGTCAGCATCGACAGGTCCTTTTGAGCGCCCCATGTATCTTAAATTGCATAGCGAACGTTGGGCTTACGCCGAGCCTTTCCGCATCACCGACTATGTCTTCACCCACGCCGAAGTGCTGGTCGCGACCTTGCAGGACGGCGACGCAGTCGGTCGGGGTGAAGCCGGCGGGGTCTACTATCACCGTGAAACGCCTGAGAGCATGACCCAGCAGATCGAGGCGGTGCGACTCCAGATCGAGCGCGGGCTCGACCGGGACGCTTTGCGGGACCTTCTCCCAGCCGGCGGCGCGCGAAACGCCATCGACGCAGCCCTGTGGGATCTGGACGCCAAGCGCACGGGGACGCCGGTGTGGAGGGCGGCGGGCGCACCCTCGCCGATCCCCCTTAAAACCACCTTCACCGTCGGCGCCGGTACGCCCGATGAGATGGCCCGCACCGCCCGCGCCTACACCCAGGCGCAAGCGATCAAGCTGAAGCTGACCGACCAGGACGCCGCCGCGTGCGTGCGTGCGGTGCGGGCGGCCAGGCCGGACGTCTGGCTCGGCGTGGACGCCAACCAGGGCTTCAGCCGATCCTCGCTGGAACAGTTGCTGCCCGAGATGGTCCAGGCCGGCGTCGCCTTGATCGAACAACCTGTCCCGGTAGGGCAGGACGGATCGCTCAAGGGCCTTAAGTCTCCCATTCCGCTGGCTGCGGATGAAAGTCTGCAAAGCCTCGCGGACATGCAGGGGCTGGTGGGGCTCTATGACGTGGTCAACATCAAGCTGGATAAATGCGGCGGTCTCACCGAGGGGTTGGCGATGGCGCGAGAGGCCAAGCGGCTGGGGTTCAAGGTGATGGTGGGCTGCATGTCAGGCACCTCCCTCTCCATGGCCCCGGCCTTCGTCCTGGGCCAGCTCTGCGATTTTGTCGACCTGGACGGACCCATGTTCCTCAGCGGCGACCGGGATGTTCCCGCGCTTTACGACCACGGCGAACTCTGGTGCCCCGAGGCCCTTTGGGGCGCAGCCGCCTAGATTCCGCCGCCCGCGACAGAAAAGCCCGCGACAGAAAAGAGTGTGAGAGCGATGTTCATCAAGACCACGCCGAGTCCCGCCAAGGGCCTGCTGATTGCCGCCGGCCTTCTCTTGAGCGCCGGTTGGCTTAGTCCGTCGTCCGCCGCCGCCGCGATCCCGGCGCCTGGCGCCGTGTCCACGCCAGCCCACCCATTGACCGCGCCCGATTTGGAAGCCTGGCTCGACGGTCTCGTGCCGACCGCCCTCAATACGGCGCAGACCCCCGGCGCGGTCGTCGTGGTGGTCAAGGACGGCCAGGTGCTGCTCGAAAAGGGCTATGGCTACGCGGACTACGAGAAGCGCACGCCGGTCGATCCCCGCTCCACCCTGTTTCGGCCAGGCTCGACTTCCAAACTCTTCACCTGGACGGCGGTGATGCAGTTGGTCGAGGAGGGCAAGATCAATCTGGATGCGGACGTCAACGCCTATCTGGATTTCAAGACCCCGGCCCGCAACGGCCTTCCCGTCACCATGCGCCAATTGATGACGCACCGGGGCGGCTTCTCGGAAACGGCCAAGGACCTGGTCAGCTTCGGCGCGCCCCCGCCGCCGCTGGGCGAGGTGCTGAAGCGCTATGTGCCCCCGCGCATCTTCGATCCCCAGGACGGGCCCGGCTACTCCAACTATGGCGCGGCTCTGGCGGGCTATATCGTCCAGCGGGTCTCGGGACAGTCGTTCGATGACTATATCGCGCAGCACATCTTCTTGCCCCTGGACATGGGCCATTCCACCTTCCAACAGCCGCTCCCCCTGGCGATGCAACCGCATATGTCGGCGGGCTACGACACCTGGGATAAGCCGGGCGCAGGCTTCGAAATCGTCGACGTGTCGCCGGCGGGCGGGCTCTCCGCCACTGGCGACGACATGGCGCATTTCATGATCGCCCATCTGCAACTGGGGCGCTACGGGAACGGCCAAATCCTGCAGGCGCAAACCGCTCAAACGATGCAGACGAGCATCATCAAGTCCTTTCCGGATCTGGACGGCAATGCGCTGGGCTTCTACCAGCAGAACATCAACGGCCATCGGGTGATCGCCCATGCCGGGGATTTGAACTACTTCCACAGCGATCTCAGCCTGTTCCTCGACGATCACGTCGGCCTGTTCGTCTCCGTTAACGCGCGCGGCAAGGATGGCTTGGGCGAATTTCTTCGCAATAGCCTGTTCGACGGATTTGCCGACCGCTACTTCCCCGGAGCGCCGCCTTCCCTGGGCCGCCTCGATCCAGCTGTCGCCAAGGCGCACGCCGCGATGATCGCGGGGGCCTATATCAGCACCCGCCGCTCCGACTCGACCTTTGTGTCCCTGGTCAAACTGGTCAGTCCAACCGTCGTGACCGCCAACGCCGACGGAACCATCTCCGCGGCCCCCGCGGGTCAGCAGGAAAAGTTCTACGAGATCAAACCTTTCCTGTGGCAGGAGCTCGGCGGCCATGATCGTATCGAGGCCACGGTCGCGAACGGCAAGGTCGTGCGCTGGAGCTCTGACTCCGCAGCGCCGATTTTCATCTACCTGCGCCCATCCGGCCTGGCCGCCACCGGCCTGGAGACGCCGTTGGCGCTCGCGGCGATGGTGTTGCTGATCCTGACCGCCCTGCTATGGCCGGGGGTGGCCCTGGTGCGCTGGCGCTGTGGCAAGGCCTTCCCGCTAACGGGCCCGCGCGCCACCGCCTATCGGCTTGTGCGGCTTTGCGCGGCCCTCGGTCTTGTGGCGGTCGGGCTTTGGTGTGCGGTGCTGGACATCATCTCCGCCACAAACGGGGCGGATGTGGACATCCTCCTTCACGCGGCGCAGCTCACAGCGCTACTGGCGTTCGTCGGAGGCCTTGGGGCGGCGGGTTGGAATCTGGCGATGGTCTTCAAAGAGGCTGCAAGTTGGTTCGCCAAGGTCTATGCGCTCCTCCTAGCGGCTGCTTTTGGAATGATGGTGTGGATTGCTCTCGCCTACCATTTGATCGGAGTCAGTAGTCAATATTGACGATGGCCCCGAACTCGGCTGTCTCCCGTTGATCCCTCGCCCACAGAGGATGCCGAGCCGTCAGGAATAGAGGGCGACAGCATGGGCGCTGGGCTGCATCTGCATCTGCCAGAGCTTGGAGAAGAGGCCCCCGCCGGCCTTCAACTCGGCCAGGGAGCCGTCCTCGACGATCCGCCCGTCCTCCATCACCAGGATCCGGTCGAGCCCGGCCAGGGTCGATAGCCGGTGGGCGATGGCCAGGACGGTGCGCCCCTCCATCAGCCGCGCCATCGCCTTATGCACGCCCTGTTCCGACAGCGGATCTAGGGCCGAAGTCGCCTCGTCGAACACCAGGATCGGCGAGTTCTTCAGGAAGGCCCGCGCGATGCCCACTCGCTGACGTTGGCCGCCCGACAGCTTGGCGCCGCGCTCGCCCACCAGGGTGTCGTAGCCATTCGCCAGTTCGGCGATGAAGTCGTGGCATTGGGCGGCCTGGGCGGCGGCGAACACCTCCTCGTCAGGGGCGCCAGGACGACCGAAGCGGATGTTTTCCATTACCGAGCGGTGAAACAGCATGGTGTCTTGAGGAACCACCGCGATCTTGTCGCGCAAATGATCCTGCTGCAGATGGGTCACCGGGTCGCCATCCACCAGCACCCGGCCGCAGTCGGCATCATAGAGACGCTGCACCAGATGCAGCATCGTGGTCTTGCCCGCGCCCGAAGCGCCCACGAGGCCCACGCGTTGGCCGGCGGGAATTTCCAGGGAGACGCCGTTCAGCACCGGGACACCCGGCTGATAGGCGAAGCTCACGCGATCGAACACAACCGAGCCCCCGCGCGGGGTCGGCGAGCGCGGGGTTGCTGGATCGACGACCGTGTGGGGCGTTCCGATCACCGCCAGGGTCTCTTCGATGAAGATGTAATGCTGACCCATGTCGATCAGAGCCAGCGCCATATCGCGTGCGCCGTGCAGCAGGCGAAAGGTGAGGGCGCTGACCAAAACCACGTCGCCGGCGGTGACACGGCCGAGCATCCAAAGATGCACGGCCCAGGCCAAGGTCCCGCCCGCCATGGCGACGATGGCCAGATCGTTGACCAGGCGCAGCATCTCATTGTGTAGGGCGCTCAGGTTCTGGGCGCCGGCCTCTTGGCAAAAGGCGCTCGCCAGGCGCGAGCGTTCCCGTTGGCGGGCGGAAAAGCTCTTCACCGCGTAGATATTGCTGATCACGTCCATCAGCTCGCCGCCGACGACGCTGGCCTCGCGCGCGTAGTGGCGGTGGAGCTCGCGTCCCCGCAAGCCAAAGATCACCAGGGCTGCAATGGTGACGCCCACGAAGGCGCACAACACCGCCGTCATACTCGGGTCGAGCGCGGAGAAGATGATCAGGGCGCCGATCAGGCTGATCAGGGGTGGCGCCACATCCCAGACCAGCCGGTTGGTAAGGGCCCCGAACGCCCCGGCGGTGGAGGTAATGCGCTGGCCCAGCGACCCCGCCGGCTGCTCGGAGAAATAGCGGATGGAATGGCCCGCCAAATGGGCGAAGAGATCTAGGCGCATATCGACCCCCACCCCGATCGTCGTCCGCGCGCCGGTCCAGCCGGCTATCCGCCAAAACCCGCTCTCCGCTGCGATCAGGACCAGGAAACCGCCGAGCGCCAGATAGACCTGCGACAGCATCGGCGGCTTGGCCGCCATGGCGTCGATCAGCAGCTTCATCGCGTATTGAGCCGCCACGGCGCAGCATGATGCGCTGACGGCAAGGGTGAGTAGAAACCAAAAGGGCCCCGGCCGCTGGGCCACATAATGGGCGATGAACTGAAGGGGGCTGGAGAGGTAGCGATCGAGCAGGCCTTTTTCGCCGACCTTTGGGGGGAGGGTGAGTTCTCTCATAGCATCCCATCACAGAGCCGCGGGGAGACGGCGCCAGTGAAGCTTTGGGTCCCGCCACGAACTTAGCCGCGATCAAGAGCTAACCTTCAATCCCAATCATCGCATGAAAATTGTTCTTCCTAAGGCCGAAATAAGATCACCGATAGATTGGTGCACGGCCTTTTGGCGGCGCCTTTTTTTGTGGCGTGTCGCTGTGCAGCACGTTGTGGCCATAAACCGCCGCTAGGATTTGGCTTGTGAGTCGTATTGCCGTCCTTGTGCGTGGCGCATCCAACGCGCCAGGACGGCGATCCGGGCCGCTCGTCTGATTAGCCGGAAGATCCATGGCTCTGCGTTCGTTTCTTTGCTGCCTGTTGCTGTGCTGGGCGGCGCCCGCCATGGCCGCCGCCGATCCGCCGCCGTTCGACCTGGCGGGCCCGTCCCTGAGCGTCAGGGTGACCCATGGCGGCGTCACGCTGCCGGTGTCGCAGGCTCCCAACCTTTCGCCCGGGGACCAATTGTGGATCAAGGCCGATCTGCCAGCGACCCAATCGGTGCAGTATCTGCTGGTCGCCGCCTTCCTCCGCGGGGCGACCAATCCTCCGCCCTCCAAATGGTTTTATAGCGCCCAGACGTGGAACCACACCGGCCGCAATGGGCTAAACATCACCGTGCCGGCCGACGCCCAGCAGGTGATCGTCTTCCTCGCCCCCCACACAAATGGCGACCTTAAGACCTTGATCGGCGCCGTTCGCGGGCGCCCCGGCGCCTTTGTCCGCGCCTCCCAGGACCTCAACCAGGCGACCTTGGACCGCTCGCGGCTGGACGCCTTCCTCTCGGTGGTCCGCAAGGGCAATCCGGCCGATCCAGACTGGCTGAAAACCGTCTCGCCCCTCCTGGCCCGCAGCCTGACCATCAAGCTCAACGACGATTGCTTCCAGAAGACGCCGGATCTGCAGGCCGCCTGCCTGATGCATGGGCCGGACGGGCTTGTGCTCAACGATGGGCACAGCACCTCCATCGTCGAAACCCTCACATCCGGCTCCCCCGCCGACCTCGCCCTGGAACTCAGCGCCGCGCCCCAGGCCGGCTATGGCTACTACAGCCCCTATATCGCCGCCGTGTCGGACATCGCCCGCATCATGGATTCCTTCCAGACGGCGCAATACCAATACATTCCCGCCATCGCGACCCTGCACGACGACAAGCTGTCGCTGCTGCTCAACACCCCGCCGTCGTTTCACAATCCGCTCTCGGTGATCGTCGCCGCCCTGCCAGCCGTGGAGCAGTCCCAGGCGCCGCCGCTTCAGCCCGTGGACCCCAAGGAAGCCTATTGCGCCGCGCGCTCGGACCTGGTCCTGCATCTGGACGGCGCGCCCTTGGTCTACTCCACTCAGTACGCCCACGACATCATCTTCCGGATACGGAATAAAGGCGGCCAGACCATCGATCTGCCGGCCCACGCGGATGCGGAAAAGGGCGGGTTGGTGATCGACGCCAAGGGTTACGACGCGACGAAGTTCGGCGAGGTGATAGACGGCTCGCTCACGGGGTACTGGGGCTTCACCCAATTCGATGGCCCCGAATATCGCCTGCAGAACCCCCACCCCGAGCCCTGGCGGCTCGCCGATGGCGATCAACAGGCGCTGGTCGTCGGCCGCGACGACACCGTTCATTTGCAGGGCCGGGACGCCGCCTGCATCGAGAGCATCGCCTTGCAGCCGCCGTCGGGCGAGGCCAAGCCGCTGGTGTGGAAAATCGAGGCGCCCGACAGGCTTAATGTCACCGTACCCCTCGCCGAGGCCCAGCCCGGGAGCATCAGCTTGCTGATCGGGCAGTACGGGATCAAGGAACCCAGTTCGATCCCGGTACAGACCTTCGCCCAGGCCGGCCATCTCGACAATTTCACCTTTCATGCCGGCGACCTTTCTGGCGTTCTGAAGGGCAGGCGCCTGGACGAAGTGGTTAGCCTCAGCCTCGGCGGAATCGCGTTCCAGCCGAACGCCCTGACATCGAACGCAGACGGCGACGAGCTGTCCCTGATCACCACCGACGAGGCGGGCGCCGAAACGCTGAAGGCCGGCAAGACCCTTCCCGTCAGGATCGCGCTGAAGGACGGACGCACCCTCAACCTGAAGAGCGAAATCGCGGCCTTTCGGCCTAGCGTCGCCCTGATCGGCAAGAGCGTTCAGCCGGCCGCGCCCGACCCGGCGAGCCAGGGGGGCGCCATCGCGATCAAGCTGACCGACCCGGCGGCCCTGGCGCAAGCCGATCGACTGACCTTCTCCGTCCGTGCACAACGGCCCCCACGCTTCTCGACCCGCGAGACGATCGAGGTCGCCGCCGCCAATGGCGCAGCCTCCACGAGCCTCTCGACGGAAAACGGCCTGACCTTCGAAGACGCCCAGGTCGCTGTCGCCACCCTAGACCCCGCCAAGGCCCTGGGCGCCTCGGCCTTCGGACCGCTACAGTTCAGGATCGTCGTCGGCGGCGTGGCGGGGGAATGGCAGCCGCTGGCCACCCTGGTCCGCCTTCCCATCCTGCGCGAGCTGAAGTGCCGCGAAGGGGCCGCCCAGCCCTGCGAACTGACGGGATCCAAGCTATTCCTGATCGGCGCCGTGTCGAGCGAGCCCAGCTTCCACGCCGCCATCGCCGTTCCCGAAGGCTTTCCGGGGGCGGCGATCCCCACCCCAAGCCCCATAGGCCGCCTGCTATATCTGAAACTGCGTGACGATCCCCAGGCCATCGATCGGATCAGCCTGCCGCCCCGCAAACGGTCGCCGCCATCAGCGACCGCCGCGCAGCCCTAAGCCGTCGGCAGTGGCCTGGGCCTCGCCGCGCCCGCTGGATCATCCGTTCAATCAAGAGGGTGGGCAAGCGATCCGGCTCTGCGAAGCTCCGCTGAATTTGTCGTTGGACTGACGGCGCCGCTGTGAGGCTTAGGCGCTTTGCGCTGCGCGACGTTGCAGGCGGCGGGCTGCCCGGAAGGATTAGGCGTAGATCTCGGTCTCGCGCGCGATGAGCACGTCGGCCAAAAACCAATAGGCTTCGCCCCAGGCGCTGAGCACCTCAGGCGTCGCCGCATCGCCAAGGACGTCCTTGATCGCAGGGAGCAGCGCGTTCGCGACCGCCGGGTAATGGGCCGGTTTGATATGAGTCTCCACATGGCGCGCGGCGATCCGCTCGATCGCCGGGCCGAGAACGTCGAGCTTATCGACGTTCTGGGCGAAGGCGAGGATGGCTCCGGCCAGCCGGCGGGGCTGCTCGCCGGAGGCCTGGGCAGCCTGGTCGAACAAGGCCTTGATCTCCGGATCGACAAACAGGCGCTCGTACATGCGCTGGGTGATCGCCAGTCCGTGCTGTTGCAAGGCTGGCGCGGTCGACTTGACGATTGCGATCGTCTCGGCGGAAAGCGGCTTGGTCATGGCTTCCGTTTCTGTTTTGCGCCATAGGGCGAAGGGGGTGGGTAAGCTGGGCGACCGCTTTCCAGTTCGGAACTGCTTCGATGTGCCGGCCGCTACGGCGCCTTGCGGCGGGCCGGCCAAGTCGTTAGCGAAGTCCTGATTGACGGCCCGATGACAGGCTTCATCCACTCAAAGTAGCACGTCCCGCAAGGCTCTGTCAGCGTAATTGCATCGGATGACGGCCAGCATGGTCGGCGCCGCCTCACCCGAGAGCCTTACAAAGCCAACGGCTCAACTGCGCTGGCTGAGTGGCGCACCCTTATGGCCCAACCTGGGAAGGTGAGGGGACTCCTGCGCCTGGCCGAAGATCAGTTGCCGTTGGGCCTGCAGCGCCCGTCCCCGCCACGAACCGCTCCAGAGCGGCGCGGGTCTCCACACCGCTGTCGTGGGCGCCCGCGATCCCCAAAAGCTCGGTGACGGCGTTGACCATGGCCACGTTGTAGGTTCGGGCAGGATCGATATCCTCCGTCCGAAGCGTCAAGTGCAAGGCACCCACGAAGGGGCGCGGATTGGCGGCGAGCAGCGCCTGCAAGGCTGCGCCGGTCAGGGGTGCGGTTATGACGTCTTCGTGGAAGGGCAGGATCGCTCGCACCTGGTATCGCGTCACCACGAGAGTGCGGAAGGCGTCGTAGGGCGCCTCATCGGGCTCGACGCCCACATCGGCGCCGGTTGCGGATCGCCAAGCGGCGGCGAGCACGTCCGCTGTTTGGCGCTTGCGCCCCTCCGCGTCGGCGGCGATTTGCGGGAGCGCGCCCACCCGCACCTCCAGCGGCGCCGTGTAGCCTTCCACCATCGCGGCGACCCTCGGGTTTGGCCGGACGGTCTGATTGACCGGAACCAGCCGGTCGTTGCTATCGGCCAGCATCCACGGGCCGTCGCCGCTGCGTGAAAACCGCAGCTTCAGTTCGCCGAGGTTGGCGCCGAATTCCCCGTCCTGCACGATGGGGACGCGCTTGCCGTCGAGGTCCGGCTCGTTCAGCTCTTGATAGAGGAAGGTGTGGGAATCGCCGCCGACGATGGCGGAAAGACCATGGGTCTGGTGGGCCAACCTCTGGTCCCCGTCGACGCCCAGGTGGGTCACCGCGATCACCACGTCGGCCTCGGCGCGGGCCTTGGGAATCCAGACCGCCGCCGCCTCGACGGGATCTTGGAAATGCAGGCCCTTGGTCTGGGCGTAATGCGCCGATTTCAGGGTGGTGAGGCCAAGGAAGGCGATCCTGAGCCGTCCGACCTTGCGCACGACAAAGGGCTTCACCCCTGCCAGCAGTTGGCCGTTGTCGTCGGTGACATTGGCGCAGAGCCAAGGGAATTTAGAGCCTGCGATCAGCCGCTGCAGCGCTGCCTGGGCGGCCGGCGCGTCCCCTTTGTCCAGGCCGTCGCGCAGCTTGAACTCGTTGTTGCCCACGGCCGCCATGTCATAGCCGAGGGCGTTCATGGCGGCGACTTCGTCCAGCCCCTCGTATCGGGTGGCCAGGGGTCCGCGCGTGCTGGTGTCGCCGGCGTCGATCAGCAGCACCGGCGCCCTCGCCTTGCGGCGAAGGATGGCGATGAGCGTCGCCCGCCGCGCGGCGCCCCCGACCCCACACGCCTCAGTCGAGCGCACCCCGGTCTCCACATAGCAGAAGGAGTGCAGATGACCGTGTAGGTCGTTGTCGTGAAGGATGACCAGGTCTTGGGTCTCGGCCGCCGCCCCCATCGCCGTCGCCAAGGCCGCCGTCAGGGATAAGGCTGCGACGAGGGCTAGTCTGGCGCGGCCCAGCGATAGCCGATGATCAGAATCTTGCATTCAGTCCCATGAATATGGTGCGGCCAAGCGTGTCGTAGAGCGCGGGGAAGGTGTTGCCGTTGCCGTACTGGGCGTTGACGCTGAGGTTGAAGTTGTCGACGATCGGCGGGTCCTTGTCGAAGAGATTATTGACGCCAAACCTGAGCACGATCTTGTCGGTCACAGCGAGGGTTCCCGTCAGATCGATGTAGCTATAGGCGGGGATTGTGGCGTCTGCGATATCGGTCTTGCCGCCGGTGGCGCTGGAGAAAACCGGGCCGGCGTTGATGTCGACCTTGGAGCCGGCGATATAGCGCCAGTTAACCGACAAGACCGCCTTCCACGGGGTCTGCCAACTGGCGCAGGTTATGCTGCCACTGGGGCGCCGGGCGCCGCAGGTGGGGCCATAGAGGCCGGCGCAGTCATAGGCCACCTGTCTGAGCACCGGGGAGACCTGACGTTTCTCCACCCAGGTTCCGTTGAAATCGAACGCCAGCCCGCCCCAGCCGGCGGCGCCGAGGGCGGCGAGGTCCAGTTGATAGGCGGCCGCTGCATCGATGCCGGAGGTCTTCAGAAAGCCGGTGTTGACGTTGGCGTCGGAGATATAGCCGGTGGTGCTGGCCAGGCTCCCCACGGTGTCGCGCTTGATCATGTCGCAATAGAAGGCGCTGCCGCCGTTCAGGCACTGGGAATAGATCAGGCGCGCGGGGATGGCGCTGATCAGATCCTCCACATCGATGTTGAAGTAGTCGACCGAAACCAACAGGCCCCGCAGGTAGCGCGGGGTCAGCACCAGCCCGGCTGTATAGGTGTCGGCCACTTCGGGCTTCAGATTGGCGT